>JBBAVU010000018.1:0-25040 GCA_040397565.1 Pirellulales bacterium | reverse complement strand
TGTCTTCGTTCGGCACTGTTCGAGGTTCACGAACATCCAGCGGCTTCGCCGCGGGCGGCCTCTGCTGCGGCGGCGGCACGAACGGCCCGAGCCCCGGGAGCGTCGTGGCATCCGGGCCCTCCAGCGGTTCGTCGACCCCGAACTCGACGGCCGCCTTCGGATCGAGCGATTCCTCCTTTTCACTCGGCAATTGCAGCCGCGGCGGCGATGCCGGCGTCAATTCTCCGACGCCCGCCGCCTGGACGACCCTCGCACCGGGCCACTGACGCCACTGGGTTTCATAGAAACCGAACCGGTCGGGCCGCACGATGCAATTGTCGTCGCAATGGCCGCCGCGACAGGCTGCGCCGGCGTGGCCGCCATGCCCTTCGAGCGAGTCGATCTGTCCTGCGTAGGCACCCCCGGCATGGACGACGAGGCCGTCTTGGTAGTCGTTTCGATGCGCCGGCCGCTCCTCGATCCGACGGTGCAACCGTCCCACGGGTCCCCCGTCGCGCCGGGGCGACACGGCACCGACCACCCGCTTCAGGATCGACTCGTCGGCTTCGACCGCACGCGGAGACGATGCGGCGAAAACGGCGATGGCGGCCAGAAAGACCGCGTTGATCACGCGCTGAAACCGGAACGTGTCCATGAAAAAAGCCTCGGCTGATGCAGGCGATCGCTCCGCGTGCGCGGCACGACCCTCACACTCGCGTTTATCGGCAGGGTCGCCGCCAACCTTGCAGCTCGATTCAGGCCCCTTGCCCAACCTTCCCCCCCGACGCCGTCGACGTTGCGCGGGCGGCGGGGCCGGAACCATCCCGATCGACGCCACTTCGGCCCGTTTTTCGCATCCGGCAACACCTTTGTGATACGATGCCGGGCGGGGAGCAAGAGGCCTGAATTGGGCCGTTTGCGGCCCCTCCCGAAGGTGCAACCGGTCATGAAGCAGGTCAACGTTCGACTCCTCATCCTGCTCGTCGGCATGCTGGTCGTCGGGGTCGTCGGAACGTATTTCCTCCATCGATTCCAGGTGGCCAGGAACGCGGGGGGTATCGCGAAACTCGCCCGCTCCAAGCTCGACGAGGGCAAGTCCGACGAGGCACTCGCGCTCTACGGCCGCTATCTCGGCTACCGCCGCGACGACGCCGACGCCCTGGCCGAATACGCGAAACTGCTGCTCGATCGGGCCAATCGTTCCGATGCGAACCGCAACGACTTCGCCCGCGCCTTCACGATCCTCGAGGAGGCCGTCCGCAAGAAGCCGGCCGATCACGAACTTCGCCGCAAGCTCGCCGACTTCCAGCTCAGGATCGGCCGGTATTCGGACGCCCGCGAACACCTTGGCATCCTGCGCGAACTCTGCACCGAGGATTCGAAGCCGCCGCTCGACAAGGCGGGCATCGACGTGGCGCGCGCCCGATCGTGGGCCGGAGGCGGCAACTTCGACGAGGCGGCCGGCATCGCGGCCGACCTGATCGGGTTCGACCTCCAGAGCCGCTCGTTCCACGATGAGCACGAAGGCGATGAGCACGAAGGCGACGAGCAGGGAGACAAACAGGCCGAAGCGGATGACGGTGATAAAAAAGACAAGGCGGAATCGAAGGCGTCGGTGCCCACGGAGGCGTACGTGCTCCTGGCGGCGATCTTCGACGAGAAGAGGGGCGATCGCGACACCGCCAAGAAGATTCTCGACCGGCTCCTGGAGGCCAATGCCACCGACCACACCGCGTGGCTCTCCTACGCCAAGTGGTCCCGCCAACGAGGCGACCTCCCGACAGCGTCGAAGGCGGTGTCGGAAGCGGCCACCCTCGCCCCGGACGATCCTGAAACGATGATCGCGAGCTTCGAGATTTTTCTCGCCGAACGAAAGCTCGATCAGGCCGCCGCCGTGATCCAGGCCGCCATGGAGAAGTACGCGGCAGACGAACGGGTCATCAGGGCCGCCGCGATGCTGGCGATCCAGCGGGGCGAGTCGGCGCGGGCGATCGAGATTCTCGAGGACGGCATCCGGAAAGCCGGTTCGCAGCCGGGCCTGTCGCTCATGCTCGCCGATCTTCAGCTCCAGCAGAACCGGCTCGCCGAAGTCGACAAGACCATCGACGTGCTCAAGGAATCGCTCGGCTCGTCGAACCCCGCCATCGGCATGCTCGAGGCGAGGCTGCTCATCGCACGGCAGAAATGGCTGCAGGCGAAGCAGAAGCTCGAGCGGGTACGGCCGCTGATCGCCGCTTCGGCGGAGCTGACCAGGCAGGTGGACCTCCACCTCGGCCAGTGCCACGAGCAGCTCGGACAGTACGACGAACAGCTCGAGGCCAATCGCAGGGTGCTCAGCGACGATCCGTCGTCGCTTGCCGCCCGGGTGGGCGCCGCCAATGCCCTCGTGGCATCCGGCAAGCCGGAGCAGGCACTCGCCGAGTTCGAACTCGTCGCCGGCTCGATCGCCGCCGAGAGGCTGGCGGCGATTCCGCAGGTCTGGGCACCCCTCCTGCAGTTGAGGATCGCCGTCCAGTCCAGGAAGCCCGACGCCGAACGCGACTGGACCGCCGTGGATGAGCTGATGGAGATGCTTGGCAGCTCCGAGCAGATCTCCGACGAGCAGATCGCGATCCTCCGCGCCGACCTACTCGTGCGAAAGGGCGAACCGAAGGAAGCGATCGAACTGCTCGGGAAAGCTCTGAAGTCGAATCCGAACAGCATTGCCCTTCGGTCCTCTCTCGTGACGCTGGAACTCCGGCAGAATGGTCCCGTCGCCGCCCGCGGCATCGTCGACAAGGCTCCGAAGTCCGTGCTGGAAAACCCCGGATTCATGCTCGTCGAAGCGCAGGTCGCATCGCGGGAGGCCGAGGGCGGCGATGATGCCCCGGCGGCCGCCCTGGAGAAGCTGAAGGCGATCGAAGACCGGGCCGTGAAGCTCGAGAACAAGGACGACGCGGCGAGGGTTCTCTCGGGCCTCGCCTCCCTCTGCTATGGGCTGCGTCAGCGGAGCGAATCCGAGCGATTGTGGGGCAAGGCGGTCGAGATGCGGCCCGACGACCTGAGGCTGCGGCTGGTGCTGCTCGACATGGCGAGGGAGGACTCCGACGTCGAAAAGCTGAGGGCCGCGGCCGGTGAGATCGCGAAGCTCGCCGGTCCGACGAGCGCCATCGGCCGTTTCGCGGAGGCATCGAGCCGGGTGCTGGATGCGAGAAAGTCGCTCCAGCGGAAAGCCGACCCATCCAGCGAGGTGGTCGGGGAGATGGGCAAGGCCGAGCGGGCGAACCTCCGCGAGGCCAGGAATTTGCTCATCGAGGCGGAGAACGAGCGTCCCGGATGGGCAGATATCCAGCAACTTTTCGCGGAACTCGACGGGCTCGAGGGCGATATCCCCTCTTCCATCGAGCGGCTCCAGAAGGCGGTCAGGCTCGGCGCGGGAAACCCGGCGGTCGTCCGGCAGCTCGTGACGCTCCTGTACGCCTCCAACCGGTTCGACGAGGCCCAGCAGGTGCTCGGCACGCTCGGCCCCGACGGCCTCGGCGGGTTCGAGAAAATCTCCGCCGAGATCCAGCTCCGCGGAGGCAAGGTCGACGAGGCCGTTGCGATCGCCGAGCGGGCCGTGAAGGACGAGTCCACGAACGCGTCGGAACTGCTCTGGCTGGGACAGCTGCTCAGCAGGTCCGGCAAGTCCGAACGGGCGGAGGAAGTGCTCGAACGCGCCGTCAGGGCAGCCGGGGATCGTCCGGAAACCTGGCTCTCGCTGATCGGCCACCAGATCTCCACGGGTCGCAGCAAGATCGCCGAGCGGACGCTTGATCGCGCCGGCGACGCACTCGAGGGCCTCGAGCGGCAGCTGGTGCTCTCGCAGGCGAGCGAGATGCTGGGACGGCCCGATGACGCCGAGCGCTACCTGAAGGAGGCCGTCGCCGAAAGGAAGGATGATCTCACCGCGCTGCGGGCATTGGCCGCCTTCACGGTTCGTCGGGGCAAGCTCGTCGAGGGGCGGGAGTTGCTTTCCAAGATCGTCGACCTACCCGACGCGTCGGCGAGCGACCGATCCACCAAGGTCTGGGCCCGACGCGCGCTCGCGGAACTGATCGCCGAGCGGGGAACCTACGCCATGCTCCAGAAGGCCATCTCGATCCTCGACCAGAACACGGGCCCCGACGGCGAACTCGGCCCCGAGGACCGGGCCATCGCGATCCGCCTTCTCGCGGACCGTCCCGAGCCCTCGAGCTGGCGACGGGCGCTCGAACTGCTCTCAGTGCTCGGCAAGTCGCAGCCGCTTTCCATCAGCCAGCGATTGATGGTCGCCCAGCTCCGCGAGAAGCTCGGCCTGTGGGAGGATTGCCGCAGCGAACTCGTGTCGCTCGTGGCCATGCCCGACGCGCCGCCCGCGCTCTACGCGATGCTCGTGGAGCGGTTGATCGACCACGAGGAAACCTCGTCGGCCCGCACCTGGCTCCAGCGTCTCCGGCAGAAGGTGCCCGAGGCTCCGGTCACCCTTGCCCTCGAGGCAAAGCTCGCGCTGGCCGAGAAGGACCGGCCGACGGCGGTCGCCGCCGCGAAGAAACTGATGCCCAGCGGGCCCGTGACCGCCGAGCAGGTGCCGCAACTCGGCTCCACTGCCAAGCTCATGGAGGAACTCGGCTTCCCGAAGGCGGCCGACAAGCTGCTCACCGAATTCGCCGAGCGGTCGCTCGACGGCATCGTGGCGCGTGCCGAGTTCCTCGGTCGACAGAAACGGACGGAGGAAGGGATCCAACTGCTCGAGAACGCCTGGGATCGCCTCCCGCTGGAACGGCTCCTGCAGACGGCCGTGCTCGTGGCCCGCACTCAGGGCACCTCGCCGGAGCCCGGGATCCGCAGCCGCATCGACAAATTGTTCGTCAAGGCACGCCGGCAGGACCCAGGGTCGATCGTCATCGGGCTGCTTGAGGCGGAGATGCGGGAGATCACGGGACAGACCGAGGAGGTCGAATCGATGTACAGGAAGCTGCTCGCCCAGGATGACCTCGAAAAGACCCAGCGGGCCATCGTCGCCAACAATCTCGCGTTCCACCTCGCGAGGAAGGAAACCGCCAAGGAGGCCCTCGATCTGATCGATTCGGCGATCCAGGAACTCGGACCGCATCCGGACCTTCTCGACACGCGTGGCGTGGTCCAGACGGAACTCGGCAACTACTCGAAGGCGGTCGAGGACCTCAGAGAGGCATCGCTCATGCCGACGCCCGTGAAGCTCCTCCACCTCGCCGTAGCGCAGGAAGGGGCGGCCCAGATCGAGGGCGCAAGGCGTTCCCTGGCCCGGGCCAGGAAGCTCGGCCTCATCGCCGAGCAGCTCAGCAAGGCCGACCGCGACCGCCTGGAACGGCTCGATGCCGCACTCGGCACCGCGGAGCCTGAACCGGCGGAATCTCAGCCGGTCAGCATCCGAGACCGAGCGAGGGCCTCCTCCGCCTCCTGGATCAGTCCGGCCCGCATGCATGCCACCGAGAGCGCCGTGTAGCTGAACGGATCGCGTGGCTCCAGTTCGACCACCTTGCGGGCGTGGGCGACGGCGTCGGCGTGCTTTTCGAGACGCGTGCACCACGCCGCGATCGCCGAGTGGGCCAACGCATAGTCGGGGTGTTCCGCGACGACCGCCTCGAGGGCTCGCACGGCTTCGTCCAGTCGGCCCTCCGACTTGAGTTTTTCCGCCGCCAGATAGCCATCTTCCCGATTCATGGAATCCTCTTCGCCGAACGACTCGACCTTCCGTCTCTCCATCCTGCCACGGTGGTGCAGCATAGCGTCGGAGACGCCCGGAGACACCCGGCGCGGGGTTCTGGAGACATGGCGGGGCCTGCAACGCCGGCGGAAACTGGCATTGAAACGGGTCGGCCTGCCAGCCGATAACCCCATCCGCCGTCGGAATGACCGCGCGGCTTCGATCGCCCGGGAAAAAAGGCCGTGAGCATCCATCCCCTCGCCGTCGTCAGCCCGGAAGCCAAACTCGGCGTCGGGGTGAAGGTCGGCGCTTTCGCGATCGTGGAGCCCGACGTTGAACTCGGCGACTTCTGCTCCGTCGCGAGCGGCGCTGTCATCAAGTCTGGAGTCTCCGCTGGCTGCCACAACGAGTTCGGCGAGCATGCCGTCATCGGAGGAGCGCCCCAGCATGCCGCCAGGCCACAGACCATCGGCAGGCTCGTGATCGGGGACCACAACGTCTTTCGCGAGTACGTCACCGTGCACCGGGCCCTGAAGGTCGGCATGCACACGACGATCGGCGACATGAACTTCGTGATGGCCAGCGCCCACGTCGGCCACGATGCTGCGGTCGGCAACAACGTGATCTTTGCGAACGCATCCCTTCTCGGCGGCCACGTGGTCGTGGAGGACCGGGCGTTCGTGTCGGGCGCCGTCGCCGTCCATCAGTTCTGTCGGATCGGACGGCTCGCCATGGTCGGCGGTCACGCCCGCGTCGTGCAGGACGTTCCTCCGTACATGCTGATCGACGGGATGTCGGGCTGCGTCGTCGGGCTCAACATCGTCGGGCTCAAGAGGAGCGGTCATTCGTCCGCCGAGATCGCCGATCTCAAGGCCGCATATCGCATCATCTATCGTCGTGGGCTCGCATGGTCGGAGGTTCTCTCGACGCTCAGAGTCGAATTCCCCGAGGGGCCCGTGGCGCACATCCACGAATTTCTCTCGAAGGGTTCTCGCGGCTTCGTGCAGGAGCGTCGTGGGCCGCCCACCTCGACGCTGAGGCTGCGGGTGCCGGACGAGGATGCCGCTCCGGTCATCCGCTCGAAGGCCGGTTGACCGGCTACTCGTTCCCCGGCCCTACTCGTTCGCCGGATCCTGGGCGTCCGCTTCCCCGCCCGCATCGCCATCCCGGCCGCCCGCGGCATCGAGCCCGTACCGCTGCAACTTGCGGCGAAGCACCGAGCGGTCGATCCCGAGCAGCTTTGCGGCCAGCGACTTGTTGTACATCGCCTCGGCGAGCGTTCGCTCGAGATGGACCCGTTCGACGTCGGCCAGCGTCGGCCAGCCGTCGGTGGCTGGCGGCACTTCTCGCACCGCTCCCCGCTCGTTGGCCGTCGACGGTTTTGCAACCGGCTCGCCGTGGGCCCGCGACCTCGCATCGACCCTGTAGACGCCGCTGATGGACGTCGGGGCGACGACCCCCCTCCGTGCGGCCTGCTCGAGCTGTGTCCCGCCCTCCGCGGTCGGTCCGATCGCCTGTCGGTGAACCTCGCCGGGCTGCGGCGACGAGCCGTCACGCGGCTCACGGAGGTTCGAGAAGGCGTCGTCGTCAATTTCGTCGCCGGACGAGAACATCACGGCCCGCTCGAGGACGTTCTCCAGTTCGCGAACGTTGCCGGGCCACGAGTACTCCATCAACAGGCCGAGCGCCGCCTGGGAGAGCGAGCAGCAGGGCATGCCGTACCTGGCCGACAGCTCGGCGAGATAACGCTCCGCAATGACCGCGATGTCCTCCGGCCGGTCCCTCAGGGCCATGGTTCGGATCGTGACGACGTTCAGGCGGTAGTACAGATCCTCGCGAAACCGACCCTCCTGCACCTCGCGGGAGAGCTCGCGATTCGTGGCGGCCAGCACGCGGACGTTCACGGGCACCTCGTCATGGCTGCCCACCGGAACCACCATCCGCTGCTGGAGCACGCGAAGCAGCTTCGCCTGGAGCTCCGGCTCCATCTCCCCGATCTCGTCGAGGAAGATCGTCCCGCCGTCGGCGGCGCGAAAGCATCCGAGCGCCGAAGCAATGGCCCCGGTGAAGGCGCCGCGCACGTGTCCGAACATGTGGCTGGCAAACAGCGTTCCGGTCGTCACCGCGCAGTCCACCGGGATGAAAGGCTTCGCGGCCCGGTTGCCGAGTGCATGGATGGCCCGCGCGATGAGCTCCTTGCCCGTGCCGCTCGGGCCGAGGATGAGCACGTTCGACTGGTGGGCCGCGATCCGCTGGATGTCGCGTCGCAGCTGTTCGGCCCACGGCGAAACGCCGACGATCCGGGCGATGGCCAGATCGCCCGAAGCGGTTTGGGCCGAGAATGAACGCATGACGCTAACTGCCTGCAGAGGTCGTCGAAATGCCCCAGGGAGACGACTTCTTTCGATGTGACAGAAACTTACCACGTTTCAGCGGCGTCCGCGTCACCCCCTCGTCGAGGTACCGGTTCGTCCGTCCCCTGCCCCGCAAGGCCCGAATCGGTGCCGCTGCCGGACGGCAGGCGGCCCGGTCATGCCGGTCGTAGGGGTGAGCCGGGCCTCGAGGTCTGGCGAAAGCCGAACGATTCGCCTGAAGGCAGAACTTGGGTAAAGATTGAGTGGTCGGCTTCGATCGCTCCTGCAGGGATGCCATGTCCAGCATTTCCGAATTCACTCCGCCCTTGGCGGCCCCCCACTCGCCTCCGGACGCGACGTCGGACGGCTCCGTCGCCATCCGCCGGCTCCCGGGCATCGGCTGGCTGTGGCTCGCGGCTCTTGCCGCGGTTCTCGCGGCCGGATGGTTCGCAGTGGAGCGGTTCCTGACCGACCGCTCGCCGATCGTCGTCGGCATCCTCCACTCGATGAGCGGACCGATGGCGATCAGCGAACGGTCGATGGTCGATGCCGAGGTGCTCGCGCTCGAGCAGCTCAACCGCTCGGGCGGACTGCTCGGCAGGCCGATCCGCTGGGTGATCGCCGACGGGGCCAGCGACTGGCCGACGTTCGCCCAGCAGGCGAGGCGATTGATCCGGGAGGAGAAGGCGACCGTGATCTTCGGCTGCTGGACGAGCGCCAGCCGCAAGAACGTGGTCCCGGTCGTGGAGGAGGCGGACCACCTCCTCGTCTACCCCATGGCCTACGAGGGGCTCGAGGAGTCACCCAACGTCATCTACGTCGGCGCCGCGCCGAACCAACAGATCATTCCCGCCGTCCAGTGGAGCCACGATGCCCTCGAGGCCCGGCGGTACATGCTCGTCGGGTCGGACTACATCTGGCCCCGCTGCGTGAACGCGATCATCTCCGACCAACTCGCCGGTCTCGGCGACGAGAAGGTGGCGGAGCTCTACGTTCCCTTCGGCAGCACGAACGTCGATTCCGTCGTCTCGAGGATCGTCGCCGAGAAGCCCGACGTCGTCCTCTCGTCCATCGTCGGCGACTCGGCCGTCGCGTTCTTCCGCAAGCTCCGCGAATCGGGCGTCCGGCCGCAGGACGTGCCGGTCGTGACCTTCGCGCTCGCGGAGGACGAGCTTCGGAACATGCCGACGGAGCACGTGGCCGGCGACTACGCGGCATGGACCTACTTCCAAAGCCTCGATCGCCCCGAGAACCAATCGTTCGTCCGCGACTTCAAGGCCCGCTACGGCAACGACCGCGTCACGAGCGACGTGATCGTTTCGTCCTACACGGCCGTGCGTCTCTGGGCGAGGGCTGTCGAGGAGGTGCAGAGCAGCGACGTAAGGCAGGTGCGATCGGCCATGCGACGCCAGAGCATGGACGCCCCGGAGGGAATCGTCGCGGTCGATCCGGAGACGCAGCACACCTGGCGGCCCGCGACGATCGGCCGATTCCGTCCCGACGGCCAGTTCGACATCGTCTGGAGCAGCCGAACCGCCGTCAGGCCGGTCCCGTTCCCGATCACGAGGTCGCGGGACGAGTGGCTCGCCTTCGTGGATGGACTCCGCGCCGCCTGGGGCGGCGGCTGGGCAGCCCCCACGGGTGCCACGCGGCCCGCCCCGACCGGAGGACCGAGGACGCGATGACGACGGTCGACGAAAACACGATGCGGCGTTCGATCGCCGGAAGGCTGCTCTTCTGGTTCCTGGTGATCGCGCTCATTCCCTGCGCGATGCTCACCACGATCACGGCGAGGATCGCCGCCGACGCGCTCGAGAAATCGGTGCGTACGAACCTCACGCTCGTCGCCGACGCCCGCGTCGCGGAGTTGGAGCTCTACGCGAGCGAGCGGGTGCGGGACACGACGGCTCTCGCCCGCGGGCCCACGTTCGTGCAGGCGGTCAGGGACCTCGGCGGGGTGCTCGCCGGCGGGGCCTCCGCGCTGTCGAAGGCGTCGAAGGATTTCGAGCCGTTCTGCGAGTACGTCGCCAGTGCCTTCGGCTACAGCCAGCTTCTCGTCATCGACGACGCGGGGCGGGTCCTCTTCTCGCTCGATGAGTCGATCCCCCCGGCAAGTTCCGTGGTGTCGGGCGAACTGGCAGGCACGGCCCTTGCCGACTGCTTCGATCGTGCGAGGACGCTCCTTCAGACGGAGCTTTCCGTCTTCCAGCCCTATGGACCGGCACGCAAGCCGATGGCGTTCGTCACGAGCCCGATCTTCGACGCGGGCCGCTGCGTGGGCGTGCTCGCGCTCGGCCTCCAGCCGGACCGCGTCTGGCGGATGCTTTCCGACTACACCGGCCTCGGCGACAGCGGCGAAATCGTCGCGGCAATGGCTACGGAGGGGGGCGCGCTTGTCACGGCGCCGCTGCGAAACACCGCCGACGCCGCCTTCCGCATGCGGATTCCCTTCGGCGGCGAGGCCGGCACCGGCGCCCAGTCGGCCGCGCGGGGCAACCGCGGCTACGGGCTCGTCAAGGACTACCGTGGGCGGGAGGTCGCCGCGGCCTGGAGGTACCTGCCGAGCTACCGCTGGGGCCTGACGATCAAGCAGGATGCCTCCGAGGCGTTCGCGCTCATCCACTTCCAGCGGTTTGCGATCATCGCACTTTCGCTCCTGACGATCGTGGGCGTGACGCTCGCGGCGCTCGTCGTCGCCCGAACGATCTCGCGGCCGATCCGCACCGCCGTCGAAGCCGCGAAGCGGGTCGCGGGCGGTGACCTGCGGGGCAAGGTCGCCGCCGTCACCGACGACGAGACGGGGTCGCTGCTCGTCGCGATCCAGACGATGACCAACGACCTCCGGGGGCTCATCGGACGGATCCAACAGTCGAGCGTGGCGCTCATCTCCACGGCCACCGCGATCCAGGCGACGTCGAGCGAGCAACAGCAGGTGATCGCGGACTACGGCGCTTCGACGAGCGAGGCGGTCGCGGCCGTGAAGCAGATCTCCGTCACCAGCCAGGAGCTCGTGCGGACGATGACCGAGGTCAACGACATGGCATCCCACACCGGCGACATGGCCGCGGAGGGCCGCGTGAACCTCGCCGGGATGGGATCCACGATGAGGGCCCTCGCGGAATCGACCGGCTCGTTCGGCGCGAAGCTCGCCGTGATCAGCGAACGCGCTGCGAACATCAACCTCGCCGTGACGACGATCACCAAGGTGGCCGACCAGACCAATCTCCTCTCGATCAACGCCGCGATCGAGGCGGAGAAGGCCGGCGAGTACGGGCTGGGCTTCCTCGTGGTTGCGAGGGAGATCCGCCGCCTCGCCGACCAGACCGCCGTCGCCTCGCTCGACATCGAGCGGATGGTGAAGGAGATGCAGTACGCGGTCTCCGCCGGTGTGATGGAGATGGACAAGTTCGCCGAACAGGTCCGCGGCGGAGTCCGGGAGATCGGGCAGGTCTCGGAGAAGCTCGGCGACATCATCAACGCCGTCCAGGGCATCTCGGAGCGTTTTGGCCAGGTCACCGAGGGAATGCGGGCACAGTCGCAGGGGGCCGAACAGATCCGCGAGGCGATGGTGAGGCTCGCGGAGGGCGCCTCCCGCACGGCGACGTCGCTGTCGGACTTCAACAAGGCCACGATCCACCTCCGCGAGGCCGTCGGGGGGCTCAAGGAGGAGGTCTCGCGGTTCACGACCTGACGCCCCATGACCGCCGGCCGCTTCCATGCAGCTTTTGACATTCACGATCGCCGGGCAGTCCTACGCGATCCCCTCGAAGCGGGTGATCGAGGTCCTGCCGCTCGTTCCCGCGCGGCCCATCCCGGGCATGCCAGAGTACGTGACCGGGCTGTTCACCTACCGGGGCCAACTGCTGCCCCTGGTCGACCTCGGCACGAGGATCGCCGCCGCCCCTCCCCCGCAGCGGCTGAGCACCCGCGTGATCGTCGTCGAGTTTCCGGCCGGCGGCGGCGTTGAAGGCCGGGCGGCCGGACTGGCCCGGATGGGCCTCGTCGCCGAGAATGTGATCTCCATCCGCTCGGTCGAGGGCGAGTCGTCGCCGCTGGCGACGATGGCGCTCCCGAACGCCCCCTACCTGGGGCAAATCCTCAGGCTCGAGGGGCGGACGGGGACCGATGCCACGACGGTTCAACTGATCGACCTCGAGCGGCTGCTCCCGGAGGAGCTGCTCCGCGGCCTTTTCCCTCATCCCACGACGCCCAGCCATGCAGCCGAATGAACTCGAGGCATTCCTCGCGGACTGGATCGGCCTGGACGCCTCCAGCCTCGGCCCGGCCGCGGTCGAGCGGGCGTGCCGAGCCCGCCGAGAGGCGCTCGGGGTGTCCGATCAGGAGGAGCTCGCGCGTCGTGTCCGCGATGACTCGACCGAGCGCGACCGCCTCGTCGAGGAGGTGGTCGTCTGCGAGAGCTGGTTCTTTCGCGACCCGCAGGTGTTCGATTCCATCGCAAAGTTCGTCCAGACGCTCGCCGCGATGCCCGGCCGCTCGCCGGTCCGCATTCTCAGCGTCCCGTGCGCGGGCGGCGAGGAGCCCTATTCGATCGCGATGGCACTGCTCGACGCCGGCCTTCCGGAGACCGCGTTCCGGATCGATGCCTTCGACGTCAGCCGAGCCTCGCTCGCGAGGGCCGCGGCCGGGAGGTATTCCGAAAACGCCTTCCGAAACGCCGACTCGTCGTTCCGTCGCCGATGGTTTCGCGCGGAGGCGGGCGGAGCGGTGATCGACGACCGCGTGAAGCGTGCGGTCGAATTTCGCTGGGGAAACCTGCTGGAACCGGGGTTCGCCACGGCGAAGGGCCCCTACGACTGCATCTTCTGCCGCAACCTTCTGATCTACCTCACGGCCGACGCGAGGCATCGCGCGGCCCGGGCGCTGGAGTCCATGCTCTCGTCCGACGGACTCCTCGTGCTCGGAGCCGCCGAACCTCCGATTCTGCGGGGCGACTGGATTCCGGCGGGGGATGCGTCGCTGTTCACCGTGCGGCGGTCGATCGCGGTCGGCCGGCCGCGATTCCCCTCGATGCCGCGGCTCGCGGCGGCACGGCCGGTCCCGGACCGGGCGACCCCTCGACCGAGGCCGGGCCGGAAGCCCGGCGGCGGCACTTCCGCGACGCCCGAGGATGGTCACGATCCAGCCAGGCCCACCAGGCACGCGGCCGCCGAGCAGGGCACGGACGTCGCCGCCTCCGCCAAGGCATCGAACCCGCTCGAGCGGACGCTGGAAATCGCCGGCAGGCTCGCCAACGAGCGACGGCTCTCCGAGGCGATCGAACTCTGCGACGCCCACGCGCGGTCCTTCGGACCGAGCCCGGAAATCTTCTTCATGACGGGCATGCTTCACCAATCCGCGGGCGACCTCGACCGTGCCGAGGCGTGCTTCCACAAGACGCTCTACCTCGACCCCACGCACGAGGAGGCCGCCCTGGCGCTCGCCCTCGTGGCCAGCCATCGCGGCGACGCCAGGATGGCCGAGAAGTACCGCGAGAGCGCCTCCCGCGTGTTCGCCAGAAAGGGATCCTCATGACCGTCCGCCCCTCCTTCCCGCAGGGAATCGTGGCGCCGATGGCGGAATGCTGGAGTCGCATCGGCGTCGCCGGCGACCGCAGCTGCCCCGAGCTCGAAACCTTCATCCACTGCCGAAACTGCCCGGTGCTCGCCGAAGCCGCCCGAACCTTCTTCGACCGTCCCGCCCCGGACGGCTACGTGGAAAGCTGGGCGGCGATCCTCGACGAGCCACCCGTCGCCGCGACGCCCGACGCCACGAGCGTCCTGATCTTCCGGCTCGGGGAGGAGTGGTTCGCCCTGCCGACGAGCGTGCTCGTCGAGGTGACGACACTCCGGCCGCTCCACTCCGTGCCGCACCGGACCGGCGGGGTGCTCGCGGGCATCGTGAACATCCGCGGCCAGCTGCAGTTGTGCATCTCGCTGGCGTCGCTGCTCGGGATGGAGGCCGCGTCCACGGATCGGGCCGACGAAGTGATCGGTCTGGCCGGCAGCACGGGACGCCTTCTCGTGGTCGAGTGGAAAGCCCGTCGCTGGGTGTTCGCCGTCGACCAGGTGGCCGGCGTGCATTCGGTCGCCCGGGCGACCATGCGTTCGGTGCCGTCCACGGTGAGCCAGTCTTCCCAACGCGCGACGCAGGCGCTGTTCGACTGGCAGGACGCATCCGTCGGGCTGCTCGACGAGACGAGATTGATCGATGGACTCGACGGGCTCGTATCCGGTTAGGAAACCTGCAGGAACGTGACGTGGCCGAAGACCTGAGCGGATTCTCGTTGCTCGAGCTGTTCAAGCTGGAGGCGGAGAGCCAGACGGCGATCCTGTCGGCCGGCGTGCTCGCGATCGAGGAATCGAGCCGCTCCCCGCAGACGATCGAGGCGATGATGCGGGCGGCCCATTCGCTCAAGGGCGCCGCGAGAATCGTGGCGCTCGAGCCCGCGGTGCGCGTCGCCCACGCCCTCGAGGACTGCTTCGTCGCCGCCGGCAAGGGGGCGATGACGCTCCAGGCCGGCCACGTCGACGTGCTGCTCGAGGCGGTCGATTTCCTCTCGTCGATCGCCCGCGACGCCGACGCGCTCTCGGCGGGAAGCTCCTGGCCGGCCCGGGCGGAACGGCTCGTGGCCGATCTCGCATCGCTCCCGGCACGACCGGCGACCCCGCCGTCGCCTCCGGCTGCGGCCGCCGGGCCGCCTCCGAGCGCCGAAACCGAGGTGACGCCCCCGCCCGAGCCCCCCCGGCAGGAGACCACGCCGCCCGTCGCTCCGGAACCTCCGGCCGATGCCTCCTCCGCGAAGCCGCGGATCGCCGAGCCGGCTGACCGGGTCGTGCGGGTGTCGGCCGACAGCCTGACGCGGCTCGTCGGCCTCGCGGGGGAGTCGCTCGTGGAGGCGAGGCAGTTGCGTCCGTTCGTGGACGCGATCCTGCGGTTGCGGGGACGCCAGCTCGAGCTCTGCGACGCCATCGGGCTGCTCGAGGAACGCCTACGGGCGTCCGACTCCCCGATCCCGGCGGCCGACGCGGACCTCCTCGCGCGATCGCGCCGGCAGTCGGAGGATCTCCTGGCCGAGTTCACGGGACAGATCGAGGACTTCGAGGCGTTCGCTCGTCGCAACGAGGATCTCTCGGCACGGCTGCACCACGAGGTCATCCAGAGCCGGATGCGGCCGCTCGCCGACGGCATCCGGGGCTTCCCGAGACTCGTTCGTGACGTCTCCCGCACGCTCGAGAAGCAGGTGCGGTTCGAGGTGATCGGCGACCAGACGGGCGTGGACCGCGACATTCTCGACAAGCTCGAGGCACCGCTGTCGCACCTCATCCGCAACGCCCTGGACCACGGGATCGAGAAGCCCGAAGAGCGGGAGGCCGCGGGCAAGTCCGCGACCGGCACGATCCGCCTCGAGGCCAGGCACCGAGCCGGCATGCTCAGCATCACGCTCTCCGACGACGGTCGCGGCATCGACGTGGAGCGACTGCGGGCCAAGGCCGTCTCCCGCGGCCTCGTCGCGGCACAGGTCGCCGGCCAGCTCACGGAGGTCGAGTTGCTCGAGTTCCTCTTTCTCCCGGGATTCTCCACGAAGGAACAGGTCACGGAGATCTCGGGCCGCGGCGTCGGCCTCGACGCCGTGCAGACGATGGTCAAGGCGGTCGGCGGAAACGTCCGGGTCGCCACGCAGCCGGGCCGGCAGACCACCTTCACGCTGCAATTGCCGATCACGATGTCGGTCATCCGGGCGCTCCTCGTGGAGATCGGCGGCGAGCCCTACGCCTTTCCCCTCACGCGGATCGACCAGATCGTCTTCTGCCATCACGGCTCGCTGCGAACCGTCGAGGGGCGGCAATACTTCGACCGCGACGGCACCGCGATCGGCCTCGTCATGGCGACCCAGGTGCTCGGCCTCGACTCGAGGGGGACGCCCGCCGATCCGATGCCCATCGTCGTGATCAGCGACCGCGGCCAGCAGTTCGGCATGATCGTGGACGCGTTTCTCGGCGAGCGTGATCTCGAGGTCCGGCCGCTCGATCCGAGGCTCGGCAAGGTGCCCGACATCAACTCGGCATCGCTCCTCGAGAACGGCAACCCGGTGCTCATCGTTGACGTCGAGGATCTCGTGCGGTCGATCGACAACCTCCTGGCCGGCCGCCGGCTCTCCCGCGTGGAGATGGAGCGGATCGCGGAGCAGGAACGCCGCCGGAAGCGGATCCTCGTCGTCGACGACTCGATCACCGTCCGCGAGCTCGAGCGGCAGCTCCTCCAGTCGCGAGGCTTCGCGGTCGACGTGGCGGTGGACGGGATGGACGGCTGGAACGCCGTTCGCTCCGGCCACTATGACCTCGTGGTGACCGACGTCGACATGCCCCGCATGGACGGGATCGGACTGGTTTCGCTCATCAAGGCCGATCCGTCGCGGAAGGACGTTCCCGTCGTGATCGTGTCGTACAAGGACCGGGAGGAGGACCGCCTCCGCGGCCTCGACGCGGGCGCCAACCGCTATCTCACGAAGAGCAGCTTCCACGACGAGACGTTTCTCAATACGATCATCGACCTGATCGGAGAAGCATCCCCTTGAAAATCGGCATCGTCAACGACGTCCGCGCTGCCTGCGAGGCGCTACGCCGCGTCGTCGACAGCCTCCCCGACCACGAGATCGCCTGGACCGCCGCCAACGGCGTCGAGGCCGTCGCCATGGCCAAGAGGGACCGGCCCGACCTGATCCTCATGGACCTGATCATGCCCCACCTCGACGGAGTCGAGGCGACGCGGCAGATCATGGCGTCCGCACCGTGCGCGATCCTCGTGGTGACCGCCACGGTCAGCGGCAACATCTCGCTCGTGTACGAGGCGATGGGGCACGGCGCGCTCGACGCCGTCGATACGCCGATCCTCGGCCCCGCCGGGGAGGTGAGCGGCGCCGGGGCGCTCGTCGAGAAGATCGGGACGATTGCCAAGCTCATCGGCGCCACCGTCGCCCGCAGGCCCGCGGCAACCACGGCTCGCTCCTCGCCTCCCCGTCTCCTCGCGATCGGCGCTTCGACCGGCGGCCCGAAGGCGGTCTCAGACCTGCTCGTGGCCCTGCCGAGGGATTGGAACGTGGCCACGGTGATCGTGCAGCACGTCGACGTTGCTTTTTCGCAGGGGCTCGCCAAGTGGCTCGGCGACCGGACTGGCCGCCCGGTCCGCGTGGCCGAGCATGGGCAGACTCCCCAGGCCGGGGACGTGCTTCTCGCCGGCACGAACGACCACATGATCCTCACGAAGTCGAGGCAACTCGAGTACAGCGTCGAGCCGAAGGACGTCTTCTTTCGCCCCAGCGTCGACGTCTTCTTCTCGAGCATCGCGGAACACTGGCCGAGGACCGGCGCGGCGATCCTGCTGACGGGCATGGGCCGCGACGGCGCCGCAGGCCTCTCCAAGCTCCGCGCCCGTGGCTGGCATACGATCGCCCAGGACGAGAAGACGAGCGTGGTCTGGAGCATGCCGAAGGCCGCGATCGATGCGGGTGCCGCCTGCGAGGTGCTTCCGATCGACCAGATGCCCCGCGTGCTCCAAGCGAGGCTTCCCGACTGAAGCCGGCCGAGCGTCGGTGATCATCCCGGCGGCTCTCCTTCCAGGCGGCGCATCACGTCGAGCAGGGTCGCCTCGCGGCCGTCGACGGCGATCACCTGCACTCCGATCGGCAACCCCTCGCTCCCCTCGTCGGTCCTCGCAGCCTCCCGGAGAACCGGGTCGTGGGAATCGTCGCGGCCGCGACACTCGTCGGGCCGCACGTGGGTCGCCGGCACGACTCCCGCCGGAAGATCGAGCAGGCTCGCGAGGCAGCAGGGAACGCCCGCCAGCAGGAGCGAGGAGGCCGTCCGGTGCCGCAGCGCCGGCAGGGCGAACGCCGGACAGACGATCGCATCGAGGGTCCGCCCGGCGGCATCCCGCCATTCCGCCGCCATGCGGCCGCGGATCTCCTCGCGGCGTGCCATGAGTTCCTCGAACTCCCGCCTCGAACGCGGACCGGTCTCGAGCAACGCCCTCGCCTCGAGCCCGCGGCCGGCGAGCCTCGCGCATGCCGCCAAAGCGGGCCGGACGAGGCGGGGAACGCGGGCGATCGCGAGACTGCGGGCAACGCCCGGCATCGGGCGTTCACCGGCGAGCAGGTGACGGATGCATCGGCCGCCGTCGCTCGAGAGGATGGCGAGATGCAGCCAGGCCGCCTCCTCGGCCAACGTCGGCGGGACCGACGCGACTTCCAGCCCGGTCCTCGCCAACCGCGCGATCGCCTCGCGGACGCCCCGCCGCACCGCCGGCGAAGGCGGAATCGGTCCGGTCTCGTCCCACCAGCCGACCCTCGGCCGACGTCCCTCGACGTCCGGGCCGGCTCGTCCGAGCGGATGGTCGAGGATGGCATCGAGCACGACCGCCAGGTCCGCGACGGAGCGGGCGAAGAAGCCGGCCCGCGGACGCACGCACGAGAGATGCGGCATCGTGTCGAACGCTCCGCACGGCCCCAGAGAGGACCCGCTCGGCACGATGCTCGCGATGCCGCAGGCGTGCGCCGGCTGCCGCATGCTTCCGGCCAGATCTGTGCCGACGGCCAGCGGCACCACTCCGGCGGCGACGAGCGCCGCGTCGCCGCCGCTCGATCCACCCGGGCCCCGATCGGGACTCGACGGATGGAGCGTCCTTCCCCAGACCGGGTTGTCGCAGTCGAACTGGAACATCGCCTGTGGCACGTTCGCCTTGCCGACGACCACCGCCCCGGCCCGCGAGAGGCGGCGGACCATCTCGCCCGACACGCCATCACCGTGATCGGCCCGCGTCCGCATGCCCAGCGTGGTCGCGAGCCCCTCGACCGCGAAACATTCCTTCACGCTCGCCATCACGCCGGCGAGCGGCCCGCCTCCGCGGGCATCGAGCAACGCTGCCTCCCGCCGCGCGGCCTCGTGCCGCGGCTGCACCAGGGCATTGAGCCGTGGAGCGGTGCCGGCATGGGTCGCCTGGAACCGTTCGACGTGCCGCTGCCAGAAGTCGACGACGGTAGCCCGGCGGGCACGAACGCACTCGACGGCACCGACGACCGTCGATGGAAGCCGCTCGCGACCAGCCGCAGCCTCTCGTTCCAAGATCACTCGAGCGGGAAAAGTTCCTCGCCGGCGGCGGGGGCCGATGCTTTCGGCTCTTCCGAAGGAGCGTCATCGTCGGCATCGCCGCTCACCGGCTCGAACCGGTCGCATGCCGCCGCCCAGACGACCCCCGGCTCGAACACGAGCCCCAGCACGACGATGTCATCCCCTTCCGATCCTCCGGGCTGCGACCGTGACAACACTGCGACCTCCGGCACCGCCGGATCGTCGCTGACCCGCACCCGCGAAACCCACCAGGCACCCACCTTTCGCGAAGAACCAAGCTTCGCGGGCAGAACGACGCCGTCCGACGTCCGTCCCCGGGACTTGAGCCACATCCTGGAAAGCTTCGCGAACTGCTCGCTTGCCCGCTCATCGGCGAGAATTCGGCCGATCGTCCGCCTGATCGCCGGCGAGACGGCGACGAACTCGGCGCCCGAATCCGACGCCTGCTGCTCGAGCGACACGGTCTCCTCGCCGACCTTCGAGAGCGCCGTGTACCAGTCCTTGAGAAGTTTCTTGTAGTCGGGATCATCGTCGGACGCGTCGAGCAGCCGGACCGTCACCCGGTCGGCGGCCACCACGGCCCCGTCGAGCGCAGAAGCGTCGAGGGGCGGAGGACGCCTCGGCTCCAAGGTCTCCGGGGTCGACGCGACCGTTTCCGAACCGGCATCGATCTCACTCGGTTCGTCCGTCGCGGCGATTCCCTCCGACGGCTCACCAGCAGGGTCTGCCGCCGGGGCCGTCTCCGCCGTGGTGGCGGCTTCGGCGACGAGGTCCTCGAGGGATCGGGACGCCACGTCCGCGTCCCGCCGTGCGGCGACCCCCGGCAACGTACGGCCGCCCTGCCCCGCCACCTGGAACTGCGGAGGCAGCAGGAACGCGAGCGATGCCGGAATCTTCGGCGCGATCTGGAACGGATCCTTTTTGAAGCCCCAGAAGAGGATGGCGATCGTGATCGGGATCGCGAGCACGCCGCCGAGGAGCACGCTCACCATCGCGGCGATGCCACCGCCCCCGGACCGTTTCTTGATCACCCGCCGAGCCGGGGCCGCGACGGCCGCTGCGCCGACGCCGGCCGCCAGTCCGGCGGTGTCGCCGAATCCGCCGTCGGCCTGCGTGGCTCCTGCGTCGCCGTCGAAGTCGGAATCACCGAACGGATTGTCGTCGCCCGAGGGAGCCGATGACGCGTCGGTCGCCGACGCATCCGCCCCGCCGCCCCAGTCCTCGAAGGCAAGGATTCCCGACTGGCCTGTTCCGATCTGGATGGCGGAAGAGTCAATCTGGGACTGTCCGACGAGCGACTCCTCTTCTGCCGAGACCGCATCGCCCACGACGAGCGATTCTCCGGCCTCGACCGCGTCGCTCGCCGTCGCCAGCTCCGAGTCGGGCTGGGCGAATGCGACGATCCCCGGATCGATGTCGGGCTCCGCGACATCCTCGAGGTGTGCCAACGCGTCCGCATCGTCCTCGCCGCCACTTTCGCCACCGTTCCACTGCCCCGCGTCGATGAGCCCGTGATCCTGTTCAGGTATTCCCTGATCCTCCGCGGGGAGCCCGGCTTCCGCCGGCGGGAACACCGCCAGTGGCGGCTCCGACGCATCCGACGACTCGCTCGCCGTGACCGCAAAGGGATCACCTGCGTTCCAGGCGGCATCGTCGGTGAAAACGCCGTCCTCAGCGCCGAGCGACAACGCGTCGAAGGCCGGCACTTTTAGATCGTCGATGTCGGCAGGAGGCTCGGCGGACGCCGAAGCAAATTCCGGAGCGGCCGCCTCGGCCAGCGGATCGATCTCAGAGGCCGCTGCCGGCTCATCGGCCGCTGCCGGCACATCAAGCAACGATTCGAACCCGGGAAACTCGAAGGAGTCGTTCCCGTTCGTCGCCGCATCGGCGTCGAGCCCCGCCCATGGATCTTCCGCACCATCACTCGACCCGAAATTGGCACCCGACCCAAAATTGGCGCCAGAACCGATATTCTTGTCGTCTTCTGCCATGATGTGCTCCCGAGACCGGGAGTCTACCATCGGACCGGCACGGGAGTACAAAGCCCGCCCGCGGCGGAATTTCACCGCCCGAACGCCCCCGAAGGCCCCGCCGTTCGGCCTCACGCCGGCCGCGACGGCAGTCCGTGGGCCGGGCCGTACCGCTCCCAGAGGCTTTCGACGAGGGGCCTTTCCGACGGCGGCTCTCCCGTCGCCGCTTCCACGAGCGCGTCGGATTCGAGCAGGCGGCCCCGGAGGTGGACGTGGGTCCGCAGCCAGTCGAGCACCGGCGAAAACGCTCCCCGCCGAACGAGCTCGTCGACGTCCCCGAGATGCCGCCGGACCGCGGTCAACAGCTGCGCCGCGTGCATCGAGCCGAGGGTGTACGTCGGGAAATAGCCGACGAGTCCCGCGGGCCAATGAACGTCCTGCACGACCCCGTCTGCGTCCCGATCGATCCTCAGGCCGAAGTCCGCCGCGAACCGCTCGTTCCACGCGTCGCGAAGATCGGCGACCGCGAGCTCCCCGCGAATCATCGACCGCTCGAGATCGAATCGAAGCATGACGTGCAGGTTGTAGGTGACCTCGTCGGCTTCCACGCGGATGAAGGAGGGACGAACCACGAGCGTCGCCTCGTGCATCTGCCGCGGCGTGACGTCCCCGAGCGACTCGGGAAATGCCTCTGTCGCGATCGGAAGGCACCACTCCCAGAATCCGGCTGAACGCCCCACCATGTTCTCCCAGAATCGCGACTGGGATTCATGGATCGCGAGCGACGCCGCTTCGCCCGGCGGCAGGCCGAACCACTCCGGCTTCAAGCCCTGCTCGTACAGACCGTGTCCGGCCTCGTGCAGGACGCCGTAGAGCGACGTGAAGAGATCATGCTCGTCCCATCGCGTCGTGATCCGGCAGTCATGCGGCCCCAGCGTGGAACAGAAGGGATGTTCCGAGCTGTCGAGCCGCCCCCGGGAGAAGTCGAACCCGATCCCGGAGGCGACGCGTCGCACGAACACTTCCTGCGCGGGCCGCGGGTAGTGGCGACGGACGACCTCGTCGAGCGGCCGTCGTGGCGGATCGGCGATGGCCTGTACGAGTGGCACGAGCCGCTCGCGCAGCCTCCCGAATCTCTCCGAGATCCGGGCGGCGCAACCGCCCGGCTCGTAGTCGTCCATGAGCGCGTCGTAGGGATCGCGGTCGGGCAGCTGACAGCTCCCCTGCTCCCGCTTGAGGGCCATGACCCTGCCGATCCACGGTTCGAGCAGCGACCAGTCGGATTGCTTCCTCGCCTCGATCCACGCCGCCTGCGCCCGGACGCAGGTCCGCGCGATCTCCTCCACGAGCCGCGAGGGAAGCCTCGCCTGCTTGCGGAAGTCGTCGTGAAGCCGACGAATCGTCACGGCCGAGTCGGAATCGCCGCGGCCGGCAGGCCCTTCCGCCAGGGTGGCAAGGCGGTCGCCGTGGACCCGATCGGTCCTGTGGGCATGGAGCAGGCCTGCGATCGCCGCCGCCTGCTCCGCCCGGTGGTCGGAAGCCGGGGCAGGCATCATGGTCTGCTCGTCCCAGCCGAGGAGCGATTCGACCGAGCCGATCGCGGCGGCCCGCCTCGCGTGGTCGCAGACGTCCTCGAAGGCTTTCAGCCAGGCGGCCTCCGGCATGTTCCGGCCCGCAGAGTCGGTCATCGGTGCACCCTCATTTGACGCGGCGCGGCCGGAGGCGACACTCGTGGAAACCCGGTCCGCCGCGGAACCATCATCCGACGCACCACCATCCGACGCCATTGTGCGTCGCTTTGCCCCGAGAGTGAAGGCCGACCCGACATGCTCGACTGCCTCGTGATCGCCCCGCATCCCGACGACGCGGAGCTTGGCATGGCCGGGACGATCGCACTGATGATTTCACGGGGGCTGTCCGTCGGGGTGCTCGACCTCACCGACGGTGAGCCGACGCCCAACGGATCTCCCGAGATCCGGGCGCGGGAGACGGCCGAGGCGACCGCCGTCCTCCAACTCCCCTGGCGAAACAACCTGGGGCTGCCGAACCGACGACTGCGGGCCACGCTCGAGGCCCGCGGCCGGCTCGCCGGGGTGATCCGCACGACGCGGCCGAGGTGGCTCTTCGCCCCCTATTGGGTCGATGCCCACCCGGACCACGTCGCCGCGACCCGACTCGTCGAGGCGGCACGATTCTGGGCCAAGCTGACGAAGTGCGAACTGCCGGGAAGCCCGTTCCATCCCGAACGCATCTGGTACTACCCCTGCGTCCACCTGCGACTCGTCCGGCAGCCGGCCTTCATCGTCGACACCTCCGCCTTCCACGACCTGAAACGTCGTGCGATCGCATGCTATTCCAGTCAGTTTGCGGCGACCTCGCGGGGCCCGACCGTTCCGGAAAGGGTGGATGCCGCGGCAAGCTGGTGGGGCTCCCTGATCGGGGCACGGCACGGCGAACCCTTCTACTCCCGGGAACCGCTCGGTCTCCGGGGCTTTTCCGAACTCTGCTGACGGGTTTACGGAGTCAGGCGCGTCCAAATGACCCGGTCGCGGCGACCCGGAGGGCGCACGCTCCCGGTGTTGGGGCCCGACCGCTTTCCTGCCGATACCCCCCAATGTGGTCGCGGCATGCCGATCGGCTGCCACCATGAACGAACGAACATCGGCAAGCCCGCTCTCCTTCGACCACGGGGATCTCATGGCTTCACGCGACATCAACGTCATCGCCCTGGTGAAGGGTTCGGAACGGTACGTGTTCCTGTTTGACGACGAGAGTCGCGAGGAGACGCTGAAAGCCCTCGCCCGCCATGCGGCCAACCCGGATCTGAGCTTCAGCTGGTACGACGCGTCCGTGCTCGGTCAGAAGGTCCGACAGACCAGGCCTCGCAACCGGACCGTGGGGTTCGTGCCGCCGGCCGACCATGCCGCCTGAAAGGCCCGAGTCGGGCGACTCGCAGCCGCAGCTGAGAGGGCCGACGGGCCGCGCCATCGAGCGATTCCTCGCCTTCATCGCCGCCGAACGGGGCGGGTCGCGGCTCACGCAGAAGAGCTACCGGGAGGACCTCATCCAACTCCAGGAGTTTCTGGAGTCGGCCTCCTGCCGCTCGCCCGGCGATGCGAGCACCGCGGTTCTCCGCCGGTTCGCGGCCGGCCTCCACGCAGCCGGCTACGCGCCCGCCACGATCGCCAGAAAGCTCGCGAGCCTGCGGAGCTTCTACCGCTTCGGCCAGCGTGAGGGATGGTGCCCCACGAATCCTGCGAAGCCGCTCCGCAGCCCCCGGCAGAGTCGCAAGCTGCCGCGGTTCCTCACGCGGGACGAGATCGGCCGGCTCCTTCGCGCCCCGAAGCCCGGGTCGGCCGCCGGCCTGAGGGATCGGGCGATCCTCGAGCTGATGTACTCCGCAGGGCTGCGGGTGCACGAGTTGTCCGGCCTCGACGACGGCGATCTCGACCTTCGCGCCGGCACCGTCCGCATCCGCGGGAAGGGCCGCCGCGAGCGGCTCGGCGTCGTGGGGTCGCACGCCCGCGCGGCGATCGAGGCGTGGATTGCCGCACGGGCAAAGACCCGAGTCGCCACCGGCGGACCCCGCCGCCCGCTCTTCACCAACAAGCTCGGCGGCAGGCTGGGCGTCCGCGGCGTGGCCCGGCTCCTCGAAAAGCACCTCGCGACCGCCGGCCTCGCCGGCCGCGCGAGTCCCCACACCCTGCGACACAGCTTCGCGACACACCTGCTCGACGCGGGCGCCGACATCCGCAGCGTCCAGGAACTGCTCGGCCACAAGAGCATCACGACGACGCAGATCTACACGCACGTCACGACGAGCCGCCTCCTCGACGCCTTCGACAAGGCGCATCCGCGGGCCCGGTGAGCGGCCGTAATAAAGCGGGGCGAACCTGGTAAGGAGCCTGCAGGACGCCGCATTGCCGCC
>JBBAVU010000017.1:0-25613 GCA_040397565.1 Pirellulales bacterium | reverse complement strand
TTCAGAACACGTCGAGATTGAAGTGGTGGCCTTGGTGATACCGCCGCGGCTTCGGGTAGTAGTTCTGCCAGGCGCGGTTGTAGACCGGGATCCGCATCTCCTGCGGATAGCGGTGGTAGAGGTCCTCGGCGCTCTGCATGTAGGCGTCGGGGGCGTAGTTGTGCGGGTAGAAGACGTAGGGGTAGTGGTAGAAGCGGTTCCATTCGGAATAGGCGTACGGGTAGGGCCTCGGGCGGATGTAGTCGCCCTGGCTGCCGCCGTAGTTTTGGGCCGAGGCCGAGTTGGCCGATGCCACGAGCGCCGCTGCCACGAGCGACGTTGCGATCACGCCGGCGAAGAGATGCCGAGCCATGGTTGTCCCCCCACGTTTCGTCGGGAGAGTCCGCGCCGATCAGCCGGCGCGGAATCGTTCCGACCGGAAATCTATCGGCAGCCGGCACGACCGGTCTTCACGGAAAATCCCGCAGGGTCCGCCAGGCGGGGTTTCGGCCGGCGAGCCGCGGTCTCGGTCGTCTTGCGAAGCTGGGCTATCGGGCCGTGACCGGCTGCTTGCCGGTCGGGAAGCGGCCCTCGGCCAGTTCGCGGTCCCATTCCTCGATGAGGGGCCAGTCGGGGGCGCAGGTCCCGAAGTCGGCGAGCTTCAGGTAGCCCTCGAGCCGCTCGATCGTGGCGGAGAGCAGCCGGTCGTCCTTGCGGAAGATCGGCCCGTGGCTCGGGAGGAGCCATTCGACGTCGCTCTTTCGAATCCGCTCGAGCGACCGGATGAACGACGGGATGTCGCTGCCGTGGTGGGCGTCGATCGCGCCGACGGAGCCGTCGCGATAGATGTTGTCGCCCGAGAGCAGGAGGTTGCCCGTGCGGAGCGCGAGCTGGCTGTCGGTGTGGCCGGGGGTGTGCCAGACCTCGAGCTTCCGGGAGCCCGCCTCGATCGTGTCGCCGTCCTTCACCACGCGATCGACCTTCACGGGCGGCATCTCCATCCGCACGTTCTGCGCCGAGATCTCCGCGAACGTCTTGATGCGGTCCCCCTTCTCGAGCGCCTCGACCGCCTTCGCATGAGCACACACGGGAGCCTTCAGGATCGACTTCGCCTTGGCGAGTCCCTGGATGTGGTCCACGTCCGCATGCGTCGCCACGAGCGCCCTGCACTGCGACAGGGGGAAGTCCATCTGGCGGATCATTTCCACGATCTCGTCGACGGTCTCCTCGTAGCCGATGTCGACGAGCACCCACCCCGTGTCGTCGTGGACAAGGTAGACGTTGCACCCGATCCGCCATCCGGCCTGATAGTTCATCTCGATGACACCAGGAAACACCGGTCGGCGTGTGAGCATGGGCGTGACGGATTGGCGGGCGGGATGGATGAGAGCCGTTCGGAACGTGCAATTTGCCGGAACGGCCCCGGCAAGACACACTTTTCACCATGAGTTTAGGCCCTTCGCCGGAGTCCGGCAAACCCGAAGCGGCGGCGATCAGGCGGCTGTGCGAGTCGATCCGCGGCCTCGCGCCGCTCGCACGGTCGCTTGCGGCGCCGGATCCCTCGCGTTCGGCCTGGCATGACGAGCTCTTCGTGAAGCTCGAGCCGCAGACCGCGGGCGAACCGATGCTCGTCGTGGCCGTCTGCGGCGGAACGAACACCGGCAAGAGCCTCATCGCCAATGCGCTCGCCGGCTCCGCGATCAGCCGGTCTTCGCCGGAGGCGGCCCGCACGCGACACCCGGTCGCGAGCCTGCCTCGCGGCTTTTCCGACCCCGCCGCCGTGGCCAGGTTTTTCCCGGGGTTCGACGTGGTCCGCCTCGCCGGCGAGGACGATCCGCTCGTGGATGGGGCGGCGCATCGGCTCTTCTGGCGGGAGGACGCGAGCGGGCGGCAGCCGCCGCGGCTCGTGCTGCTCGACACGCCCGACGTCGACGGCACGCTTCGCGACAACTGGCGGCGGGCGGAACTCGTGCGGAGCGCCTGCGATCTCATCGTCGCGGTGCTCACCCAGCAGAAGTACAACGATGCCGCCGTGAGGGAGTTCTTCACCGCGGCGGCCGCGGCCGGCAAGGCGGTCGTGGTGGTCTTCAACATGCTCGAGTGGCCCGCGCAGGCGTCCGTGATCGGCGGATGGCTCGAGACGTTCCGGCGGCAGACGGGGCTCGATCCGATCGCGGTCTACGCAGCCCCGTGGAATCGAGACCGCGCGTCGCAGGGAGGCATCGACTTCTTCGAGGTCGCCGCCGACGCGGCGCGGGACCCGTCGTCCGCGGTCCTGTCGGCCGCCGATCTCGTGGAGCGGCTCACCCGTTCCGACTTCGACGCGATCAAGCGGGCGGCGATCGCGGGATCGCTTGCGATCGTGCTCGACGAGGCCGCCGGCGGCCCGCACTGGCTCGAAACGATCGAGCTTCAGGCGGCACGGTGGCGGGAGGCGAGGCGGATCCTGATCGAGGAGGCGCAGGTGAAGGCGCACCTTCCCGCGGCGCCCCGCGAGGTCGTGTGGAACGAGATCTGGAAATGGCTCGAGCCGCGGCGGTCGCGGTTCGACCTGGCCGTCAGCGGCGCCTACCGGATCGCCGGAAGCGGCGTGGCCTGGCTCGGCAGGCGGATCGGACTCCTGCGTGACGAGGCCGGGAAGCGGGGCGACTTCGCGTCCGAGGAACTCGCGGGGCTCAAGACGGCGATGGGCGACTTCCTCGACCGGCTCGACGACGCCTGCCGCCGTGACGAGCTCGTGAGGAGCGTGCTCGGCCCGCGGCTGGTGCAGGGGGACCGCGGGGCCTGGTTCGTGGAGCTCGAGCGGCGTCATGCCGCCCTGCCGCTCGTCTCCGAGGACTATCGGACGTTCGTGAGGGGCGAGCTCGACCGCTTCGCCGCCTCACGGCCCGACACGGTCGGCTGGATCCTCACCGGGCTCAACGTCGGCGCGATCGTCCGACCGGCGGTGACGGTCGGCCTGGGGCTCGCCGGCGCGGCGGCCGTGCCCGCGGCGGCGGCGACCGCCGGCGGCCTGACGGCGCTTGCGCACCATGTCGGCGACGTGGTCGTCGGTGCGGTCGCGTCGATCGCGGGCGAGGGCGCGCTCGAGCTCACCACGAGCGGTCTGAAGCCGCTCCTGGAGTCGCTCTTCGCGGGCTGGTCGGTGCGGCGGTGCGACCTGCTCGCCTCCACGCTCCGCGACGTGGTGCTCGGCGACTCACTCGAGGAGATCGACCGCCGTGCGGCGGCGGCCTCGGATCCTCGGATCGCCGAGGCCCGCGCCGCGATCCGTGCGCTCGCGGGCGGAGGTGGCGGATGAAGACGAATACCGGCGATGCCACTGGCCCGGGAGCCGCTCACGAAGCGGGCGACGGTGCGTCGGCCGATCAGTTGCTCGCCTTCGACGCGTTCGTCGGCTCGGTCGACCGCTGGGCGAGATCGTTCCCGCAGTGGCCTCCGGCCGTGCGGATCGAGGAGGAATGGGCCGCCGTGGGGCCGAGGCTCGCGGCGGTCCGGGGCGAGCTCGCCCGCGTGCTCGTCGTCGGTGTCCTCGGCGGAACGGGCACCGGCAAGAGCACGCTCGTCAACGCGCTCGCCGGCAGCGAGGTGACCGCCGCGGGCGACGTCGCCCGCCCCACGACGACGAGGCCGGTCGTGGTCGCGGGCCCGCAGGTCGACTGCGGCTGGCTCCCGATCGAGCGATGGGGGGCGAAGCTCGTGCGGAGCGATTCGGCGGCGGTCGCCGAGATCGTGCTCGTCGACTGCCCCGACCCCGACACGCAGGGCCGGGCCGATGCCGCGACCGACGACGCCAATCGCAACCGCGATCTGCTCGAGCAGGTGCTCCCGGAGTGCGACGTGCTCCTCGTCGTGTCGACCGCGCAGAAATACCGCTCCTGGGCGGTCGCCCGCGAGATCGTGGAGTTCGCACCGGGGAGGCCCGTGCTCTTCGTGCAGACCCACGCCTCCCGCGACTTCGACATCCGCGACGACTGGCGGCGGGAGCTCGAGCGGCAGGGGTTCGACGTTCCAGGCATCCACCGGATCGACGGTGTGGAGGCGATCCGTCGGGCCGCCGCGGGGTTGCCGCCCGACGAGGGATTCTCGCGGCTCCTCGAATCGATCCGCACGGAGCTCGCCGGGCGGGCGGCGCGCCGCGTGCGGAGGACGGGCGCGGGGGATCTCGCGCAGTGGTTCTTCCGGCAGGCTTCAGCGTCGCTTGCCGGCGTCCGCCGGCCGGTGGAGGAGTTCGTCCGCGGCGTGGCTCGCGAACGGTCGCGGCTCGAGACGGTGCTCGGTGGCGGACTGCGGCGTCGGCTCGAGGGGTCGGGGGCCTCGTGGCGGCGTCGGATCGTCGCCGAGACGATCGATTCCTGGCAGGGGGGGCCCTTCGCGGCGTTTCTGCGGGCCGTCGCGGCGGTGGCGAGATTCTGGCCCGGCCGCGAGGCGGCTTCGATCGCCGATAACGGCCTCGCCGAATCGGAGATCGAACAGTCGCGAAGCATCCTCGTCGGCTTGGCGGCCCGCGCCGCGATCGCGGAGCCGCTCGTCGGACGCGCTCGGCTGCCGGAAGAACGGGCGGAAGTCGTCGCCCGCGAGGTGCAGTTGCGGACGGCGGGTTGGCTCTCGGCGGGCGTCGACGCCCTCTCGGCGTCGCGGCGGGATCGACCCTCCTCGACGCTGCTCCACGTGGCGTGCGAGGTGGTGTTTGGCGGGCTGCTTCTCGTGGTGCTCTTCCGCGCGGGCTGGAGCTTCTTCCACGACCGGCTCTGGAAGGGGATGCCGACCGACACCGGCGGCTTCCTCTGGGAATCGCTCTTCTGGGTCGCCGTCTGCGGCCTCGCGCTCCGCTGGCTCGTCGTGGCCGTCGTCGGTCGCGGGCTCGATCGCGACGTGTCGTCGCTGCTGGCGCGGCTGCCCGAATCGCGTTGCGTGGATCCGGCGATCACCGACTTCGCCGCAGCGGCCGACGGGGCAGCGGAGTTCATCGCCGAGTCGGACCGGCTGACGGCCGAGGCTTCTTCGCTCACAATGGGCATGGCGGACCCGTCGGTGTCGCTCGGTCGTCTGAAGCGGCCGCCATCGGAGCAGGGAGAGGGTTGATGGAAGGTGCCGCGGGTCGTGAGCCGGGAACGACCCCGAGGAAGCGGGTAGTGATCGCCCTCGCCTTCGCGGTTGCGATCGCCCTGGGCTTCGTCAGCTGTTCCGAGTCTGCGGAACTCGACGCGGTGATCGCCAGGGGCGAAATCGTCTGGGCCGCGGACCAGGAGGGGGGCGGGCCGCACGTCTATCCCGATCCGGAGCGAGGCGGCCGCCTCGCGGGCTTCGAGGTCGAGTTGGCCGAACTCCTTGCCGACGAGATCGGCCGGAAGCACGGCTGCACGGTCCGCGCGAGGTTCCAGCAGGGGCAGTGGGACCGCCTGCCGCTTTTGCTCGGCCGGTCGGCCGACTGCGTCATCAACGGCATCGAGCTGACGCCTGAGCGGCGGCGGGATTACCGCTGCTCGCGGGCCTACTACGCCTACGCGCTGCAGCTGATCGTCGGCCGCGACTCGTCGATCCGTTCGCTCGACGATCTCGCCCGACCCGGGCCCCGCGGCGACTGGAAGGTGGGCGTCTTGACGGGATCGGCCGCCGAGATCGCGATCCGCGGGCGGCAGGGGCTCGCGGTCGAATGCATCGGCTACGACGGCACGATCGACGCGATGGAGCAGGTGGCGGGCCGCGTGCTCGACGCGACCGTGCAGGACGACTGCATCGCCACCTTCTATGCCGACCGCTTCGCCGGGCTGCGTCCCGCCGGGCGGCCCTTCGACGGCGGCTTCTACACGATCCTCACCGCCCGCGACACGCCCCGCCTCTCCGAGGCGATCGACGAGGCGATCTCGGCGCTGCTTTCCGACGGCCGGCTCAAGCGGCTCTACGATCGCTGGGACATGGCGGGCCGCCAGCAGGAGCTGCTCCTGCGCTCTGCCGGAGAGATTCCGCCAGCGCCGCGGTCGACCCTCGCCGAGGTGATCGCCTCGACGCTGCCGATGCTCCTGAAGAGCGCCGGGATGACGGTGCTCCTCTCCTGCCTTTCGATGCCGCTGGCGATCGCGATCGGCCTTTCGATCGCCGTCGGGAGGCTCTACGGCCCGGCGTGGCTGCGGCCGGGGCTCGTTCTCTTCGTCGAGCTCGTCCGCGGGACGCCGCTCATGCTGCAGCTCTACGCGATCTTCTTCCTGCTGCCGAAGGTGGGCCTGGCCCTGCCGGCGATCGTCGCGGCGGTCGCGGGGCTGGCGATCAACTACTCGGCGTACGAGTCGGAGATCTACCGCGCGGGGCTGAAGGCGGTGCCCGGCGGGCAGCTGGAGGCCGCGCTCTCGCTCGGCATGACGAAGTGGCAGGCGCTCTCGCGGGTCGTCGTGCCGCAGGCCGTGCGGCTCGTGCTGCCGCCGGTGACGAGCGACTTCATCGCGCTCTTCAAGGACACGAGCGTCTGTTCGGTGATCACCGTGATGGAGCTGACGAAGCGGTACAGCGTGCTCGCCCTCACGACCGGCCGAATCGTGGAGTTGGCGGCGATCACGGCCATGCTCTACCTGCTCATGAGCTGGCCGCTCTCGATCCTGTCGCGGCGGTTCGAGCACGGACGGGAGGCGCAGCCATGATCTCCGTGCGATCGGTGAGGAAGCTCCGCGGCGGCGTCACGGCCCTCGCCGACGTCGATCTCGAGGTCCGCGAGGGGCAGGTGACCGCGATCGTCGGCCCGTCGGGCGGTGGGAAGAGCACGCTGCTGCGGTGCCTGAACGCCCTCGAGCCGTTCGACTCGGGCGAGATCCGGATCGCCGGGCACGTGCTTTCGCCGGGCACGGCACGGCGGGCCGGCGACCTCGTCGGGCTCCGCCGCGACGTCGGCATGGTGTTCCAGCAGTTCAACCTGTTTCCGCACCTCTCGGCGATCGAGAACGTCATGCTCGCGCCGCGGGTCGTGCTCGGACGGCCGCGGGCCGACGCCGCCGAACTCGCGGCGTCGCTGCTATCGCGGGTCGGCATGCGGGGCTTCGAGTCGGCCCGTCCGGCGACGCTCTCCGGCGGCCAGCAGCAAAGGGTTGCGATCGCCAGGGCGCTCGCCATGGGCCCGAGGGTGATGCTCTTCGACGAACCGACGAGCGCCCTCGACCCGGCCATGTCGAGGGAGGTGGTCGAGGTGATCGTCGAACTCGCCGGCAGCGGCCAGACGATGGTGGTCGTCAGCCACGATCACGCGCTCGTGGCGCGGGCGGCCGGCCACGTCGTCGAGCTCGAAGCGGGCCGCGTGTCCCGGCAGGGGCCGGTCGCGGAGATCCTCGGCCGGTGATGAAAAAACTCCGCCCGGGACTTTTGGTCCCGGGCGGAGCTCACTGGCCGAAGTCGGGCAACAGACCTTCCGCTATCGACCGATCAGAATCCTCACTTGGTCGCCGAAACCTTGCGGCTGACCGCGATCACGCGGCCGTTCGCCTGCTTCTTCGCCGACATGTCGGGCGTCGGCTTCGCGACGCCGGCGGAGCACGCCGGATCGCAGCAGCCTTCGGCACCGCAGGCCGGCTCGCAGCCGCAGCCGGGCTCGCAGCCACAGCCGGGCTCGCAGCAGCCTTCAGCACCGCAGGCCGGCTCGCAGCAGCTGTCGCAGCAGCCCTTGTGGCACTTCTTCGCGTGATGAATCGCGCGGAGAAGGTCGAGGATCGGCGTGCAGTGCTTCTTGTGGCAGCCCTTCGAGCAGCAGCTGTCAGCACCGCAGGCCGGCTCGCAGCAGCCTTCCGCACCACAGGCCGGTTCGCAACCACAGGCCGGTTCGCAGCAGCTGTCAGCACAGCAGCCCGGCTCGCAGCAGCTCGAGCAGTGCTTCAGAGCGTGAAGCTTGCCCTTGGCATGATGGAACAGACCCTTGAGACCGCCGAACAGATCGCAGTGCTTCTTGTGGCAGCCATGCGAGCAGCAGCTGTCCGCACAGCAACCGGGCTCGCAGCAGCTATCAGCAGCACAGCCGGGCTCGCAGCAGCCTTCGGCACCACACGCGGGCTCGCAGCAGTCGGCGGCGCAACCCGGCTCACAGCAGGAATCAGCACAGCCCTTATGGTGTCCGACCATCCGGTGAAGGATCTCGAAACCGAAGGACTGGGTACAAACGGTAACGCCGAGGACCAGCGCACCGAGGAACAACATACGCTTCATCGAGCCACATCTCCTTTGCTTGTGGATCACGTGTGAGGTTTGAATCTCGCGTCGCGAGGCTTTCGCCCCGAGGCTCGTGGTCCACGAACGTTTTTGCGACAGGCCTGTCGAGCCTTTCCGTGACTCGAAAACTTTCAGGTTGCTGCCGCCCCCTGGTTGCCCGACGGGCACAGTGATGCCCCGGGGGTCAAAGGGGCTATCGGCGGCGGAGGGAAAGCGGCTTGAGCGAGTCCAAGTTTTTTCGGCGAAACGACTTATGGTGCGCATCGCGCAAGAGATGACGACTCTGTCGCGTGTGACGGCTGTGCGGTCGCGACCCTCACGAGCGTCACGGTCGAGCGGTCGATCGACGGAACAACCGTCACATCTTCCCATCGCGTCCTCGCGGCTGTGAAACCCTGCCGGTAATCGCGACGGCGCATCATTTCCTTGACAAGGTCCACGCGATCCGTACATTCCTCCAATGTCGCTGGTGGCCGGAGGATTGCAGCTGCTTTCCGCCGGCAAACAGGGAACCCGGTGCGAATCCGGGACGGCCCCGCCGCTGTGTCCAGGCGTTTTCCGCGAAGCTTTCCGGGCCCTCCCGAAGGCTTCCCGGCGAAGAAGGACGGCTGCATCGAGCCATTGGGTCTGGTTGCCCGCGGGCCGCTGGATCCGAGAAGGCACGCAGCCCTCCGAGCCTGGGAGTCAGAAGACCTACCAGCGACATGAGCATGCCAACCTGCGAGGGCGGGGAGGCAGGCACGGTCGCGGATGCGGCCGGTCGAACGGTCTTCGAGCAACGCTTCTGCAAGCAACCGCGCCGCCGATGGGGTGGGCAGTCCGGTTTCGGGCTGCGCACGTGGCAGAAAATGGCGACCCGCTTGCGTGCGTTACCGAGTATGGATGCGAACTTTCCGACGCCGTCCGCCGCGCGTTCGCGTGCCGGCATGACGCTCGTGGAACTGCTTGTCGTCGTGGCGATCGTCGTCCTGCTCGTCGCGATCCTCCTGCCGGCCGTGCAGGCGGCCCGCGAGTTGGCCCGGCGAACGAGTTGCATGAACAATCTGCGAAACATGGGGTGCGCCCTCCACGGCCACCTGTTGGCGAACCGTGCGTTTCCGTTCGGCTGCCTCGAGTGGAAGGCCGGGGTGGGGGGAACGAAGAGGTGCCTCGCCTGGTCCGCGTTCATTTTGCCCTGGCTCGAGGAGCGATCGACGGCCGATCGGCTCGATCTCTCGAAACCTTTCGACCACGCGGCGAATGCTGCCGCAGCCGCCGTCGGGCTGCCGCTTTTCATCTGTCCGTCGGCCGACCGCGTCGGGCCGACGGTCGGCGGGCTCGGGCGCTGTGATTACGGTGGTCTGGCCGGCGAACGGATCACGTCGCCGAACTCCCCGATGAAGGGACCGCTCATCCACGAGCGGCGGTTCGCGGAACGGGAAATCGTCGACGGCCTTTCGAAGACGATCTTCGTCGCCGAGTGTTCTTCCGGCGAGTGGGCCGACGGACAGTGGATCAACGGCCGGAACCTCTTCGACCAGGCCTACGCGATCAACCATCCCACGTGGGAGGACGAGATCCGCAGCCGTCACTCCGGAGGCGGCGCCCAGGCGCTCTTCGGCGACGGGGCCGTGCGATTCATTGCCGACTCCACCGACCGTCGTGTTCTCGCCGCGGCATGCACCCGCGCGGGCGGCGAACCGGCGGAGTCGGTGCCCTGAAAAGACAGGCTCGATTGTTTCCAGAGGAAAGGACGTCGTGATGAAACCCACCTGCCGCCGTAGCACGACCCGGCAACTCATTCGTCGAATCGCCGCATCGTCCGTCCTGCTGATCGCGGCGGTGATGCCGTCGATAGCCACGGCCACCCCGCTGGTCCTGGGTTTCGAATCGGTTTCGCCGCGCGATACGGCGCTTGGATCGAGCTACTGGGTGAGCAATCCGGGGTTTGAGACGCAGGGCACGACGTTCAGCGGCGGCGACTTCTTCGGGTTCGTGGTCTCCGCGTCCACGATCACGGGCACCGGCGGCTATTTCTACGAGCAGCAATTCGGAGCCTCGAGCGCCGCCGCAGAGATCTCCGCGGAATCGAACGCCGGTGCCGGCGGAGGGATCGGTGGCGGCCGTTTCGCCGTCGTGAGCGATGCGGCCGTGTTCGGCTTCGATTCCAGCGTGATCGATCTCCCGGTGGGTTACAGGCCGGCGAGCGTCCACGCGACCAACGTCGCGACCACGGCATGGCTGCTGGCCAATTCCGACCCGAATGGGTTCGCACACCCGATGAGCGAAAATGGCCAGCAGTTCAGCGTGACGTTCCGAGGCTGGTCGCAATCGGGCGGACAGGGAATGCAACTCGGTTCCACGACGTTGGTGCTCGGCAGCTACTCCGGTGGCGTCGCCTCGATCGTGAAAGCCTGGACGCTCGTGGACCTCACGAGTCTCGGAGAGGCCGCGTCGATCGACGTCACGTTCGCCTCGTACGACGTGGGTGAATTCGGGATCAACACGCCGACGTATGTCGCCCTCGACGACCTGACGCTCGTCGCGGTGCCCGAGCCCTCGGGCCTCGTGCTCCTGACTGCCGGGGCGGTCGTGGCGGCGGGTCGACTTCGGCGACGCTTTCGCGGCGTGGATGCCGATGCCACCTGACCAGCGGGCTTCACGGACATCTGACCGGCGGGCTTCGCGAGACGCGATCCTCGCCCACAACGCGCGGGCCTGGGACCGGCTCGCGGAGGCGGAGGCGGCGCTGGCCCGTCCGGCGGCCGACGAGGCATTTTCCGATCCGCGCGGCTGGCTCGGCGGCGGCGGCCCCGACGGGCGGCCCTGGATTCCGGCACGGCTCGACGGCCTGGAGGTGCTCTGTCTCGCGGCGGGCGGTGGAAAGCACGGCCCGCTCTACGCAGCGGCGGGGGGCCGAGTCACCGTCATCGACCTCTCGCCGGCGATGCTCGAGCTCGACCGCGCGGTCGCCCGCGAGCGAAAGCTCGATCTCGCGATCGTGCAGGGCTCGATGGACGACCTCTCGATGTTCGCCTCCGGCCGGTTCGATCTCGTGATCCATCCCGTGAGCACCTGCTACCTGCCGGACGTTTCGCGGGTCTTCCGCGAGGTGGCCCGCGTGACCCGTGCCGGCGGCACGTACGTCAGCCAGCACAAGTCGCCGGCGAGCCTCCAGGCGACGCGGGATCGCGGTGCGAGCGGCCGCTACGAACTCGTGCATCCGCAGGCCGACGGCGTCGCCCTGCCGCCCGAGCCCCCGAGCCGGCTCCGCGAGCCTGGCACGCAGGAGTTCGTCCATTCGCTCACGGCGATCCTGGGCGGCATCTGCCGGGCCGGATTCCAGGTCGAGGAAGTCTTCGAGCCCGACCACGCCGAGCACGGAGCCGCGGCCGGTTCGTTCGCCGATCGGGCGGCGTTCCTCCCGCCGTACGTCCGCATCCTCGCCCGCCGGTCACGCGACGGGCAGAGCGGGGCGGGGCTCGTGCTGGTAAAGTAGTCCGCGGAGGACCCGATGATCTGCCTGAACGTGCTTTTGACCGCCAAGGATGCGGCCGACGTGCCGAAGATCCGCGAGCACCTCGCCGAGGCGATGCGGAAGAGCCGCACCGAGCCCGGCTGCCTTCGGTTCGACGTCTACCACTCGACCGCCGAGCCGAGGCGGTTCACGCTCGTCGAGCACTGGGCGACGCAGGAATCGCTCGACCAGCACCGGCTGGCTGCCGCCTACAACGAGATCTACAAGCCGCACGTGATGCCGCTCGTGGATCGCGAGGGGCATCCGAGCACGCTTTTGGACTGAGATCGTCCATGCTCCTCCTCATCGACAACTACGACTCGTTCACGTTCAACCTCGTGCAGCGGTTCGGCGAGATCGCGGCCGACCTGCCGGTCGAGGTGCACCGCAACGACTGCGTGACCGGCGACGAGATCGCCCGAAAATCGCCGAGCCACCTCGTGATCTCCCCCGGTCCCTGCACGCCGAGCGAGGCGGGCGTGTCGTGCGACGTCGTGCGGCGGTTCGCGGGCAGGATGCCGATCCTCGGCGTCTGCCTCGGCCACCAGTCGATCGGGCAGGTGTTCGGTGGAACGATCGTCCGAGCGAAGCAGCTGATGCACGGAAAGGTGGACCGGATCGAGCACTCCGGCAAGGGGCTCTTCGCGGGGCTCGAAAGCCCGATCGAGGCGACCCGCTACCACAGCCTCGTGATCGACCCGCCGACCCTGCCCAAGGACTTCGAGGTCGATGCCTGGTCGACCGCGCCCGATGGTTCGCGTGAGATCATGGCGATCCGCCACAGGTCGCTTCCGGTCTACGGCCTGCAGTTCCATCCCGAGAGCTTCCTCACTCCGGCGGGCTACGACCTCTTGCGGGCGTTCCTGAAGACCTCCGCGGTGGCGGCATGATCGAGCTTTCCGAGGCGATCGCGCTCGTGGAGTCGCATGCCCGGGCCCTGCCGCCGCGGCGGATGCGGCTGGCGGATGCGGCTGGCCGCGTGCTCGCCCTGCCGGTCGTCTCCGACGTCGATTCGCCACCGTGGGACCGGGCGATGATGGACGGCTTCGCGGTGCGCGGAGAGGACGTGGCCGCGGCCGGCGATGCCGCAGTCGATCTCGACGTCGTCGTCGACGTCGCGGCCGGGGACGTGACGGGCATCGAGGTGCGGCCGGGCTCGTGCGCGCGGATCATGACAGGGGCGCCGGTGCCAAAGGGGGCCGATGCGGTCATCCCGATCGAGTGCCTGCTGCCATCCGGCGACACCGGACACAAGTCCGGAGGCGGGCACGCCGGCAGCCGCGTGCGGCTCCGCGACGCGAAGTTCCGCGCCGGACAGCACGTCGGCCGGCGTGGGGCGGCCTTCCGCGCAGGGCAGGAGTTGCTCGCCTCCGGCATGCGGCTGGCCGCCGCGGAGATCGGTCTCGCGGCCGAGGCGGGCGCGACGCACGTCGTCGCCTCGCCGCAGGTCCGCGTCGCGATCCTCTCGACGGGCAGCGAGCTCGTCCCGCCGGAGTCGGTGCCCGCCTTCGGCCAGACCCGCAACTCCAACGGCCCGATGCTCTCCGCCGCGGTCGAGCTCCTCGGCGGAGAGCCGATCCCGATGGGAATCGCGGCCGACAGGCCGGAGGCGATCCGCGCGGCGGTGGCGCAGGGCCTCGCGGCCGACATCCTCGTGCTGTCCGGCGGGGTGTCGGCGGGCGACCTCGACCTCGTGCCGGAGATCTTCGCCCGCTCGGGCGTCGAGAAGATCTTCCACAAGGTGCGGCTCAAGCCTGGCAAGCCGGTCTGGTTCGGCAGGCTCGAGCGGGCGGAGGCCTCGCCGACGCTCGTCTTCGGCCTTCCCGGCAATCCCGCCAGCAGCCTCGTTTGCTTCGAGCTCTTCGTGCGGCCCGCGATCCGGATCCTCGCCGGCGCCGATCGCGACGCCTGGCACCTGCCGCGGGCGAAGGCGGTGCTCACCGGTGCGGCGAAAGCGGCTGCCGACCGGCCCGTCTATCTTCCCTGCCGCCTCACGAGGTCGTCGCGGGGGCTCGAGGCCGCGCCGCTCCCGTGGACCGGTTCGTCGGATCTCCTCGGGCTCGCCGGGGCCGGCGGACTCCTCGCGCTGCCCGCCGGCGGGAAGCGTTACGAGCCGGGCGAGGAGGTCGAGGTGGTGCTTCGCGACTGACGTTGGAGGAAGACGAAGCCCCCCTTCTTGTTGCCCACGACGATGTCGGGTCGCTTGTCGCCGTCGAGGTCGCCGACCGCGATCTGCGTGCCGACGCCCGAGGCATCGTCGATTTTGTGGGGCGTCCACGACACCGTGCCGTCCTTGACCTGCCGCCTGAACCAGTAGAGGTACGGCGTGCCGGCCGGGTCGGGGTCGCCCTTGGGGCCATGGGCCCAGAACCGCTTGCCGGTCACCACGTCCTCGAGCCCGTCGCCGTCGATGTCCACCACCGCCAGGGAGTGCGGCTGGGAGAACTGCACGCCGTCGAGCGTCTCCTCGGCCTTCTGCGGCAGGATCGGGTGGTCGACGAACGCGGCCTTGCCATCCCTCTTCACCTGCTCGAACCACGAGACGCCATAGCCGTGGCCCTGGATGCTCGTGACGACGTCGACGTCGCCGTCGCGATCGACGTCGAGGGCGTGCATCTGCGCGCCCCCCTTGCCGAAGTCGGCAGGCTGCTTCTCCCAGGCCGGCGGCGTCTGGCCGGCTGCCGCGGCGGCCGGCTGCAGCCAGCAGCCGCTGTTCATCAGGAAGTCGGGCCGGCCGTCGCCGTTCATGTCGCCGACGCCGAGGCCGTGCTGGTACTGGCCCCACTTCTCCGGAGCGGAGCAGGGGGTGAACGTCCACCGCTCGGTGGCGGTCTTCTCGGAGGGCTTCGCATATCCCAGGACGCCGCCGGTGTGGAAGACGAGCTCCCCCTGGCCGTCGCCGGTCGCGTCGAGAAAGTTCGGCGCCTCGTTGTCCACCGTGGGATGGACGAGGTGTTTCGACCAGCTGCCGGACCCGCCGCGGCCGCCCGGGTTTTTGAACCAGTGCACGGCCTTGCCCGGCCACTCGTTGACGAGCACGTCGAGCCGGCCGTCGGAATCGACGTCGGCCACGGCGGTCATGAAGTTGTCGGAGTACTGGTTCGGGTCGAAGTCTTTCGCCGGATAGATCTCGAACCGCTCGGTGAAGCTCGGGCCTGCGTACCAATACGGTCCGTAGACCACGTCGGCATGTCCGTCCTTGTCGATGTCGCCGATCCCCGCCGCCTCGGCGTGGAACTTGTCCGTGAGGACCTTCTTCTCGAACGAGACCGGCGAATCGGCGCGGGCCAACGATCCTGCAATCGCCAGCAGGAAGACCGCGCATGATCTCGGGGAGCATGGAACCGGTGGCATCTCGTGACTCCTGGGAGAATTCCCAAGAGTGTACGGGCCGCCCTACGGGCGTGCCACGGCTCCACCGAGTGACTTCAGATGGGCGAAGAGGTCGGAGACCTCCTGCGGCGGCATCGACTCGAGGAGCCCCTCGGGCATGATCGAGACGCCGATGAAGTCGGCCTGGGCGACGTCCTGCACCGCAAGGCGGATGTCGGCCGTGTTCGGCTGGCGGATCACGATCGCGCCCGAGTCCCGCGAGACGAGCAGCCCCTGCACGATCCGGCCGTCCTTGGTCAGCACGCGGAAACTTCTGTATCCCCCCTCCATCGCGGCGTTCGGTGTGAGCACGTTGCGAAGGATCGCCTCCACGCCCGTGAGCCCCAGTCCGTCGAGAGCCGGGCCGACCTTGCCCCCCTGACCTCCCTGCTGGTGGCAGGTGAGGCAGCGGGCCGCGAAGACATCCTTCCCCCTCGCCGGATCCCCTTTCGATTCGGCCATCGCCCGGAACCGCGAGAACTTCTCCGCCCGCGCCGCGAGCTCGGTGGCCGTCACGAGCTTCGGAGCATCGACCGCCGGCTCGATGCGCGCCTTCCCCGCCAGCTCTCCCCAAGAACCGCCGCCATGGAACGACACGAGGCTCGTGGGCCGCGGGTCGTCACCGGTGTAGCTGCGGTCGAAGTCGGCGCGGATCTCGTCGGCCGAGCGGCATTGGTTCCAGACGCGGAACTCGGCGATCCGGCCGTGCGTGCCCGCCCCCTTGGGCGTGCTGTACCCGACCCGCAGCCCACGGTAGGGCGTCGTGTCGCGGACCCTCCCCTCGGCGTCGAGCTCGCCGTCCACGTAGAGCTTCAGCACGCCCTCGGCGTCACGGCTGACGGCGTAGTGCGTCCACGTTCCTGGCGTCGTCTTCGCCTTCGCCGCGACGATGTCGCCGTGCGACTTCGTCCAGACGCGGAAGCGTTCGTCGTGGAAGTTCATGTCGAGGACGCCGTCGGCGGCGAGCAGGCTGTCCTGGTTGCCGATCGGCGAGTCGAGGTTGACCCATGCCTCGACCGTGAACGGTCCGTCGAGGCTCACCGTCGCGGCGGCGTCGGCATCGCCGCCGGTCAGCCGCAGCACGGCCGGAGCGTCCGCCGTGAGGTCGGCCCAGATCTTCCCGATCGCCGCGTCGTCGCCGAGCACCGTCCGCATGTCGGCGACGGTCGCGATCGGCAGGCTCGCGGCGTCGATCTCGTCTTCGACCATGGCGGCCACGAGGGCTTGCGCGCCCTCGCGATGACGCGCGAGGGCGGTCGCGGCGGCCTGCCGCTCGGCGAAGTCGAGGGCGTCCCAGGCGGCGACCAGGCTGCGGCAGGCCGCCGAGTCCCGCGACTCGGCCCACGCTGCGATCGCGTCGGCCCGCAGCTGCCGGTCCCCGGCAGCCGCTTCGAGCGCGGCGCGGCCCGCGTCGCCCGACATTGCCCCCATCTCTCTGAGACAGCGGACCGCCGTCCGCTTCAGGTCGGCCGCCGCTGTGGCGTCGGATAGGATCGCGGAAACCCGCGGAGACAGGCTCGCGATCTTGAATGGCCCTGCCACCTTCATCGCGAGCGCACGGTCCTCGGCCGACCCGCCGGGGGCGAGGAGTCGGTCCGCCGCGCGGGAGACGATCGGCTCGATGGCCTTGGCATCGAGGCTGGTGCGGTGCTTGAGCAGCGCTTCGAGCGTGGATGTCCGAGACTTCGGATCGAGGGCGAGCCTCTCGAGGCCCGCCGCAACCTTCGGCGATCGCGCCTGCGTGGCGAGCAGCCGGACTTCCTCCGTGTCGGGGGGGCGGCTGAGGTCGGGGAGGATGTCGAGCACGCTCGCGGCCGCCTTCGCCGGATCGAGCGCGAGCGAGGCGAGGAGCCGATTCTCCGCGGGAACCGCCCGCCCCGCTGGTGAATCGAGGAACGCGGCGATCCGGTCGGCATGCTTCTCGAGGGCCCAGCGGGCGAGGTATCGCTCGAACGCCCGGTCGTAGACCGTCCACGGGTCGCCCTGCGCCGGCCCTCGGCCGAGCTTCACCATGAGAGCAATCGCGTCGGTGGACTTGCCGGGAATGCGACGCAGCGCGTCGCCGACCGCCGCCCGCACCCGCGGCGACGGGTCATGGACGAGCGGTGTGGCAAGCCCCAGGAAATCGGCCTCGGAGCACGCCTCGGCGGCGATCCGGATCGCCTCGTGCCTCAGGTCGGGGTCGTCGTCCGCGACGATCTTCTCGAGGATCGGCGTCGTGGCGGCGCCGAGGCCCTCGAGCGACCACAGGGCGCCCACGCGGCTGCCGGCCGGAGCCGCCGGATCCGCGGCGATCCGCTCAAGAGTTGGAACGAGCGGCTTCGCGGCCCGGTCCACGATCTCCTGCCAGGCGAGGTCGGCGACCCGGGCGTTCGGCGAACCGAGGTGCTTGGGCAGCTCCTCGGTGGCCAGCTTCGCGACCGCGATCGGGGTTCGCATCGCTTGCGATGCATGGCGGATTCGCCAGATGCGGCCGCGGATGCGGTCCCGGTCGGGATGGTTTCGTGGAACCTCGTTGTGGGAGATGATCTTGTTGTACCAGTCGACCACGTACAGGCAGCCATCCGGACCGAACTGGATCGCGACTGGACGGAACGACTTGTCACCGCTCTTCAGGAGATCCGGGCCCTTGCGATACGTCCATCGCAAGCCGTCGCGGGTGGCGATGATCGACTGGATCGAAGAGGTGATCGGGTTGGCCACGTAGAAGATCCGCTCGCCACGATTCGAGCCCGTCCCGGCGCCCCACGGACCCGGCCAGCCGTCGAGATCGTCGGCAAGTGCGAGGCCGCTGAGTCCCGTGCCCCCCATCTGCGCCGGCGCCAGCGGGGGCGGCATGAGCGGCTGGTAGAGCCGGAGCCGATCGGGCGACCCGGTCGACACATGGACGCCCGGCTCGTACGGGAAGATCGGATAGCCGATGTCATTGGCCTCCTGCAGCCATGTTTCACCGGTCCGGGAGATCGTGAGTCCCCAGATGTTGTTGGGGCCGGCCGTAAGCGGCTCGAAAGCCGATCCATCCGGACGGAACCTTCCGAGCTTGCAGGCGTCGAACCGGACCTCCTTCGCCCCGTCGGCGAGCGCCGCGTCACCCGGCCGCTTGACGGCCGACCGGTTGAACAGCCCCTGCGCGAGCAGGATCCATCCTCCGGGGACCCGCGTGAACTGGTGCGGGAAGAGATGCGAGTCCTGGATGCCGAAGCCCTCGAGCACGGTCTCGAATCCGTCGGCCCGGCCGTCGCCGTCGGCGTCACGGTAGAAACGGATTTCCGCGCCGTATTGCACGAAGGCTCCGTCGCGGTAGGGCAGCACTCCAAGCGGGATCGCCAGCCCCTCCGCGAACACCTGCGGCGGCGAGGGTTTCGAGGCCCATGGGTCTTCCACGACGAGCACCTTGTCGCGGCCCCCCGACGCGAAGAGTTTTCGTGCGGCCTCCGGGGCCTCGTTGGCATCGACCGGATACTCCATCGCCGTCGTCGTCCAGAGTCGGCCGTGGGCGTCGAAAGCGAGCGCGACGAACTTGCCGTACGCGTTCGCGGGGTCGGTGCTCTCCTCGAGCACGAGCTCGGCGGTGAAACCGTCGGCGAGCGAGAACTGCCTCGCCTCGTCGCCCGCCGAGAGCGGCTCCGATGCCAGGGCGTTGCCCGCCTTCAGCTGCGCGGATGGCGGCGTCGCCGGGAGGGGCTGGATCGTGATCTCCTTCACCTCGACGAGCGCCTTGCCGCCGCCGTGCACCTGGATGCCGATCCGGCCGTCGAGTGGGATCGAAGGGTCGGCTTCGCGGTAGTCGAGCGCCGGCACGCCGTTGATCCACGATCGGATCTTCGGGCCTTCCGCGCGGATCTTGTATTCGTTCCAGTCGCCTTCCTTGATCGCGTCGGCGAGCGACTTGGCGTCTTTCGGCTCGCCGATCACCTTGTTCCGCCGCGACTCGTCGTAGAGCTTGCCCCACCAGTCGGGCCCCGCATCGACCTGGTAGCCCTTCATCTCGTGGGAATCGGGCACTCGAACGCTGCGGATCTGGATGCCGGAATTGATGAAGCCCCCCGCACCGCGGATCCGGATCTTGAGCGCGAGCTCGAAATCGGCGAACGACTCCTTCGTCGCGAGGAACGTGTTGTGCGGGACGTTTTCGGTGAGCGAACCGCCGACGATCATGCCGTCGGCCGCCTTCCACCACTTCTCCTCGCCGGCGCGTACATCCCAGCCCGCCAGCGACGCCCCGTCGAAGAGCGGCCGGGCTTCCTCGGCCCGGGCGGCGATCGCGGCCATGGCGGCGACGACGACAACCAAGATTCGCATGGTCACTCTCCCGGGTCAGGACGCCGGCATGTTGAAGTCGAACACGATCACCCGGGCGAGGCAGGGCACCACGATCGCCTTCACCCGCTCGTGCTCGGGGTGGGGCAGGTAGGCGTCGCGTGCCTCGGGGCTCGAGAAGGTCATGATGAACCCGTGGGTGAATCCGTCGTTCATCCCCTCGGAACTGTCATAGGGCCCGTGGTGGAAGTCGAGGAGGCCGGGGATCCTGCCCACCATCCCGGCCATTTCGCGGAAGCAGGTTGCGATCTGCGCGGGGCCCACCTCGGGCTTGAACTGGAAGACGCCGTAATGCTTTACCTGGGGCATGAAAGACCTCCGGAGGAAACCTGTCGCATGTTCGCAAGCAGCGCGTCGACGCAGGCCCGCGCAAATGCAGGATCGTTGATGTCACGGTCCATCGAGACGCACGGGATGTCGGGGCGGAGGCCCGCCTCGATCGCGCCGAAGAGCGCCGCATCCGCCTCGGGATCGTGAAATGCGCCGCCGGCGGCGCTCACGACGCTGATCCCGCGGCGGGGAATGAGCACGGTCACAGGCCCCCGCGAGGCGTTGACCTTCGTGGCGACGAGCCGGCCGAGCGTGCCACACTCCTCGGGCGTCGTCCGCATGAGCGTGACCTGCGGGTTGTGGATGTAGAACGTGCGGCCGGCGTGGTGTTCCGGAACCGTGTGCCGCTCGCCGAAATTCACCATGTCGAGGCAGCCGGGGGCCACGATCGCCGGCACGCCGTGCCTCGCCGCCGCCTCGAGCCGCTCGGGACCGGCCGTGAGCACGCCGCCGACGAGTTCGTCGGCGAGTTCCGTGGTCGTGATGTCGAGCACGCCCGACACGAGGCCGCTGGCGATGAGCGCCTCCATCGCCCGGCCGCCAGTCCCGGTGGCGGCGAACACGAGCACCTCGTAGCCGGCCTGTTCGAGGAGCGGCACGGCCGCCTCGATGCACTTGGTCGTGTTGCCGAACATGCTCGCGACGATGAGCGGCTTCTCGTCGCCGACGGCGACGTCGGCCTCCACCATGCCGCAGATGGCGCCGGCCGCGCGGGCGAGGATCGTCCGCGAGATCCGGTTGAGACCCTGCACGTCGACGATGGCCGGCATCATCGCGATGTCGCTCGTGCCGACGTAGTGGGCCGTGTTGCCGCTTGCGAGCGTGGAGACGATCAGCTTCGGAAAGCCGATCGGCAGAGGCCGCATCGCGGCCGACGCGATCGCCGTGCCGCCGCCGCCGCCAAGCGCGATCACGCCTTGGATCCGCCCCTCGGAAACGAGCCGCGCGAGCAGTTTCGGCGCGGCCTGAGCCATCGCCGAGACGCATTCTCCCCGGTCGCGGCGGGAGACGAGGGCCGCCAAGTCGATGCCGGCCGCGGCGGCCACTTCGGCCCGCGGGATGTCGGCCTCGACGGCGGGCTCGCCGCCCGTGCCCACATCGATCAGGAGCGTGGCATGGCCGCGGGAGCGAATCCGCTCCGCCACGAACGCATGCTCGCGGCCCTTCGTGTCGAGCGTGCCGAGGACGGCGATCGTCGCCATGGCGATGCCTCAGGGAGTCAGTTTCGCCTGCCGAGCGGGATGTTCTTGAACTGACGGGTAAGTTCGGGGAGCGACCGCTCGAAGGCCAGCCGTTCGAGGCTGGAAGCGCCGACGAACCCGACGACGTCGGTGTGCTCGTTGACGTAGGCCGCATCCTCGGGGGTGCAGATCGGCCCGCCGTGCGACAGGCAGATCACGTCGCCCCGCTCGTCGAGCGCCGCCCGGGCGATCCGCTGCACCCGCGCGGCCGCCTCCTCGAGCGTGCAGGTGGCGGTCGTCACGCCGATCGAGCCGCCGACCGTCGTGCCCACGTGCGCGATCACGACGTCGGCGCCGGCGTTCGTCATGGCACGGGCCTCCTCGGGCGTGCCGACGTAGACGATCGTGAAGAGGTCCATCCGCCTCGCGAGGCCGATCATCTCGACCTCCTTCTGGAAGCTCATCCCCGTCTCTTCGAGGATCTGGCGGAACTGGCCGTCGACGATGCAGTGGGTGGGGAAGTTGTTGACCCCCGAGAAGCCCATCTCCTTCACGCGGCCGAGCCAGTGCCACATCCGCCGCCGCGGGTCGGACCCGTGCACGCCGCAGATCACGGGCACCTCCTCGACGACGGGGAGCACCTCGAACTCGCCGATCTCCATGGCGACGGCGTTGGCGTCGCCGTAGGCCATGAGCCCGGCCGTGGAGCCGTGGCCGGCCATCCGGAACCGGCCGGAGTTGTAGATGATGATGAGGTCGACGCCCCCCTTCTCGAGAAACTTCGCGCTGATCCCCGTCCCGGCACCAGCGGCGATGATCGGCTGGCCGGCCCGAAGGGTGGCTCGGAGCCGGTCGAGCACCTCGGCCCGCGTGTAGGGGTTTCCTCTGCCCGTCCAGGGATTCGGCATCGTGCGTTTCTCGCGGCCAGACCTGCTGAAACCTGGATTCAGACTACGCAGCGGCGGAGCGGCGGTCCATGACCGAAATCCACCTCGACCACGCCGAAACCGCCGTCGATGGCACGGCAGCCGTCCGGTGATCCGCCGGCCGCTCACACGGCGGCCGGTAGTTCGTATCCCCGCCGATACTCGCGGTCGAGAAATCCGTTGGCTTCGCCGCTGTTGGTGAACCGCTCGGCCGTGGCATCCCAGCGGAGCTTCTCTCCCACGCGGCCGGTGAGGCCGCTCGTCCAGCGGGCGATGTTGGCGAGATGGGCGACCGACGTGCTGCGGTGGCCGATCTCCACGCCTGCGACGGTCTCACTGCGGCTGCGGATGCAATCGATCCAATTCTTGCAGTGTGCGAACGTGGAGTCGCTCTTGTCCTCCTCGACCACTTTGTCGTCGTCCGGCACGAGCGAGGCCGGCGTCGTGCTGAATCGATTGCGTTGCACGGTGATGGAGCCCTGCGGGCCGGTGAACGTCGCACCAAACTGCGGACCGCCTTTGAATTCGAGGACCACTCCATTGCCGTACTTCATCATCACCTTCGGCGAGGTCGGGCCATTCTGGCGCCCGCCCGGCCGTTCGGGCGTGCTCGTCTGCGGGTCGAACGGCTCGCCTTCGACCCACACCTCCTCGGGGCCGGATGCATCCATGCCGATGCCCCACTGGGCCATGTCGAGGCCATGCGCGCCCCAGTCGGTCATGGCGCCCCCGGAGAAGGGGCGAAGCGAGACCCATGCCGGATTGCTCTGGTTGTCCCAGATCGACGCGTGGAACGGGATCGGCTCGGCCGGCCCGCACCAGCGGTCCCAATCGAGGCGATCGGGGAGCGACTGTGCTGGAAAACGCGGCTCCATCGGGCTTGGGTAGTTGTAGGCCAGCACGCGGGTCACCGAACCGAGAACGCCCTCGCGAACCAGACGGCAGCCGTCGTGCTCCGCCCGGCCGGATCGTTGCTGCAAGCCGGTCTGGAACACGCGGCCATGCTTTCTCACCGCCTCGGCCACCCGTCGCCCCTCGCGAATCGTGTAGGCGAGCGGCTTCTCGCAGTAGATGTCCTTGCCGGCCTGCGCGGCGTGGATGCAGCAGAGCGCGTGCCAGTGGAGCGGCGTGGCGACGACGACGGCGTCGATGTCCTTTCGATCGAGCAGCCTGCGGTAGTCCTGCAGCCAAAGATCGGCGTTCGCGGCCTTCGCCATCTTTTCCGCACGGGGGAGCGAGACGTCGGCCACCGCCGCCACGCTGGCGAGCTTCATGAGCGAGGGAAGGAGCTGCGAGGCTCGCGTGCCTGCGCCGATGATTCCCAGGACCGGCCGTTCGTTGGCGGCGAAGGCCCTGGCGGGCATGAACATCGCCGCGGCACCTGCGGCGGCCGTGGCACCCAGGCGGCGGCGGCTGAGGGATGGGGTCATCGCGGGCTCCTCGTCAATCGAACCATTCGTCGGCGGGGTCGAAAGCCGGGATGGGGATGTTGACGATCCGCATCGCCCCCACGGCCCGATGGCGACAGCCGGGCTTGATGAGCACGGAGGTCATCGGCCTCAAGGGCACGATGTCGCCATCGAGCTCCATGTGCCCCTCGCCTTCGAGCACGAGGTAAATCTCCGTCAGATTCTTGTGGTAATGCGGCCGACTGTCCGCCGCGATGTCGACGATGTGGATCGACGCGACTCCATTCGCGACTCCATTATTGTCCGGCGTCGCAAACGCGCGGCGGGTCTGGCCGCACGGACAGGCGACCGGCTGGATTTCATCGAAATGCGCGACGGCATACTTCTTCATGGATCGGGCCGCTGGGACATGACGTCGAGTTTGAGAGTATACCTCGTGGTACGGCGATCCAACCGACGCGATATCGACCCGGCGGTCCATGACCGAAATCCACCTCGACCTCGCTGAAACAACCGTCGATGGCGCCGGCACCCGCCACCGGTCGCTCACCCGCGACGCGTGCCCGGAGCTGGCGGTGCACAGGATCAAACACCTCGGGCTCACCGATGCGGCCGTCCCGTATCGCCGCGTGCGGCTGCGGCCCACCGGGAGCTTCTTCATGGTCTGCCACGAGGGCCGCGGGCAGGTGCTGCTCGACGGGCGGTGGCAGTCGAGCCGCGCCGGAGTGGCGTGCCTCGCCCCGCCGCGGGTGCTCAACGCGTTCCACGCCGTCCGCGGGGTGCGGTGGCGGTTCGCCTGGATCCGCTACGACGAGCCCGCGCACGTGCGACCGCTCGTGTCGGCGGCCTCGCCCGTCCGCGTGCGGTGCGACGGGGAGTCGCTCTGGCGGATCGTCTCGGGGCTGCTCGCCGAGTGGGAGAGGGGCCGCGACCCGCGGCTCGTGCACCACTGGATCGAGCTGGCCCACGGCGAGGCGAAGCGGATCGCGCAGCCCCGGCAGGTCGACGAGCGGCTGTGGGCCGTATGGGAAGAGGTTGCCGGCACCCTCGCGGCCGAGTGGACGCTTCAATCGCTCGCGTCCCGCTACCGGGCGAGCAAGGAGCAGTTTCGGCGGGTCTGCCTCCGCGAGCTGGGCCGCAGCCCGATGCAACACCTCACGTCGCTGCGGATCGAGCGGGCGCAGCAACTGCTCGCGGGCACGGAAGACAAGGTGGAGTCGATCGCGAGGCAGGTGGGCTTCGAGGACGCGTCGGTCTTCTCCCGCGCGTTCAAGCGGTGGGTGGGACGAAGCCCGAAGGCGTACCGGGAGTGAATTCCCCGTCGCCGTCTCAGCCCGGCAAGCTTCGGTGGAAGTGCACGTGCTTCCAGGCGTTGGCCTGCTTCTTCCAGATCCGCGTCTCCTCGCAGCTCTTCGTGACCGGCTTGCCGGCGTCGTCGAGCGTCTGGGTGAGGCGGACGTAGGCGACGAGCGCGACGTCGGGGGCGAGGAACTTCACGACGGGGCTTGCGATCGTGTTCTGCACCGGCCGGGGCTTCTGCCCGACGGGCGTCGGCAGGTTGAAGTAGTACTCGTGGAAGGGGAGTCCCTCGACGAGCTGGCCTCGGGCCTCCGGCTCGAAGCAGGTGATGTCGTCGGCCACGAACTGCCGGTAGGCATTCCAGTCGCCGGCGGCGACGGCGTCGAGCAGCTTCTGCGAAAGGTAGATCAGGTCCTTGGCGGTGTCGGCCATCATCAGGGTTCCAGTCTTCAGGGTTCCGTGGGGGTGACGAGTCCGAGGGCGACCAGTTTCTGGAGGCATTCATCCCGCTCGCGGGACCGCTCGAGCGGCTGCCACGATGGATCCTGCGCGGCGAGGAAGGCGTCGTGGGAGGCGGGCAGTCCCTTGGCGGCGGATTGCGACACGAGCCGCTGGATCACCTCGCGGTCGAGCCTGGTCAGCCGCATCGCCTCGACCCTGTAGTCGAGGAACGCCTCCCACACGAGCGGGAAGAGCGGGCGGACGATCTCGTTGCCGATCGTCTCGGCGTAGCGGCGGATCTCGAGCTGCGCGTGGGAATCCATCCGCAGCGCCAGAAAATGAAGCAGGTTGTGGAGGTCGATCTTCCAGTAGGCCTCGGTGTAGGTGGAGAGAGGGAGGTCCTTCCTGGCCTGCTCCCGGGCGACGCCCGCTTCGAGCCGCTGCTCGTAGACGCGGCGGGCGAAGGACTGCAGCTCCGTCTCCGACTGCGTGAGCTTATGGCCGGCCGGCACGGCGAGGCTCCCCTCGGAGCCCTGCCGGTTCGTCGCGGCCTGCAGCCGCCACTCGTCGTCGTGCGTCGACTGCATCGCGTCGATGGCGAGCGAATAGCGGGTCGAGTATTCGTTGACGCTCGCGGTGCGGTGGCGGATCCACTGCCGCCAGCAGTCCATCGGCA
>JBBAVU010000016.1:6459-26328 GCA_040397565.1 Pirellulales bacterium | reverse complement strand
GCATCCGAGCGAGCGGAGGGCATGGATGCCCGCAGCGAGCGTCCGGCGAGCGGCACACGGGCAGCCCCGAACCCAGCACGCGCGACGTGCACAAAATCCGCTTCAGCGCGGCATTTCGCACCTACGCCGCGTAGCGGAGGTTGCGGAAGTCGGCCTCGTAGAGCGAGTGGATCTTCTCGCGGATATCCGGGGAGAGGCGGTCGGCGGCGTCGCCGGAGCGGGTGACGTTGAACGCCGGGATGCTCGAGAGATCCCCCGCCTCGGTGAAGACCGTCCGCAGGCCCTCGGCGAGCCGCTCCATCTGGACGAGGTCGTCGTAGGGAACCCGTCCGAGACGGATGACGTTCGACTGGAGGTCGAAGTGCTTGTCGAACGAGGTGCCGTGCCGACGCAGGCCCTCGACGAACGATTCGAAGGAGATGACGCCCTGGAGCGTCTCGGTCACGACGCGGTGGGGGGTCTCGTCGTCGCCGGGCAGCTTCGGCGAGAGCAACTGCCGCACTTTCGCGTGGTAGAAGGCGAACCTGCGAAACCGCTTCGCGTAGCGGCGGACCTGCTGGCCGTAGCCGGAAAGGCAGCGGCCGTAGGGATTGCGGACGACCGTGAAGAACCTGTAGCCAGCGTGCCGGCGGACGAAATCGTCGAGCGAGTCGTCGCCGATCTCGAAGGCCTCGAGCCCGGCCGCCCTGCGGGCTTCCGCGAGCGGCTCCCGCCAGATGGCGAAGTGGGGCTCGAGGTCGGTGCGGATGCCGCTCACGTCGAGGAAGAGCTTGTGCATCGTCGTCGAGGCGCACTTCGGAAGCTCGGCGTAGACGAGCCGGCGCGGGTGGTGGACGATGAAGCGGGCGGTCATGGTTCGCTCCTCCAGTTCGCTCGTCAGGCGGCCACGGGAAGCCGGATCGCGGCAGCCTTCGCGGAGTCGTCGAACGTGTAGCCGAACCGCTCGATGTCGTCCCGGAAGATCCGCTCCACGAGGCATCGCGAGGCGAAGTCGTAGACGTCCGACAGCGGCATGCCACCGGAGTCGTTCGTCCGCGGCAGCGCGCGACGAGGAATGCCGGCCAGGTCGCAGGCGGTGTCGAAGTCGTGCTGCAGCCGCTCGATGCGGCCGATGAAGTCGACGAGGCAACGGCCGTCGTCGTCGAAGAGGCTCGCCTGCGGCACCGTGCCCTTCTCGAGGTCGAACCGCCAGAGCCATCCACGGAACCGCTCGTAACGCGTGTCGTCCGGAAAGAGCCGGCCGTAGAGCGACGCCATCTGTCTCCACGGGTTCCGCACGATCGCAAACCGGAAATACCGGTCGAATTCCCGCGGGTAGAGGGAACGGATCTCGGTTGCCGTCGCATGGATGCGATGGCCGCGGAGGTCCCGCTTGTACCACGACCGACCGCGGTGGAGGCGGTTGTCCCACTGCTCGGTCCGGCGAAACCATCGGTCGAAGAGCACGATGCCGCCGAGCGCCGCCTCGATCGAGTTGCCTCCGGTCCGCCGCAGGTGCACGAAGATCAGTTTCCGGTCATGGCAGATCATGCGGCCTTCCTCCGATCGAGCCCCGTGAATTCCGCCACGATCCGGCGGCAGTGGTCCCCGATCGCGAGCAGGTCGGCCTGCCGCGCGGAGAGCCGCTCCGTGGCCGAGAGCTCGGGCAGTCCGTCGCCCGCAAGCGGGATGGGAAGTCCGTGCCGCCGCACGAATGCCTCGAGGCGGCGGCGGATCGAGTCGGGCAGTTCCTGCCGCCAAGCGTGCACCCGCGAGAGGGGATCCTTGAAGACGTTGAGAAACCGCGACCGCCGGTCCTCGCCGTCGCAGCGGGTCGCGAGAAAACCGCGAAGCCGCTCCATCTCGGCCTCCCCGGCAGCGAGGCCGATCGCCCTCCAGAGCCGCACCGTCTCCGCGACAGGATCGAGGCAGAGCGACTCGTAGTCGACGATCGTCGCGTTCTCTTGCGACGCCGTGAACTCCCGCAGGTGCCGCGACCGCAGCCAGCTCGTCACGAGCAGCCGCTCGTCCGGCGAGCGGGCGGCCCGGATGATTGCCAGGTCGCCGGCCGGCAGGGAATCGTCGTCGTGCAGAATCGCCCAGTCGATCTTCACCCAGCCGAGCATCGCCCAGCGGCGGACGCTGTTGACCACGCCGAACGGATGGCGATCGAGGCCGATCACGCGGTCGGCGCCGATCGCCGCGGCCGCCCAGCCGACGTTCTCGATCCGGGGCTGCTTCGCGACGAGGTGATAGCCTCGCTCGTCGGGAAAGGCCCGCTTCGCCACCTCCGACAGGTGCGTGGCGGCGAGCGTCGCCAGCAGGCGGCCCGACGGGTCGGCGGCAGCGTCGCGGAAGAACCGCGGGATCGGGATGTCGGCCACCGGCCGGCCCAGCTTGCCGCGATGGATGAATCTTCCACCGTTGAAGACCGTCTGCATGTCGATGCCGGTGCAGGGATGCGCCTGCGAGGCGAACGGCTCGAAGAGGTAGCGGACGCCCGGGTGGCAGGCGAAGAGCTCGCCGAGCCAGGTCGTGCCCCCCCGCGAGTGGCCGACGATGTAAGTCAGCGGGCCGAACGGTCGGCCGCCCGCGCCGTCGCGGGAACACGCGCCTGCCCGGGAACACTGGTGCGGCGCGGGCGTGGTCAAACTGTGGTTCCCGAAGTCGGCCTGAAAACGTTCATGGGGTCGCGGTTCGACCCCTCAAACACCCGCTTTTCCATCGACACGGACGGTGGGAAACCTTGACGAAAAAAGGGGTTGTGCCGCCCCGAAACGCCGCATGCCGGAACGTCGTTCGTGGCCGGACCCACGGCTGCGGGGATCTGGGCAAACCCCGCCGTGGCTGCCGATGGAAGGGGTCGTGATGGATCGACGGGTTGTGAACTGCCGATACCCTCCCATCCACTTCGCCGAGGCCTCCGCGATGGCATTCAGGTTTCCCGAGCAATCGCCCTACGAGGAGCTGCTCCGCGCGGCGTGGTATCGCGTCGTCGGCGGCCCGCGGCAGTGGCACAACCGCGGCTTCTCCTCGCGGCAGTCGATCGAGGAGGACGACCTCGGCTACACGATCCGCTGGGAGGGCCGCGGCGAGTTGCGGGCGAAGAGCCTCCGCGACCTTCGTTGCCGCGGCGACTTCGCGTCGGTGCTCGCCTCGGGGCCGAGCGTGCGGTCGCTTCGGCGGCTCGAGCGGCTCTTCGACGGGACGGTCTGCTGCGTGAACGGGTCGGTCGAGATGGCGGCCACGCTCGGCAGGCGGGCCGACTACTATCTCGTCAGTGACTACCGGTTCATCCTCGAGAAGCCCGACTTGTTCCGGGCCGGCACGCGGGTCTCGGATGCGGTCGTGCTCGGCCCGATGTCGATCTTCGCGGCGATGGTCGCAGCCCCCGACGCGGTCGAGGGCGTCGAGCTGTTCCTCCGCGAGGATCTCCGCCGGCCCTTCAAGCGACCGCGGCCGACGAACGTCGAACTCTCGCTCGATCCGCGGGTGATCGCGAACGCCTCCGGCGACCTCGTGTTCTCGCTCGATCCGATCCGCGGCACCTGCCCTGCCGGCACGGTCGTCTTCGACGCACTGCAGGTGCTCTACGGCATCGGCTACCGGGAGGTCTTCATGTTCGGTGTCGATCTCTCCGACGCGCCGCGGTTCTACGCCGAGGCGGACCCTTCGCCGAACGAGCTGTCGCAGGCCTACGAGCGACGGATCGAGCCCGCCTTCGAGCTCGTCGCCGAATACCTCCGCCAGTCGGGGCGGAGGCTCGTCAACGGATCGCCCGATTCACGGCTGCCCGATTCGATCGTTCCGAAGGCCGACGGCAACGGACTGCTCGACCTCATCGAACGCCGTGCCAGACCGCGGATGAAGAGAGGGCGGCCGGCGGCCGCGTGAGGAGAGCCATGCCACTTCGATTCCTTCCCCAGCTCGTCCGCGGCAGCGGCTCGCCCGACCGCCGATCGCTCCCGAGGCTCATCATCCCGGGCGCGATGAAGGCCGGAACGACGTCGCTCTTCGCCTACCTCGAGGGGCATCCGCAGCTCTCGCCGTCGCTCGAGAAGGAAGTGCACTACTTCGACATGAACTTCCACCGCGGCCCCGGCTGGTACGCCAGGCAGTTTCCGCGACGGCAGGGGCACGCCGCGGCCGTCGCGCCGCTGCCGTTCGAATCGAGCCCCTACTACCTCTTCGAGCCGCGGGTGCCGGCGAGGATCCGCGAGCTCGTGCCCGACGTGAAGCTCGTGATTCTCCTGCGCGACCCTGTCGATCGCGCGTTCTCCCACTACCACAACAACCTCCGGCTCGGCCGGGAGAACCTCTCGTTCGAGGACGCGATCGACGCCGAGGAGGAGCGGATCGCCGGCGAGGAGGAGCGGCTGCTCGCCGATCCGCAGGCCGTGAGCCTCGCCCACAAGCGGTACTCGTATCTGCGGCGCGGACTCTACGCGGAGCAGCTTCTCCGCTGGCGGGCCTGCTTCCCCGCGGAGCAACTGCTCGTCGTCGACGCCGGGCGGCTCTTCGCCGATCCGCGGGCCGTGGTCGCGGAAGTGCTCGCCTTCATGGGCGTCGACCCGTGGGAGCCGCCGAACTTCACGGCGCGGAACGAGGGGCGACACGGCGACGCGATGCAGGGGGCGACGCGGTCGCGGCTGGAGGCCTTCTACGAGCCGCACGAACAGCGGCTCTCCGACCTCATCGGCTGGTGCCCGTCGGCCGGTCGGCGGCGGATGGCGGCGTGAGCACGATCGCCCGAAGCGTCCGTTCGCCACGAACGAAGAGCCGCCCTCCCGCCACGGCGGGCGTCGCACGCGAGGGCTCCCCGAGCGGAAGCCGCCCCACCACCTCGAATCGGTCGGCATCGGCGATCGCGACGATCTCCCCCTCCGACGAAACGTTCACGATCGTCTCGCCGACGCGGACAGGCGACGCGGAATAGTCGCCGCCGGCGCGTCCCCTCCAGCGGATCGCCCCGTCGGCCGGATCGACGCAGGTCACGACTCCGCGGTCGCCCCAGAGGACGATTCCCGCGGCGGCCGCGAGCGGCGTCGGCACGTACGGACTCGCGCCGCGGTCGAGTTGCCATGCGATCGGAGGAGGATCGGCCGCATCCTGCATTCCCGCCGGCATCCGGATCGCCACGAGCGAGTTGTCGCCGCCCCCCTCGCCGCAGCTGCCGAGCAGGAGATCGCCGCCCGGCGAGGCGACGAGCACGGGCGACGACACCGTTCGCTTCTGGAAGCACCGCCGCTCCCACCGCACGCGGCCGTCCCGCGGATCGATCGCCGTGAACCCGTGGGCCATGCTCGCGACGACGGCGATCGGCGGATCGGCATCGACGACGAGCGGCGTGGAGTACGACGCCTTGGCCGACTCCCGCGGAAGCCGCCACCGCTCGATGCCGCTCGCCGTGTCGAGCCCCACGATGCAGCTCGCGGCATCGTCGTCGTGAGGCACGATCAGGAGCCCCTGCCAGACGGCGGGCGACGTGCCGAACCCGTGCTCGCCGGCGAACGGGCCGATCGCGCGGCTCCAGAGCCGCTTCCCGTCGTGATCCATCGCCTCGACGTGCACCCGGCCATCGGCATGCCGCAGGCAGTAGACGCGTTCGCCGTCCACCGCGGGCGTGCTCGTCGAAAGGCTGTTCCAGGCATGGACGCGATCGAGGGAACCGGGAAACGTCTCCGCCCAGAGCGTGCGACCATCGGCGACGGCGTGGCAGGAGACGACCTTCGAGCCGTCGGTTTCAGCTGCCGAGACCGCGAAGACCCGCTCGCCCCAGACCACGGGCGATGCGTTTCCGCGTCCCGGGAGCTCGACGCTCCAGGCCCAGCGGGCGTCGGATGCCCGGAAGGCCGGGGCCGAGCGGCCCTCCTGACCGGCGGCCGAAGCCCCGCGAAACCGGGGCCAGGTCGCCGGCTCGGCGGCCTCGATCGGGGCCGACGCCAAGGCCGCCGCCATCAATATCGCCGGACCAAGGGCTCTCGAGGGTTTCATCAGGCCGCCTCCCGGGCGGTTTTTGTGCGCGGTTTCCGAGGCCATTCGGCCTCCGGGACGCGTCGCCGACGACGTTCTCGCCGGTCCCGCTCTCCGACTGTATAACTTGAGCGGTTTCGACAAGGGCCGGCAGGCGAAAGCCTCCCGGCTTTTTTCGGAGCCGACTTTGTGACGATTTTCACGAAGTCGGCTTTCTCCCGCACAGAACGGCAAAAATGGACGCGATCCTCCCAGTCCTGCTCTTCGTCCTGATCGCGGCGGCGGTCTCCGTGGGGCTGCTGGTTTTCGCGGAACTGATCGGCCCCAAGCGGGTCACGGCCGTGAAGGAGATGCCCTATGAGAGCGGCATGGACCCCGTCCACGACACGAAGCGACGGTTCGACGTCCGCTTCCATCTCGTGGCGATCACGTTCCTCGTCTTCGACGTCGAACTGCTCTTCCTCTACCCGTGGGCCGTCGCGAGCCGGTCGAAGGCCGGCATCGACGCGGCCGTGGCCGACGGGCTCGTGAGCGGCCGGGGGCTCGTCTTCGTCGGGGCGATGGCGTTCACCGCCCTGGTCGTGGTCGGTTTCGCGTACGACTGGCGGAAGGGGGTGTTTCGATGGCGGTGAATCATTCGCCCGGTCTCGAGCTTCCCGAGAACGTCGTCGTGAGCAGGCTCGACGAGCTCGCCAACTGGTGCCGGAAGAACAGCCTCTGGCCGATGCCCTTCGCGACGGCGTGCTGCGGGATCGAGCTCATGGCCACCGGCGCGAGCAAGCACGATCTCGCCCGGTTCGGGGCCGAGGTGTTCCGCTTCAGCCCCCGCCAGTGCGACCTCATGATCGTCGCGGGCAGGGTCGTCATGAAGATGCTTCCGGTGCTCCAGCGGATCTGGCTGCAGATGAGCGAGCCGAAGTGGTGCATCTCGATGGGCGCCTGCGCGAGCACGGGAGGCGTGTTCGACACCTACGCCGTCGTGCAGGGGATCGACCGGTTCATTCCCGTCGACATGTACGTGCCCGGCTGCCCGCCGCGGCCGGAGCAGCTCATCCAGGCGATCATCGACCTCCAGGACAAGATCCAGCTGGAGGGCACGATCACCGGCCGCGAGTTCGAAACGGCCAACCGGCAGCTCCGCAAGCGGGCCCTCGTCGAGTCGGCCGACCCGCTCACGATCGACGCCTCGCGCAACCCCGTCCTCCAGCGTCGGCTCTCCGAGTTCGCCGAAACGTCCTCCGCCCGTTAGCCCGCCCCCGAGATTCATGGCCGAAGCGACCGCCAGCCGCGAACCCTCCAGCCCCGATCCCGCCGGATCCGAGGCGTCCCGCGCCGCCCAGGATGCAGTGGCCGCCGTGGCGACGGCGTTTCCCGGCGTGGAGTCTTCGGTCTTTCGGGGCCAGCGTCGGGTCGTCGTGCCCGCCGAGCGTTCGTTCGAGGTCCTCGCGAGCCTGAAGGAAGCCGGCTTCGACCTGCTCGTCGACGTCAGCTGCGTCGACTACCTCGAATACCGCGGCGCGAAGCGGCGGTTCGGCCTTGTCTACCTGCTCGCCTCGACGGCCACGGCCGCCAGGCTGACGATCCGCGTGTTCGTCGACGAGCCGGTGGAGGGCACCGATCCCTGCCCGGTCGTGCGAAGCGTCGTCCCGCTCTGGGAAGGCGCCGACTGGCTCGAGCGGGAGGTGTGGGATCTCTTCGGCATCCGCTTCGAAGGGCACCCCGACCTGCGGCGGCTCGTGATGCCCGAGGAGTTCACCGGCCATCCGCTCCGCAAGGACTACCCGCTCCAGGGCCGCGGCGAGCGGCACAACTTCCCCGTCCTCACCCGGGATCGGAGCTGAGCCCATGTCGATCGCCACCTCCGAGTTCGACGTCGCGACGCCCGCCGAGCGGAGCGAGGACTACCTCTGGACGCTCAACTTCGGCCCGCAGCACCCCGCCACCCACACGACACTGCGGCTCGTGCTGAAGCTCGAGGGGGAGCGGGTGGTCGATGCCATGCCCGAGATGGGCTACCTCCACTCGGGCTTCGAGAAGATCGGCGAGCACCTCACGTTCAACCAGTACGTCACGGTCACCGACCGGATGAACTACATCTCGCCGATGGCGAACAACGTCGCCTGGCACGAGGCCGTCGAGCGGCTGCTCGGCATCGACCTGACGCCGCGGTGCAAGTACATCCGCGTGATCATCGCGGAGCTCGCGAGGATCAGCGACCACCTGCTGTGCAACGGGGCGGTCGGCCTCGACACGGGCGCCTTCACCTTCTTCCTCTACGCCTTCTACCAGCGGGAGGTGATTTACGACATCTTCGAGACGCTTTGCGGCGCGAGGTTCACCAACTCCTACACGCGGGTGGGCGGCGCCTCGCAGGATTTCACGCCGCTGGTGATCGAGAAGATCCGCACGTTCCTCAAGACCTTCCCGAAGACGCTCGACGACATGGAGCGGCTGCTCACGCGGAACCGCATCTTCGTCGACCGCACGAAGGGGGTCGGCGTGCTCTCGAAGGCCGAGGCGATCAACCGCAGCGCGACCGGCCCGGTCGCGAGGGCCAGCGGCGTGACGCGGGATCTCCGCAAGGACGAGCCCTACCTCGCCTACCGTGACTTCGACTTCAAGGTCTGCTGCGCGAGCGCCGGCGACTGCTACGCCCGCTACCTCGTGCGGATGGCCGAGATGCGGGAGAGCCTCAAGATCGTGGCCCAGGCCCTCGAGAACCTCCCTTCGGGGCCCGTGAACGTCGGCATCGACCAGCGGACCGCGCTGCCGACGAAGAAGCAGGTCTACTCGACGATCGAGGGCACGATCTCGCACTTCGAGCTCTCGATGGCCAACCGCGGCTTCGAGGTGCCCTGCGAGGAGTCGTACGCCGCGATCGAGGCGCCCAACGGCGAACTCGGCTTCTACGTCGTCGGCGACGGCGGCGAGGCGGCCTACCGGGCGAGGTGCCGGCCGCCCTCCGTGCTCCACTTCGCGCTCTTCCCCCAGCTCATCCGCGGCCACACGCTCTCCGACGTCGTCGCCGTGCTCGGCAGCCTCAACATCATCGCCGCGGAGCTCGACCGATGATCGCACGGAAAAAGATCCTCACCGACGAGATGGTCGCGAAGATCGAGGCGCTCGCGCCGCGGTATCCGAATCGCCGCGCGCTCACGCTGCCGGCCCTCCACGTCGTCTACGCGGAGCTGCGGCACGTGCCGCTCGAGGCGGTGGTCGAGATCGCCGAGGTGCTCGGGCTCGCGCCGGCGGAGGTGCAGGACACGCTCTCCTTCTACCAGTTCTTCCCGCAGGAGAAGCCGTGCGGAAAGGTGCGGGCCTTCGTCTGCCGGTCGGTCTCCTGTGCGCTGCGGGGGGGCGACGAACTGCTCGAACGGCTCTGCCACGCCAACGGCATCGATCCCTACGGCACGACGCCCGATGGTGAGCTGACGATCGAGCCGGCGGAGTGCCTCGGGGCCTGCGACTTTGCCCCCTGCATCCTTGCCAACGACGACCTGCTTGCGAACATGACGCCCGAGGCCGCCCAGGCCGAGCTCAAGAAGCCACGCGCGAGGGCCACCTGACCATGCCTCCATTCAAGCCAGTCCTGCTCGAGGCCGTCGGAGTGCCCGACGGCCACACGCTCGCCAGCTACGTCGCCCGGGGCGGCTACGCACCGGTGGCCAAGGCGCTCGCGGAAAAGCAGCCGGCCGACGTGATCGAGATGGTGAAGTCGAGCGGGCTGAGGGGCCGCGGCGGCGCGGGCTTCTCGACGGGCCTCAAGTGGACCTTCCTCCCGAAGGACCACCCCGGGCCGATCTACCTCTGCGTGAACGCCGACGAGAGCGAGCCGGGGACGTTCAACAACCGGATCCTCATGGAGGACGACCCGCACCAGGTGATCGAGGGGATCATCCTCTCGTCCTACGCCACGCGGGCCTCCACCGCCTACATCTACCTGCGGTACGAATACCCGCGGAGCTGGCAACGGCTCCAGGCGGCGATCGACGAGGCGTATGCCGCCGGCTGGCTCGGCAAGAACATCAAGGGCTCCGGCTTCTCGCTCGACGTCTACCTCCACCGCGGCGCCGCGGCCTACATCTGCGGCGAAGAGACCGGCCTCATCGAGAGCCTCGAGGGGAAGCGGGCCTGGCCCAGGATCAAGCCGCCGTTCCCGGCGATCGAGGGTCTCTTCCGCAAGCCGACGGTCGTCAACAACGTCGAGACGATGGCCTGCGTCGCCCAGATCGCCCGCCGCGGCGTCGACTGGTTCAAGTCGATCGGCGTGCCGGCCGACCCGAACAATCCCCGCGACCCCGGCAGCTACGGCCCGAAGCTCTACTGCCTCTCGGGCCACGTCGAGAAGCCCGGCTGCTACGAGGCGCCGCTCGGCATCACCGCCCGGCAGCTCATCGAGGAGCACGGCGGCGGCGTCTGGAAGGGCCGCAGGGCGAAGGCCGTGATCCCCGGCGGGATCTCGATGGGCCTCATGACCGAAAGCGAGCTCGACACGCCGCTCGACTTCGCCGGCCCCGGGAAGGTCGGCTGCCTCGGGCTCGGCACGGCGGCGGTCGTCGTCATCGACGACCAGACGAGCATCGTCGACTTCCTTCACAACTCCTGCCGTTTCTTCGCCCACGAGTCGTGCGGCCAGTGCACCCCCTGCCGCGAGGGCACGAGCTGGTCGCTGCGGATGCTCGAGCGGATCAAGGCGGGCAAGGGACGGCTCAAGGACCTCGACATCCTCCACGAGATCGGCAACACGATGGGGATGATGCCCGGCTCGACGATCTGCGGCCTCGCCGACGGGGCCGCCTGGCCGATCAAGAACGCCATCAAGAAGTTCCGCGGCGAGTTCGAGGACTACATCAAGCGGACGAACCCGTCGGGCTGGATGGTGACCGAGCCCGTGCCCGCCCTGCAGATCGTGGGGGCCCACTGATGCCGGTCATCATCGTCGACGGAAAAGAGATCGAGATCGGGGCCGACGAGCGGCTCAACTGCATCGAGGCCGCCCGGCGGGCCGGCGCCGAGATCCCGCACTACTGCTGGCATCCGGGCCTCACGGTCGTCGCGAGCTGTCGCATGTGCCTGATCGAGACCGGCAGCCGCGACGCGGCGACCGGCAAGGTGACGATGGTGCCGAAGCTCGTGCCCGCCTGCCAGACGCCGGCGAAGGACGGCACCGTGATCGTGACGGAGAGCCAGCTCGTCAAGGAGAGCCGGGCGAGGGTCGAGGAGGCGCTGCTCATCGACCACCCGATCGACTGCCCGATCTGCGACAAGGCCGGGGAGTGCCTGCTCCAGGACTACCACTTCGAGCACGGCCAGCCCGAGCGTCGGGCCGACCTCCACCCCTTCACGAGCCGCAAGCGGGAGATGGGATCGACCGTCACGCTCTTCGTGGACCGCTGCGTCATGTGCACGCGGTGCGTGCGGTTCACGCGGGAGATCTCGGGCTCCAGCGAGCTGATGGTGATCAACCGCGGGGCGAAGGAGGAGATCGACGTCTTCCCCGGCTTCCCGCTCGAAAACAAGCTCTCCGGCAACGTCGTCGACCTCTGCCCCGTCGGGGCGCTCGGCGACAAGGACTTCCTCTACCAGCAGCGGGTCTGGTTCCTGAAGCGGGAGCCCAACGTCTGCGGCGGCTGCGCCGCGGGCTGCTCGATCCACACCGAGCACAACCAGGACACGGTCTACCGGCTGAAGCCCCGCGAGAATCCGCACGTGAACAAGTGGTGGATGTGCGACGACGGCCGCTACGGCTGGCACCACCTCCACGACCCTTCCCGGCTCGTCGAAGCAAGGCGTGCCGCGGGCGGACGCGTTCGCCGCGGCCATGCCGAGTTCGACACGATCGAGTGGTCCGACGTCGGCCGCAGGCTCCGCGACGACCTCGGCGCCGCGGGCCGGCTGGCGGTGGCCGTCTCGCCGATGCTCACGCTCGAGGAGGCGTGGATGCTCTGCGCGGTCGCACGATCGATCGACCCGCAGGCCTTCCTCGCCGTCGGCCACGTTCCGGTGGACGGGACCGATGAAACCTATCCCGGCGGATTCACGATCCGCGCCGAAAAGTGCCCCAACCGGCGCGGAGTGGAGGGCGTGATCGCCCTCTTCGGCGCGGTGGACGCGGCGGGCGGTGTGCCGGGCTGGGATGCCCTGCTCGACCACGTCCGCGGCGGCAACGCCGACGCCGCGTGGATCACCGCCGCCTACCCTCGCGGCTGGATCGACGAGGATGCGGCCGAATCCTTCGCATCCCTCTCCTGCCTCGTCGTGCAGGATCTCTTCGAATCGCCGCTCTCGCGGATGGCCACGTGGAAGCTGCCCGCCGCCGGCTTCGCCGAGCGGGCCGGCACCTGGGTGAACGCCGCCCACCGGGCACAGGTGTTCCAGCAGGCCATCCGACCGCCCGCCGGCGTCTGGCCGGAGGGGCGGCTCTCCTGGAGCATGCTCGGCCGCCGCGGCCTCTACGACGCCGAGGCCGTCCGCCGCCAGATCGCGGAGTCGTCGCCCGCCTTCGCCGCGCTCGCCGGCGACGTTCCCTCCACCGGCATCGACCTGCGGATTCAGCAACTCGCCTCGAAGTAGTCGCATCCATGACCTCGTACCTCCCCTCGCCTTCGACGATTGCGGCGCTCGTCAAAATCGGCCTGCTCGTGGGCGGCTTGATGACGGCGGCGGCGTATCTCGTGCTCGTGGAGCGGTGGATGGCGGCCTGGGTGCAGGACCGGAAGGGGCCCAATCGCGTCGGCATCCCGCTCACGAAGATCAAGCTCTTCGGCCTCGGGCAGCCTCTCGCCGACGGACTGAAGATCATCCTCAAGGAGGACTTCACGCCGAAGCACGTCGACAAGGTGCTCTACGCGGCGGCGCCGCTGGTGATCCTCGCGGCGTCGCTGGCGATCTTCGCCGCGATCCCCTTCGGCAGCGTCCTGCCGCCGCTGGGCATCCCCGGCCTGCCCGACCCGGTGCCCTTCCTCGTCGCGCCGGGGCTCGACGTCGGCGTGCTCTGGGTCTTCGCGCTGTCCAGCATCGCGGTCTACGGCGTGCTGCTCGGCGGCTGGGCGAGCAACAACAAGTACGGCTTCCTGGGCGGCCTGCGGAGCAGCGCCCAGCTCGTCGCGTACGAGATCCCGCTCGGCCTCGGCCTGCTCGGCGTCGTCCTCGCGGCAGGGTCGCTCAAGCTCGATGCCATCATGAACGCCCAGGCGGAGAGCGGCACCTGGTACGCCTTCGCCCAGCCGCTCGGGTTCGTCGTGTTCCTCGTGGCGAGCTTCGCCGAGGCGGCGAGGCTCCCCTTCGACCTGCCCGAGGCGGAGCAGGAGCTCGTCGGCGGCTACCACACCGAGTATTCGGGGATCAAGCTCCTGCTGTTTTTGGTCGCCGAGTTCCTCCACATGGTCACGGCGGCCTTCCTGATCGTGATCATGTTTCTCGGCGGATGGCATCTCTGGGGCGTCACCGGCTCGTCGCAGGAGGTGACCTGGCTCGGCGCGGGCCTGCGATTCGCCGTGCTCTCCGCCAAGATCTTCGCCGTCATTCTTTTCTTCATGCTCGTGCGGTGGAGCTGGCCCCGCTTCCGATTCGACCAGCTCATGAACCTCGCCTGGAAGGTGATGCTGCCCTTGGGCCTCGCGAACCTCGTGACCGTCGCGGCGGTGGAGGAGTTCCGTCCGCAGCTCGTCGCCGCCCTCGGGGAGAACCTCGCCGGCTGGGCCGCCATCGCGATCCCGTGGACGGTCTTCTTCGCCGGCTGGATCGTCTCCGGCCTGCTCACGCCGTCGGGCACCGACAACACGCCGATCCGGACCCACGGCCCCCTCGACATCGAACGGGAACTCGCCGGGAGGCAGCCCGACTACGCAGGTGCACGATGAAGCCATCCGACCCTTCCATAGCCTGGATCGACGAGAAGCCGCTCGGGCTCGCCGAGCGGCTCTACCTTCCCCTCTTCATCCAGGGGCTCACGACGACGGCGAGGCACCTCGTCAGCCCGAAGGTGACCGTGAGCTATCCCGAACAGCGGCCGCAGGTCGGCAACCCGCTGATCTACCGGGGCGTCCACCGGCTCAACCGCGACGACGACGGCCGCGTGAAGTGCGTGGCCTGCTTCCTCTGCGCGACCGCCTGCCCGGCACACTGCATCGACATCGTGGCGACGGAGAGCCCCTGGCCCGACCGCGAAAAGTATCCGGAGAGCTTCCAGATCGACGAGCTGCGGTGCATCTTCTGCGGGATGTGCGAAGAGGCCTGCCCGGTCGATGCGATCGAGCTTACGAGCCTGCTCGACCTCACCGGCAAGAGCCGCGAGGAGATGATCTTCGACAAGGAGAAGCTCCTGAGCGTCTACGACATGACGAAGGACTCCGAGCCGATGAAGTCGGAGTCGCTGGGAGGCACGCTCTGATGACGCTTGCCGAGCTCCTCACCCCCGGGCGGCTGCTCGCCGGCGCCGTCACGGCCTCGGCGATCTCGCTCTGGCTGCTTCTGCCACGGGGCCGGGAGAGCGGGACCGCCCGCTGGCTCGGCACGCTCCTGGGCATCGCGGCCCTCGCGGGACTCGCCTGCGCCGGTCGCCGGCTGGGCAGCCTCGGCGAGGAGGGGGTGTTTCTCACGGTGTCGCTCGTGGCGGTCGTGTCGGGAGCCGCGACCGTGCTCACCCGCTCGCCGGTCTACTCCGCGATCTGGTTCGCGATGTGTCTCTTGGGCGTGGCTGGCGTGCTGCTCGTGCTCGGGGCGCAGTTTCTCGGCGTGGCCACGATCGTCGTCTACGCCGGCGCGATCCTCGTGATGTTCCTCTTCGTGCTCATGCTCGCACAGCCCGCGGGCCTCGCGCCGTACGACCGCGTGAGCAACGAGCCTTTCCTGTCGGCCGTGACGGCCGCGGTCCTGCTCGGCCTGCTCACGCTGTCGATCGGCCGGCTCTCGGCCGAGCCCGTGTCCGCCGCGCCCGTGTCGGCCGCGCCCATTGCGGCCGTGTCGGCGGATCCCCTCGCGGAGAACCACGTGGCGAGGCTCGGGGCGGAGCTCTTCGGCCGCCACCTCGTCTCCGTCGAGGCCGCGGGAGTGCTGCTTCTGGTCGCGCTCGTCGGGGCGATCGCGGTGGTGTCGCGGGGCGAAACCGCCGGGCGGGAGGGATCCCGATGATGCCCGCCGTCCAGCTTGCAACCCTCGCGGTCATCGCCGACGGCCCCGCCATCGACGGCCTGACGGCGAACGGCTTGATCGTCGGTGCGATCCTGTTCGCGCTCGGGCTCGCGGGGATCCTCACCCGCCGCAACCTGATCGTGATGTTTCTCTGTGCCGAGCTGATGCTCCAGGGGATCTCCGTGAGCCTCGTCGCCTGGAGCCGCCACCACGGCGACTGGGGCGGGCAGATGCTCGTGATCTTCGTGCTCACCGTGGCGGCCTGCGAGGCGGCGATCGCGCTGGTGCTCGTGCTCGGCGCGTTCGCGAGGACCGGCCGGCTCGACAGCCAGGCCTGGCAGAGCCTCCGCGAGGACAACCTCCCCCGCGTCGTCGACCATGCCCTGCCGTCGATCGACACCGCCGCCGCGAAATGGCCGAAGCTCACGCCGGCAGGCGTGCTGCCCGAGACCGACGAGGACGAACTGCTCGAGCGCGAGCACGTCTGACCGACACCCCCCGCACCCGCCTTCCCGATGCCCGTGAGCACCCCTACCCTGCAAGCCCTCGTGCCCGCCCTCCCCCTCGCCGCGGCGATCGTGACGCTGCTCGTCGGCCGGCGGCTCGGCCACCGCGCCCACCTGCCGGCGGTCGCCGGCATCGCCGGGGCGGCCGTCGCGGCCGTCATGCTCCTGTTCTCGACCCATGCGGCCGTCGTCGGCCACGGCGACCCGCACGCCGCCGACGCCGCGTTCGAGACGGCGAAGCAGTTCGACAGCCCGTCCACGCTCTGGCAGTGGGCGACCATCGACGAGGCGATCGTGCCCTCCCCGGCGGCGACGCCCCCCGGCACGCCGCTCTCCGCACCGGCCACCGACGGCTCGGCCGCGGCGATTCCGTTCTCGATCCCGATCGAGCTGCGGCTCGACCCGCTGACGTCGACGATGCTCGCGCTCGTGACCTGCGTCGGCCTGCTCGTCGCCATCTACTCGATCGGCTACATGCACGACGACCCCGGCTATGCCCGGTTCTTCGCGCTCGTCGCCCTCTTCGTCTTCTCGATGACGATGCTCGTGAGTGCGACGAATTTCCTCGTCGTCTACGTCTTCTGGGAGGCGGTCGGGGCCTGCAGCTACCTCCTGATCGGCTTCTGGTTCCGCAAGCCGGAGGCGGCCCGCGCCGCAAAGAAGGCCTTCCTCGTCAACCGCATCGGCGACTTCGGCCTCGCGATCGCGGTGTTCCTCATCTGGATGACCTACGGAACGCTCAACTTCCACGACGCGACGCTGGCCGACGGGAGCCTCCAACCGGGAGTGCTCGGGGTGACGCGGCTCGAGGAGCCCGGGAGGATCATCGGCGGCGCCGTCGGCACGGCGATCTGCCTCTGCCTGCTCCTCGCGGCCTGCGGCAAGAGCGCGCAGGCTCCGCTCCACGTCTGGCTGCCCGACGCGATGGAGGGGCCGACCCCCGCGAGCTCCCTCATCCACGCCGCCACGATGGTGACCGCCGGCATCTACCTCGTGACCCGCTGCGCGCCGCTCTTCGAGGCCTGCCCGGGGGCGCTCGTCGCGGTCTCGATCGTGGGGGCCGTCACGGCGCTGGTCGCCGGTCTCATCGCGACGGTGCAGAACGACCTGAAGCGGGTGCTCGCCTACTCGACGATCAGCCAGCTCGGCTACATGTTCGTGAGCCTCGGCACGGGCACGCTCCTCGGTTTCACCGCCGCGATCTTCCACCTCGTCACCCACGCCTTCTTCAAGGCCCTGCTCTTCATGGGGGCGGGCTCCGTCATGCACTCGATGGGGGGCGTCATCGACATGCGGCGGTTCGGCGGCCTGCGACGCATCATGCCGATCACGGCCGCGACGTTCCTCGTCGGGAGCCTGGCGCTCGCGGGCGTTCCCCCCTTCGCCGGGTTCTTCAGCAAGGACGAGATCCTCGCCTCCGTCCACGCGAAGGCCTTTCCCGGTGGGCACGACGGCCACCACGAGCCCTCGACGGTCGCGGCCGCATTCCATCCGGTGTCGTTCTCTGGCAGGGCCGTGTCGTTCTCTGGCAAAGCCAGTGCAGACGAGACCGTTGCGCCGGCGGCGGCGGCCTGGCTCGACGGCCTCGACCGGCCGCGGGTCTGGCGGGTGATCTGGTGGATGGCGATCGTGACGGCGGGCCTCACGGCGTTCTACTCGTTCCGCGCGGTCTTCATGACCTTCACCGGGCCCGAGCGGGTGCCCGAGGAGGCGATGGGGCATGCCCACGGGCACGAGGCCCACGGTCACGGGGGCTCCGGGCCGCACGAGTCGCCGCCGGTGATGACGATTCCGCTGTGCATCCTCGCGGCGGCGTCGGCCGTTTCGGGCTGGTGGCTCTTCTCCACCCACGCGCTCTCCGACTTCCTCGCGGCCACGCCGTCGCTCGCGGCGCCGGCCGTCGCCGCCACCGCCGTGCCGCACGCCTTCCACATGGACATCGCGATCCAGGGAACGCTCGCCGCGGCGATCGGCATCGCCGTCGCCGCCGTCGGTCATCTCGGCCGCCGCAGCGACGGTCCGCAGATGGAGCGGTTCCTCGGCCCGCTCGAATGGCTGTTCGCGAACCGCTTCTTCATCGACCAGGTCTACTCGGCCCTCGTCGTGAAGCCGCTCGAGGGGCTCGCGTTCGTCGCGGCGGCCTTCGACCGGTTCGTGATCGACGGGACGGTCGATGCCGTCGGCCGGCTGCCGGTCGCCGCAGGCTCGATCGTCCGCGGGCTCCAGTCGGGGCTCGTGCAGCGGTACGCGCTCGCCGGAGCCAGCGGCGTGCTGCTCATCGTGCTGGCGCTCTTCTGGCGGCTGCGGGGGTAAAGCGGACTGATGAACGGTTTCTCGCCATCGACCCACCTGATCGTCACGCTCGCCTGCCCGCTCATCGGCGCGGTGGTCGCGTGGGTGATCGGCTCCCGTGGCCTCTCGGCCCTGCGTCAAAGCGCCGTCGTCACGACGCTCGTGACGCTCGTATTGGCGGGCTGGCTCGTGCTGAGGTATCTCGCGAGCCCCGAGGCCGCCGCCGGCGAGCCCTACGCCGTCGCCTCGTTTCCCTGGCTCGTCTCGTCGCCCGCCGCCGACGGCGGCCCGGCCGGGTTCGACATCCGGCTGTCGGTCGGCCTCGACGGCCTCTCCCTCTGGCTCTTCGCCCTCTCGGCGCTGTTGTCGCTGACGGCCGTGCTCGTCAGCTGGGAGGCGGTGAAGGATCGTGCGATCGGTTTCTACTCGCTCCTGCTCGTGCTCGAGTCGGCGATGCTCGGCGTGTTCGCCGCCCGCGACGTGATCCTCTTCTACGTCTTCTTCGAGTTCACGCTCGTGCCGCTCTTCTTCCTGATCGGCATCTGGGGCCACGACGACCGCCGGCGGGCGGCGGCGAAGTTCTTCGTCTACACGCTCGCCGGCAGCGTGCTGGCGTTCCTCGGGCTGCTCGCGATCGTGCTCTGGAACGCCAGCCATTCCGGCTCGCTCTCCTTCGACATCGCCACGCTCACCGCGGGCCTGGCCGCGCACCCGATCCCGATGACGGCCGAGAGCGGGTGGCTCCAGATGTGGGTCTTTCTCGCGCTTCTCGCGGGATTCGCGATCAAGGTGCCGATCTTCCCCTTCCACACCTGGCTGCCGCTGGCGCACGTCGAGGCCCCCACGGCGGGCTCGGTCGACCTTGCCGGCGTGATGCTCAAGATCGGCATGTACGGCTTCCTGCGGTTCTCGCTGCCGATGCTGCCGGAGGCCTCCGCCGCGGCGGCCCCGTGGCTGGTGGCGCTCGGGGTCGTGGGCATCCTCTACGGGGCGCTCGTCGCGCTCGCGCAGACGGATCTCAAGCGGCTCGTCGCCTACTCGAGCGTGAGCCACATGGGCTACTGCGTGATGGGGCTGTTTGCGCTCGAGCCGGTGGCGATCGAGGGGGCGAACCTCCAGCTCATCAACCACGGGCTGTCGTCGGCGGGACTCTTCGCGCTCGTCGGCATGATCTACGAGCGGTTCCACACGCGGTCGATCGCGAACCTCGGCGGCATCGCCTCGAAGGCGCCCTGGCTCGCCGTGCTCTTCATGATCTTCACGTTTTCGAGCATCGGACTGCCCGGCCTCAACGGGTTCGTCGGGGAGTTCCTCATCCTCGCCGGCACGTTCCAGCGGGCCTGGGCCGGCGCCCCGGCCTCGATCGCCGCGGCCTACCTCGCGATGGCCCTGCTTGCGGTGGTCGGCGTCGTGCTCGGCGCCTGGTACATGCTCTCGGCGGTGGAGCGGGTGCTCTTCGGTCCTTCCCGCGAGCCGCCCGGGCACGGCTCCCACGCCCATGCCGATCACGGCCACGGCCATCACGGCGAACACCACGGCCAGGCCACCGCCGCCAGAAACCCGCTCGATCTCGCCTGGTTCGAGTGGGCGGCGCTCCTGCCACTGGTCGTCTTCGTCTTCTGGATCGGGCTCGCGCCCGGCACGTTCCTGCGGCCGGCCGCGCCGGCGGTGCGGGACGCGACGCTCGCGAGCCGCGAGGCATTTGCGGCCAGGGTCGCCGCCGACCCGATCGCTCGCGGGGCGACGAAGCCCGACGCCCGTGAAGTCACCCTCGAAGGGAAGCCATGATCCTCGCCGACGCCGCCGGCTCGTTCACCGTTTCGCCGGAGACCTTCCGGCTCCTCGCCCCCGAAATCATCCTCGTGGCCGCGGCGCTCGTGGCGTACCTGGCAGGTGCCTTCGCTGGCTTCCGCCACGGTTGGATCCTCGCCGTCGCGGCGATCGTGACGGCGCTCGTCGTGGCCGGCCGGCAGCCGATCGATGCCGT
>JBBAVU010000016.1:0-6359 GCA_040397565.1 Pirellulales bacterium | reverse complement strand
TCGCGGCGATCGTGACGGCGCTCGTCGTGGCCGGCCGGCAGCCGATCGATGCCGTCTCGTCGGTCGTCTGTATCGATGGCTTCGCGTCGTTCGTCCGCTGGCTCGTGCTCGTGACCGGCGGGCTGCTCGTGCTCGTGCAGTCGGGCGACTCGCGACTCGGCGTCCGCCGGCCGACCGGCACCTGCGAGGAGGCGGGCACCTTCCTGCTTCTGCTCGCGGGGCTTTCCCTCGTGGCGTGCGCAAGCGATCTCGTGCTCCTGTTCGTGGCGCTCGAGCTCGTGTCGATCCCGACCTACGTCCTCCTCGGCCTCGCGAGGCAGACGGCGCGGGGCCAGGAGGCGACGCTCAAGTATTTCTTCCTCTCGCTCGTCGCCTCCGCGTTCTTCCTCTACGCGATCGTCTGCCTCTACGGCATCGGCGGCTCGACGAAACTCGCCGACATCGCGGCGGCGCTGCAGTCGCCGGACGGCCCGGGCCAGACGGTCGCGACGGCGATGCTCCCGATCGCGATCGGCATGGCGATGGCCGGCGCCGCGTTTCGGCTCGCGGCCGTGCCGATGCACTTCTACGCGCCCGACGTGTACGAGGGGACGAGCAGCCCCATGGCCGCCCTCCTCTCGACGCTGCCGAAGGTGGCCGGCGTGGTCGTGCTCGCCCGCGTCCTCGCGATCGCGGGCGGGAGCGGCACGGGGACCGCCGCCGAGTGGTCCGGTCTCTTCTGGCAGATGACGGCCGTGCTCGCGGCCGTCACGATGACCGTCGGCAACGTGATGGCCCTCCTGCAGTCGAACCTCCGCAGGCTGCTGGCCTGCTCGTCGATCGCCCATGCCGGCTACATGCTCGTGGGCATCGCCGTCGCCGCGGCGACCGACCCCGGCGAGATCGGCGGCTGGATCGGGCTCGACGGGCTCTCGGCCGTGCTCTTCTATCTGGCCACGTATGCCTTCGCGACGGTGGGCGTGTTCGCGGCGATCACCTACCTCGGCCACCGCTGGCCCGTCTGGACCGCCGACACGCCGCGTCCGCCCCGCGAGGAGGTGTCGACCGTCGCCGATCTCGACGGACTCTCCGGCACGAACCCGGTGGCCGCGTTCGCCGTCGCGGTGTTTCTCCTGAGCCTCGCGGGCATTCCCCCGCTGCCCGGATTCTGGGGCAAGCTCTCGCTCGTCACCGCCGCGCTCGAGGTCGACTGGGGATTGGCGATCGACTTCGGCGGCCGCCGTGCCTGGTTCCTCGGCCTCGCGGTCGTGCTCGTGCTCAACGCCGCGATCGCGGCCGCCTACTACCTGCGGCTCATCGCGGCGATGTACTTCAAGTCGACCGACCGGGGCGTCCAGGCCGACGGCGGCCTCGCCTCGGGCGTCGCGATGCTTCTCTGCCTCGCCGCGGTCGCGATGGTGACGTTCCAGCCGGGCGGCCTCTTCGAGGCTGCCGGCCGCGCGGGCGCCGCCGGCAACGAGATCCATGCCGCCCTGCCGATCGCCCCGGGCGAGCAGGCCGGCTCGCTGGAGACCGCCTCACGATGACCTCGATCGACGCCTCCGCCGTGAAGGCCGAACTCGCCGGCTTCCCCGATCCCGAGACCGGCCGTCCGCTCGCAGACACCGGCCAGATCGTCGCGATCGAGGCCTCGCCGTCGTCGATTCATCTGAAGGTCGGCCTCACGACCCATTCGGCGATCCTCTGGAAGGCGACCCGCGGCCGGATCGAAGAGCGGCTCCGCGGCAGGTTTCCCGGCGTCGCGCAGGTCGCCGTCGAGATCGTGCCGCACGACCGGCCGCCGATGAAGCTCGGCCAGATCGGCCTCGAGGCGAAGAGCGTGATCGCCGTCGGCAGCGGCAAGGGGGGCGTCGGCAAGAGCACGATCGCCGCGAGCATCGCGATCGGCCTCGCCCGGTCGGGCAGCCGGGTCGGCCTCCTCGACGCCGACGTCTACGGCCCGAGCGTGCCGCATCTCCTGGGGCTCACGGGCAGGCCGGAGATCGAAAACGGCAAGATCGTGCCGATGCTGCACTCTCCCGGCGGCGACGCCACGCGGCCGATGCCGGTGATGTCGATGGGGTTCATGGTGCCGGCCGGCGAGGCGGTCGTCTGGCGGGGGCCGATGCTCCATGGCGCGATCACGCAGATGCTCCGCGACACGGCCTGGGGACCGCTCGACTACCTCGTGATCGACATGCCGCCGGGCACGGGGGACATCGCGCTGACCCTCTCGCAGGTGCTGCCGCTCTCCGGCGCCGTCGTCGTCTGCACGCCGCAGGACGTCGCGCTCCTCGACGCCACGAAGGCGATCGCGATGTTCCGCAAGGTGAGCATCCCGATCCTCGGCATGGTGGAGAACATGAGCTTCTTCGTCTGCCCCGACACGGGCAAGCGGTACGACATCTTCGGCACCGGCGGCGCGAAGCGGACCGCGCAGGAACTCGACATCCCCTTCCTCGGCGAGGTGCCGCTCCAGATCCCGATCCGGGAGCACGGCGACGCCGGGAAGACCTCCGCCAACTTCGAAGACCCGGCGAGCCGTCCCTACCTCGAGGCGATCTGCGAACGTCTCGTCGGCAACCTCGCCGCGACCGCCGCCGCCCGCCCGTCACTCCCGCCGCTGCCGGTGCTCTGACCGCGAGCCCGCCGCGTTTGCGCCGCGACCCTAGCGTGTCGCTTCCGGCCGCAGCAGGCCGATATCGAACGCGCGAGCCACGACTCCCGCCCGGTCGGAAGCGTGGAGCTTCTCCATGAGCGACGCCATGTGTGCCTTCACCGTCGCCTCGGAGATGGCCAGCCGTGCGGCGATCTGGGCGTTGCTCGAACCCTGCCGCAGAAGTGCGAGCACCTCCGTTTCACGCCGACTGAGCGCCGCTTCAGCCCGCACGGCCACGCTCCGCAGCTGCCCGCGTCGCACGCCGCGCTCGCCGGCATGCGCCTGCCGTATGGCGGCTGCGATCTGCTTGGCATCGGCCCCCTTCGTGAGAAAGCCTCGGGCTCCGACCTGCTCGAGCCGCGTGGCATCGGCCGCGCTCTCCGACGAGCTCAGGATCAGCACCCTCGCCGCCGGATGCACCTCGAGGATCGCCTTCAGCGTCTGCTCGCCGTCCATCACGGGCATCCAGAGATCGACGAGCGCGACGTCCGGTCGACTGGATTTCCATCGCCGCACCGCGTCGGCCCCGCTCCCCAGTTCGGCCACGATCGTCAGGTCTCCCTGCAACGCGAGAAGACTCGCGAGCCCCGACCGCAGCACAGGATGGTCGTCCACCACCATCACCCGAATTTTCGCGGAAGTCATGCTCGCTCCTCCGCCACGGCGCGCATCCAGTCGTCGTTCACGGCATGCTTCACCACCGGCAACGCCGCATCGCCCCGGGCCGGCGGCGCCCAGACCGTGACCGTCGTCCCCTCGCCGCGGCTGCTGGCCACCTCGCAGACACCGCCCAGCCGCTCCATCCGCTCCCGCATGCCCTGCATTCCGAAGTGACCCGACTCCATGCCGGGCTGACGGCCGACGTCGAAGCCCTCGCCGTCGTCCTGCACCCGCACCGTCACTCCGGCGAGCGTGGCGGCGAGCGTCACGTCCACACGGCTCGGCCTGCCGTGATGCAGTGCGTTGAGAACCGCCTCCTGGACCACGAGCAGGAGTTCGCGACCGGCGGTGTCGTCGATCGGGCCCCGCACCTCCTCGGCATGCAGGTGGATGGGCGTGGCGTGCTCGGTGGAGATGGCGTGGAGCAGATCGCCGAGGGCCACCGGCAAGGGACGCCGCGCGTCGGGCATCGCCCGGAGCGACCAGACCGTGCCGCGGAGCTGGCGGCCCGCATGCTCGACGAGTCGTTCAGCCGACTCGACCTGGGCGATCGCCGGCAGTTCGCCGTCGGCAAGGCTCGCCCGGCACATCTGCAGCTTGTAGCCGATGCCCGTCATCGTCTGCAGGAGCGTGTCGTGGAGGTCGGCCGCAATCCGGCCTCGCTCCCGCAGGGCCGCCTCGTATTCGATCGCCGCCTCGCGGCGGGTCGTTGCTTCGCTCACCGCGAGATCCGTCTGTCGCTTGACCTCGCGGCGCAGCATGCTCCCCCAGCCGATCGCGCCGAGCGCCACCACCGCCAGCAGGCCGACTGCCACCGCCAGCCGGCCTGGCGTCCACCACGGGGGCGACCGCACCACGGCGATGTCGTCGGCGCGTCGGACCAGAAGCGTCAGGCGCTCGAGCGTGGGGTGGTTCACGGTCATTCCGCCCACCGATCGCGCCGCGATGCCCAGCTGAACGATTCCCGTCACCTCGACCTCGCTCCCCGGCCGAATCCGTGCGACCAGATTCTGCGCGGTGGCATCCCGCGACAGCTCGGCGGCGAGCGGAGTGTCGCCGTCGGAGAGCAGCAGCATCACGCCGTCCGACGTCATGTTGACGGAAGTGACGGTGGCCCGACAGCGGATCAGGCAGCCGTCGTAGCCGCCGGAGTCGGCGATGGTGCCGGCCCGGCTCGCCATCCGGTTTTCGGCGACGATCTCGGCCGGCTGCAGGGCCAGCGGCTGCGGTGGGCTGGCCGTCGCGAGCCTGCGGGCCACCGCCCCGACGATGCCGCCGATCTGTCGGCTCATGTCGAGGAATCCGGCCACCTCCACCCGGTCGCCCGGCTCGAAGGCCTCGCGGGCCCGTTCGCCGGGGGCGAACTCCGCCCGCACGCCGCCGCGGCCTTCCTGGAGAAAGATGGCCTCCGCAGTGGCGAACGACACGACACCCTCCGTGCGGAGGCGATGTCCGCCGAGCGGCTTGAGTCGATAGCGGGCGATCGCGTTGAGCGGCACGCTCGGCGCCGCGAACGGCGGCCCGCCCGCAGCCCCGACCACGACGAGGTCTTCCGGCCGGGCGACCACGATGCGCGGACCGATGAACTCGCCGCGGGTGTTGCGAAACGCCGCCGCCACGCCGGTCACCTCCACTTCGGCGTCGATGAGTTCGGGAGGCTCGTCGGGAAAGATCTCCTTGGCCAGTTCGATCACGATGCGGCGCGATCCGCTTTCGAGGATCAGCGACCAGCTGCTCGCCTCTGCGACGGGGGCTGCTCCCTGCACGACGCCGCGGATCTTGAGCCGGCGGTTGTCATCAGCGCCGGTGAAAAGCCTTCCCAAGTCGGCTTGCATTCCCGGCGGCAGCGCGCCCGGCTCGATCACGCGGATCGACGAGGCCTCGATCGTGGGGGCGTAACCGCCGGGCGTGACGATCCCTGTGATCTCGACCAGCGAGCCGAGCGGGATCATGGGCCAGTCGATGGTCTTGTGATCTGCGCCCGGCATGCCGTGTCGGAAGGCGGCGATGAAGATCGCATCGTCGCCATCCTGGATGACGCCCGAGGCACTGCGTTGAAAAGTCAGAGTGCCGCGCACGACGACGGGCCGATCGCGCCGCAGTTCGGCAAAGTCGAGCGAGAGCACGGCGGCGATCGACCGCAGCGGCGCGTCGTCGGCGCGGGCGACGGTCGCGAAGCAGCCAGCCGCGCACAGCGTCGCGGCGAGCCACGGCGACCTCCAAGGGCGAATCGCGTCCATGCGATCCAGTCTAACGCCGCGTGGAGGTGCAGGCTGGCAGTCCGCACCTCCCCAAACCCCAGAAACTCCCGCGAAAACTGTTTCGGCCAGTCATACTTTTGGCTAATTGTGGGGGGTGGGGGCGGGCCGTAGCATTCATAGGAGTGGGTGGGAGCCCCCCGCCACGTCAGGTGCACTTGTCGGTCGTTTTCGGGAACGTTCATCATGTGGTTCGCCTCCTGCGTTCAGCGTGCCCTTCTCGGCCTCGCGGTCATCGCCTGCCTCGCCTCCTCCGGCGTCGCGGAGGCTCAAACCCCGCTCACTTGGAATGTCACGAGCGGCATCTGGCAGACGAACTCAAACTGGCTGGGCGGCTCGGCCCCGGCGAATGACACCACGACCAACACCGCCGCCTTCGTCAACACGGTCGCCGAAACCGCGAGCCTGAACGCTTCGGCCTCGATCGCCGGCCTCACGTTCTCCGGTGCCGGAACGAAGCTGCTCCAGTCTGACACCACCACCGCCCGCGTGCTCACGATCGGCACGAGCGGCATCACTGTGAACGCCGGATCGGGCGCGGTCACGCTCGGCAACGCCACCAACGTGCTCAACCTCGAGATCAGCGGCGGCCAGATCTGGACCAACAGCTCCACCTCCACGTTGACCGTGCTCGGCACCATCCGCTCAAGCAACAGCACCGCGGGCACCGACACACTCACGATCACCGGCACCGGCAACACCGCTCTCTCGGGCGCTCTGGGCGACAACGTCCTTCGCATCCTCGCGCTCACGAAGACCAACACGGGCACGCTCACGCTTTCCGGCTCGAACACGTTCACGGG
>JBBAVU010000015.1:13159-26508 GCA_040397565.1 Pirellulales bacterium | reverse complement strand
ACCGTGTAGGGGATCTCCTTGGTGCAGGTCTCGTAGACCGGCTTCATGACCGTGTAGCACTGCTCGCGGGTCTCGTAGACGGGCTTGCAGACGGTGTAGGGGATCTCCTTGGTGCAGGTCTCCCAGACCGGCTTCATGACCGTCGAGCGGATCTCGCGGGTCTTCGTCTCGTAGACCGGCTTCATGACCGTGTACGGGATCTCCTTCACGATCGTCTCCCACACCGGCTTGCAGACGGTGTAGTTGACGGTCTTCGTGCGGGTCTCCCAGACCGGCTTGCAGACCGTGTACTCGACCTCCTTGAACGACTTCTCCGTCTCGTAGCGGACGCAGTCGATCTCCCGCTGCTCGACGACCCGCTCGCAGACCGTCTTGTAGCAGGTGTATTCCTTCTTCTCGTACACGATCTCCTTCACGAGCCGCGTCCTCGGGCAGGCGCAACTCGGCTCGGCGGCACAGCCGGGCTCGTGGGAGGCTTCGTGCACTTCACACGACTTGCGGGCGACGGCGAAGCTGACGGGGACCATGTCAGCCTTGTCGTTGCGATAGCTGGCCAGGCCGCAGTAGGCGGCGCGGGCGGCGGGCGCCCACGACGCGACGGCCGCGACCGCCAGCAGACAACAGAGGACCAGGGAACGCTTCATGACTTGTGCCACTCGCGGTGGAGGGCTCCTGACATCGAGGAAGGAAACGGAAAACGGTCTGCGACGGGGAACGAATCCGGCACGCCTCAAGAATGATCGGCCAAAAACTCTCCGCAAGTTCACCATACATCGCAATCCGCGTCCCTTTCCCAGAATCCCATCGGCCTTACGACCCGGACAAGCGGAACCACCCTCACGAGGGGATTTCCGGTTGCCTCGAAGGTACGGGTGGTGCGGCCGGGGCGGCCGCAGGGCTGATTGAACGCTGGTCGGCGGTTTCAGTAGAGTTTGGGCACCACCGGGGAACATCCATGGTCGATTCCCAGCCGCAGCCAGGAGACATCCCGTCTGATTCGACGGTGCCGAAGGCGGTCGTCGCCAGGCTCTCCCTCTACCTGAGGGAACTCCAGCGGCTCGAGGCGGCGGGGCAGCAGACAATTTCGTCGGCCCAGCTCGGCACGCTCCTGGGATTCAGCGACGCCCAGGTCCGCAAGGATCTCGGCTTCTTCGGCCAGTTCGGGTATCCGGGCGTCGGCTATCGCTGCGACGAACTCATCCGGGCGATGCGGGACATCCTGGGCACGAACCACGTCTGGCCGGTGGTCATGGTGGGCGTCGGCAACCTGGGGCAGGCACTGCTTGGCTACCGCGGCTTCGCGCGGCAGAATTTTCGGATCGTCTCGGCGTTCGACTGCGACCCGGCGAAGGTCGGCGGAACCATCAACGGCATCCCCGTCCGCCACGTCGACGAACTGGCCGACGTCGTGCGTCGCGAACAGATCCGCCTGGGACTGATCGTCGTGCCCGCGGAGCGGGCGCAGGAGGCGGCCGACCGTCTCGTGGCCGCGGGCGTCGAAGGGATCGTGAACTTCGCCCCCGTGACGCTCTCCCTGCCGCCGCAGGTTCAGCTCGTTTCGGTGGATCTCGCCATCGAACTCGAGCAGTTGTCCTTCGCCGTGACGAGCAAGCTCCACGCCGCACTTGGCCAGCCGGGCGGCCAACTGGGCGGGTGATGATCCGTCCGGTGGTCCAAGCGGATCTCAGAAGCAGTAGGCGAGCATGTAGAACTCCCAGCCGGTGAGCATGGCGAGGAAGGTCTGCAGCCCGAGGAGCACGATCCAGAAAAGATACGTCGGCCCGAACTTGCAGGGGCCGGGTGGGTTCGGGACCCTGCGGAGTGCGGCGAGGAGGAGCACGACCCAGATCAGGAGGCTCGTCGCGAGGAACGCCACGTGGATGGCGAGCGTCATGAGCGTGACCGGGGCGATCGCCTCGCCGGCCGCCTTCACCGCCCGGCCCCGCCAGTCCCCGAGCAGGAAGTCGCAGGCGAGGATGCCGCAGGCGACGAGAAACGGCGGCGTCATCGCGAGTTGGATCCGCTTGTGGAGCGAGTAGTTCCGCCGCACCAGCAGCGTCTCGAGGCTCCAGACGAAGAGCGGGATGATCGCGAGGAGCAACAGGTAGGCGACGTCGACCGCCGACGTCGCCCGCGATCCCAGAAATCCGCCCGTTCCCTCCATGGCCCCTCTCCCTGTAATTCTCCGAGTAATCCGTTTCCGCGTGGTCCGGCGGATCATCCGATGATCGATTTTTCGAAGAGACGATAGCGTTTCCGCACCGTGGCGCCAAAGTTCTCGATCGTGCTCCGCATCCGGACGTGGGTCTCGAGCACGTAGCCGGTCTCGCAGGTCTCGATCCCCTTGCGGAAGCACTCGCGGAAGAAACGCTCGTAGAGCGGCACGCCGATGCCGAGGGCCTCGGCCCTCGGGGTCGTCGCGTAGACGTAGACGACGTACTGTTTCAGCCGGCGGCGATGCCGCAGGTAGGTGAGCCAGCCCCAAGGAAAGAGCCGCCCCCTCATCCGGGCGAGCAGCTCGTAGTAGTTGGGACAGGCGAGGAATACGGCCTCCGGCCTGCCGTCCACCTCGGCGATGCTGAACGTGTCGGGGTCGATGACCTCGAGAAGCTCGTCGCGGGCCGCCAGCATCTCCTCATCCGAGAGGGGAACGAAGCCCCAGTTGCCCTTGAGCGACTCGTTGCAGATCGTCCGGATGATCTCGAGTTCCTCATCGACACGGTCGAGCCGCGGACCGCGTATCGAGACGTCGCGGCGGGCGAGGATCTTGTTGGACAGCCGCGAGAGCCTTCCGAGCACCGCGTCGTGGTGCTCCTTCGGGTAGTCCGGGTAGTGCCATCCGTAGACGAGCACGTCCATCGCCTTCGCGAGGCCGTGTCGCTCCGCCTGGGCCGGATAGTAGGGCTGCGTGTGTGGCATCGGGATCGACGGGAAGTGCTGGAAACCGTCCACGAGGAAGCCGATGTTCGCGTTCATCGACGGGTTCGTCGGCCCCCGCATGCGGTCGAGGCCGCGGGCCGCCAGCCACGCCTCGGCCGCGAAAAAGAGGCCGCGGCTCGCCTCGTCGTCGTCCACGCACTCGTAGTGCCCGAAGAATCCGACCCGATCGTGCCAGTGCTCGTTGTGCCTCCGATTCTCGATCGCGGCGATCCTGCCCACCGGCCGGCCGTCGCGGAGGGCGAGAAACAGGGCGGCCTCCGCGTGGCGGTAGAAGGGGTTCGCCTTCGGGTCGATCTCCCGGAACTGGTCGCGATCGAGCATCGGCACCCACAGGGGGAGCGACCGGTTGATCTCCCGGGCGAGCCGCACGAACCGCCTGCGGTCGCGGGCCGAACGCACCTCGACGATCTCGACGCCGCTCATGGCAGCTCCCGTGCCGATTCATTCGCCCAGCGGATCGTGCGGTCCATCGCGGTGTCGAAGTCAACCCTGGGCCTGTAGCCGAGCTCGTCGCGGGCCCGTCGGATGTCATACCGCTGCTCGGTGCCGAGCTCCAGCACCGCCAGCCGCGTGAGCAGCGGCCGATCCCGCCTGCCGGCCGCCCGGCCCGCCAGTTCGCTGGCGACGGCCAGAGGATAGAGGAGCGACGAGGGAAGCGACCAGCGGGGCCGCGGTGCGTTGATGCCGTCGGCGAGGCGGACGATGTACTCCCCCCACGTGACGTCGGAATCGTCGTGGACGGTCCAGGCCGTGCCCGCCGGGGCGGCCGAGGCCGCCGCCAGCTCGCAGGCATCGACCACGTTCTCCACGTAGGCGAGCCCCGCGATGTGCCGCCCCCCGTCGACGAGGATCATCGACCCTTCCCGCAGGTGGCGGGCGATCTCCGCGACGTAGTGTTTCGACCCCGGGCCGAACACCATCACCGGCCGAAGCATCACCGCGTCGAGGCCGCGGGTGCGGACCGCTTCGAGCACGACCTGCTCAGCCGCGATCTTACTTGCAATGTAGGGAATCCCGCGGTCGCACTGGGGTGAGGTCTCGACGAACGGCCGCCGGCCGCGGTAGCCGTGGACCGCGGCCGAGCTCATGTGGACGAACCGCCTGACGCCCGCGGCGACCGCTGCCTCGACGACGCGGCGGGTCCCGTCCACGTTCGCCCGGTGAAACTCCCGGGCATGCCCCCAGTCGGAGACGAGCCCCGCACAGTGGAACACGTGCGAAACCCCGTGCATCGCCCGCTCGAGCGACGCGGCATCGTCGAGGTCCCCTTCGACCGGCTCGACCCCGTTCGGCAGACTCCCGCTCCGCGCGGGGCCCGCGCGGACCAGCCCCCGAACGGGAAAACCCCGCTCCGCGAGCCGCCGTGCGAGATGGCTGCCGATGAGGCCCGTGGCGCCGGTGACGAGTTGGATCATGCCTGTTCTCCGATGTGCCTGGGAACGTCCTCCGTCGGCTCCGCGCCCGATCGCATGCTATGGTTCCCGTAGGCGGTTTGAACCTCTGGGTAGCACGATGAACCGTAGAACCGCCTGTCTCTGTTTTCTCGTCGCGTTGAAGACGAGTCTTGTGTCTTCATTCGTCCTCGCGGCACAGGAGGCCGCCCAAGCCGTCTCTCGGATCGCCGGGCCACGGTGGAACGTCGATGGCGACTGGGATCCCAGCATCGAGGAGATCCAAAGCCATCTGCGTTCCTCGCATGGCATCGATCCCGGCGGATTCGACCTGGAAGACCTGCTGATCCTGCACGACAACGACCACAACCGGCGGGGCTATCGAAGGGACCACGGCCACACGAAACGCCCCGCGAAGGGCTACGCGAGGCATTGAGGCCGGTCCGGCATCCCCCACGGTGATGCGCCAGCCGCCCGCAAATCGTCTACCATAAAAGGCCGGAAACCCCCCTGCCCGATGGTGTAACGGTAGCACAAGGGATTTTGGTTCCCTTTGTCTAGGTTCGAATCCTAGTCGGGCAATTCCCGCAGTACTTGCCGGAGGTGTGGTCGGGAGATATACCGATCATTGACAGTCTGCCGCGTTGGAGGCGGCAAACACCATCTCGGAAGTCGCTCGTGAACGCGTAGCCGCCGTCTCGTTTCGGACGCCTGGCTTTTCTTCATTCGACGGACGTTCCCTTCGGTCCCGGCCGCTTCTCGGCTCGGTGCTTCCGAAGTCTTTTCCGTCGTTCCGAATGCCTCATCCAACGTGAGATGGTCGCTGCGCGGTCGCGTGCCCACCGACGGTTCGACGCCGATCCCTGTTCGACTCGCTGGAGCACCCCATGATTCGCCGTATCGTTCCCGTCATCGCAGCCTTGGCTTCGATCGTCCCAGCCGCCCGGGTCGACGCCGACATCGTCTACTTCGTCAGCAAGACGAACGGCGGACTCTACAGCTTCGACACGTCGGGTGGGCCGATCATCGCGCTCACGGGGACGAGCACGTTTTCGGACGCTACCGCGCTGGCGATGGGTTCCGATGGGAATCTCTACATCGGCGACTCGACGGCCGGCGGCAGCGTCAAGCGATACACGATGTCAAACGGGAGCGTTTCCACGATTGTGACGCTCAGTGGGACGAATCCTGCTTTTGCGAGCGGACCGGTGTCACCTACGTCGATCGCATTCACGCCCGCCGGTTCCATGATCGTCGGACGCAATCCGGAGACGCAGTTCGCCGGATACCCTTCGGGACAGGTGATCGAGGTTGTCGGATGGAATGGTGTTTCTCCGACAGTTCAGAGCTACACGTCCGGCGCGAGTCTGGACTACCAGACCGGCCTGACGGTCGCCCCCGATGGCACGCTGTACGCGAGCAACACGACGTACAACGTCCTGGCAAGTCCGCCCGCGTTGATCGGAAACGTGCTCGCATTCGATGATTCCGGGGTATATCAGTCGGTCGTGGCCGTCGATGGCACCGCGACGGGAGGGCTCGCCGGCCCGACCGGCCTGGGGCTCTCTGGCAATTTGCTTTTCATCGCAAGCGCGATGAACGGAAACGTCTACAAGACCGACCTGACAAATCCCGACACTGCCACCAACACGACGCTCTTTGCGTCGACGGGTGGCGACTATCTCGGGCCGCTCGCCATGCTGTCCGACGGAGGGTTGCTCGCCGGAAGCGTTTCCGGCGCGACCGGGGTCATCTACAGGTTCAATGCGGCGGGGAATCCGATCGGCACGTTTGGCGGCCCCTCGTACGGCCAGATCGGCGGCATCGTCGCCGTTCCCGAGCCGGGAGCGATGCTCCTCGCGGCGGCGGCCGGCGTGGTGCTCGGCCTTCGTCATGTCCGCGGCAGGCTTCGGAGGTCATGAACCCCGTGCGACGTTCGGGCGTCACGCTCGTCGAACTTCTCGTGGTCGTCGCGATCCTCGGGGTGCTCGTGGCCCTGCTCGTGCCCGCGGTGCAATCGGCACGCGCGACGACCCGGCGAACGGCCTGCGCGAACAACCTGCGACAGATCACGCTCGCGCTCGCCAACCACGAGGCAACGCAGGGCCGCTACCCCGTCGGGTCGGAGTCGAGGGCGTTTCCGGCGTACCCGAGGGTGACGGCGCAGCATTGCCGCTGGTCGGCGCTTGCTCACCTCGCGCCGTACTACGAGAGCCAGGAACTGCTCGACGGCCTCGACCGGACGGTGCCGCTGTACATCGACCTGCGGCCCGACGCGATCGCGCCGCAGAACAAGCCGATCGTGAAGATCGTCGTGCCGCTGTTCCTCTGCCCGGACGACCGGGGCTCCGCGGTCTCCCCGATCTTCGGGCCTACGAACTACGCCGGCTGTGCGGGCGGCGGCGGCGATGGCACACCGTACGAAACCGACGGGCTCTTTTTCATCAACTCGCGGACGCGGTCGAAAGACGTCTCCGACGGCCTGTCGAAGACGATCGCGTTTTCGGAGAGTCTTCTCGGCGACTCGGCATCGACGAATCGCGCGAGCGTGACGCCGGCGAATGCCTACCGCTTCATCATGTCCGCACCGCTCTCCGAGGCTGCCTGTGCCGCCACGGCCGTCTGGAACTTCAGCGATCCGCGCGGATTCTCCTGGGCCAATGGTGAATACCGGACGACGCTCTACAACCATCGCCACACCCCAAACTCCACGACCATGGACTGCATGGGCGTGCTCATGAGTCCGCCTCCGGGAAGGATGGACCGCCTCTACGCCGCGTACGGCTGGCGGGCGGCCCGCAGCCGGCATCCCGGCGGCGTGAACGTGACGATGGCCGACGGCTCGATGCGGTTCGTCGGCGACGACGTCGATCCGGGCGTCTGGAAGGCCGCGGCGACCCGAGCCGGGGGCGAGGCGGATCCGCTGCCGGATTGACCGGTTTTCCGGAGCGACGAAAGTGGGTTTTGGCCCCGTCCGCTGGGTGATACACTTCTCTGTTTGCCCGCTGCCGACAGGTTTTCCACGACAAGGACCGTTCGCGACGTGCCGACCGCCCCGAAGAAGAGTTCCCCCGCCGCTTCGCCAACGCCGCCCGTGACGGCAGCACCGATCACGGCGGCACAGAAAAAGGCTATCCAGAAGGCCGACACGCTCATCGAGGCCCTCGGCTGGATCCGGAAGTTCCGCGACACGACCACCGTCATCAAGCTCGGCGGAAGCGTCGTCGAGCACCCCGACTCGCTTCGGCACCTGCTCGTGGACATCGTCTTCATGTCGACGCTCGGCATGCGGATCGTCGTCGTGCATGGTGGCGGAAAGGCGATCAGCCGGGCCATGGATCGGGCCGGGATCGAGCCCCGCTTCGTGCAGGGCCGGCGATACACCGACGACGCCACGCTCGCCATCGTCGAGCAGGTGCTCGCGACCGACCTCAACCACGAGCTCGTGGCGAAGATCGAGGAGTTCGGCGGCCGTGCGATGTCGCTCAACTTCCGCTCCACGAACGTGCTCTTCGGCGACCGGCTCGCGCTCGACGGCCCGGACGGCGGGAAGGTCGACCTCGGACACGTCGGCGAGGTGACTCGCGTCGACCGGCTCACGATCGACAACCTCATGTATGCCGGGCAGGTGCCGGTGATCCCGTCGATGGCGGAGGGCCCGGACGGCGGCAAGCTCAACGTCAACGCCGACACGGCCGCCACGGCCGTGGCCGCTGCGATCGGCGCGGAAAAGCTCGTCGTGCTCTCCGACATCCCCGGGGTGCTCCGCGACCGGGACGATCCCGAGAGCCTCATCCACTCGCTCACGGCGACCGAGGCCAGGAGCCTCATCGCCGACGGCACGATCGCCGGCGGCATGATCCCGAAGATCGAGGGATGCCTCGAGACGCTCGACAAGGGCGTCCGGAAGATCCACATCATCGACGGCAGGCTGCGGCACTCGCTCCTGCTCGAGATCTACACGACCAGCGGCGTCGGCACGGAGCTCGTGCGCGATTCCGCCGCCCCCTCGTCGGCCGCCCTCGCCGCGGCCGCGGCCCGCTAGAGATTCCCCGGGAGCCCATCCATGGCCACCGCAGACATCGCCGTTCCCGCGAAGACCCAGGCCGTGATCGACACGTTCGCACGCTACGTCGTGCCCAATTACCGGCGGTTCCCGGTCTGCCTCGTCCGCGGCGAGGGCTCGCGGGTGTGGGACGCCGAGGGGCAGGGCTACCTCGATCTCTTTCCCGGCTGGGGCTGCAACCTGCTCGGCCACTGCCCGGAGCCGGTCGTCCGCGCCGTGCAGGAGCAGGTCGCGAAGCTCATCCATGTCCCCAACACCTGGTACACCGAGCCGCAAGGGCAGTGGGCGAAGCTCCTCTCCGAGCGGTCGTTTGGCGGACAGGCGTTCTTCTGCAACTCGGGCACCGAGGCCAACGAGGCCGCGATCAAGCTCGTGCGGCTCCGCACCGACGGCAGGCGTTACAAGATCATCACCTTCGCCGGCGGCTTCCACGGCCGCACGATGGGGAGCGTCTCGGCGACGGCGCAGCCGAAGTACCACGAGGGTCTCGGGCCGATGGTGGCGGGATTCCAGTTCGCGCCCCACGGCGATCTCGCGGCGGTCGAGCGTCTCATCGACGATTCGACGGGCGGAATCATGATCGAGCCGATCCTCGGGGAGGGGGGCGTCGTTCCGGCGCCCGAGGGATTCCTTCAGGGCCTGCGGCGGCTGTGCGACGAGCGGGACCTGCTGCTCGTTTTCGACGAGGTGCAGTGCGGCTGCGGCCGCACCGGCAGGTGGTTCGGCTACCAGCACTTCGGCGTGACGCCGGACGTGATCACGCTCGCCAAGAGCCTCTGCGCGGGAATCGCCGGCGGCGCCATGCTCACCACCGTCGAGCTCGCGAAGCACCTGCGGCCCGGCATGCACGCCGCCACGTTCGGCGGCAACCCCATCTCCGCGGCCGCCGGAATCGCCGCGATCGAGATGATCGAGCGGGAGAGGCTGCTCGACAACGTGGAACGCGTGGCGGCGGTGTTTCGTCATCGGCTCGGCGAGCTCGCCGACCGCTGCGACGCGGTCGTGGACGTCCGCGTGCTCGGGATGATGATCGGCGTCGAGCTCTCGATCGACGGTGCGGCCGTCGTGCAGGAGTGCCTCGACCGCAAGCTGCTCGTGAACTGCACCCAGGGCAAGGTGATCCGCCTGCTGCCCGCGATGACGATCACGGAGGCCGAGGCGGCCGAAGGCTGCGACATTCTCTCCGAGGCGATCGTCGACGTCGCCGGCCGCGTCTGATCGGACCTGCCATGCGACTGCGACACATCCTCGTTCCAGAAGACCTTTCGACCGGCGAGATCGAGGCGATCTTCGCCGTCTCGGAAGATCTCCGCGCGAAGTACGAGGCGGGCATTCGCGAGCCGCTCCTGCCGGGGAGGGTGCTGGCGCTCGTCTTCGAGAAGCCGAGCCTCCGGACGAGGGTCTCCTTCGAGACAGCGATGGCGCATCTCGGGGGCTCGAGCATCTTCCTCGGCGAGGATTCCGGTTTCGCCTCGAGCCGCGAGAGCATCGACGATTTCGGGCGGGTGCTCTCGCAGTACGTCGATGGCATCGTCTGCCGGACGAAGTCGCACGACACGATCCGCGAGTTGGCGGCGGTCTCCACCGTGCCGGTCATCAACGGCCTGTCCGACACGAGCCATCCCTGCCAGGCCCTCGCCGACCTTTACACGCTCAAGCGGCACGTCGGCCGCCTCGCCGGCCTCACGTTCGCCTTCGTCGGCGACGGCAACAACGTGGCGAGGTCGCTCGCCGTGGCCTGCGGGCTGCTGGGAATGCGGTTCGTGCTCGCGGCGCCGGCCGGATACCGGTTCGATCCGGCCTTCCTCGCGCACGTGGCGACGATCCTGCCGAACGCCGAGATCGCGGAGACGGGCGACCCGAAGGAGGCGGTGAAGGACGCGGCCGTCGTCTACACCGACGTATGGGCAAGCATGGGGCAGGAGAAGGAGCGGGCGAAGCGGGCGGAGGCCCTCCGGCCCTTCCAGGTGAACGAGTCGCTCATGCGGGAGGCCCCCGACGCCGTCTTCATGCACTGCCTGCCGGCGCGTCGCGGCGAGGAGGTGACCGACGGCGTCATCGACGGGCCGCAGAGCCTCGTCATCGAGGAGGCGGCCAACCGGATGCACGTGCAGAAGGGGCTCCTCGCCTGGCTTCTCTCCCAGGCCAAGTAGGCGACCTGGTGCCCTTCAACCGGTGCGGTCCACGAGAACGCGGCGGCCCGAGATCGCCGACGCGAATACGGCCTCCGTCATGAGGACGGTCGTGCGGGAGGCGTACATGCCGGTCTCCGGCTCGCGATCCTGCTCGATCGCGTCGACGAGATCGGCCGCGGCGCGGCGGGCCCACTCTCGCCGATCCGCGGTGCGTTCGGCGTCGGTCTTTTTCGGCAGTGCCGACGGGGCCGCGACGAGGGAGCCGTCGGGCAGGATCGCCTGCCAGGGAATCTCCTTGTCGGTTCGCCACAAGGGCGCCTCGCGGTAGTAGGCGTGTGGCAGGTGATCGGGCCGGATGTGGATCGCGCCGGCGGAGCCGACGAGCGTGAGGCCGAAGGAGGGCTGCTTGAGGCCCGCGTCGCGGACGCTCGAGAAGTGGCCGATCACGCCATCGGCGAGACCCCACGTCGCGTCGATCCGGTCGCCGGCGATCATGCCGATCCCCTCCGGGCCGTCGGTGAAGTCCCCCTCGGTGATCTGCCGTCCGCCGACCGTGACGTTCGCATGGCACCACTGCGGCGCGCCGCCGAGGTCGGCCATCATGTCGATCAGATGGCTGCCGAGCACCCAGAGATCCTCGCCGCCGCCGCGCTTGTCCTCCTTGCCGCGGCCGCGAAATTCGAGCAGCCTGCCGATGCGGCCGTCGTCCACCATCTCGCGGACGACCGCGTAGGTGGGGCTGTGCCGGTTGACGAAGGCCGAGGAGAGCTTCGTGCCGGAGGCCGTGCAGGCGGCGATCACGGCATCGGCCTCCGCCTTCGATCGGACGAACGGCTTCTCCATGAAGATGCCCTTCGCGCCGGCCTTGGCCGCCGCGATCGCCATCTCGGCGTGGCAGTCGACGTGACGCATGCAGATCGCCACGATCTCCGGCTTCGTCTCGTCGAGCATCCGACGCCAGTCGGAGAAGGTCCGCGAGAGCCCGAGCCGCGTGGCCGCAGCCGCGAGGCCCTCGGCAGACTCGTCGGCGACCGCCACCAGTTCCGTCCCGGGAAGGTCGACGAACAGTTCATCGATCGCGTGCCCCCAGTCGCCCCGTCCGGTGCGGCCGATCACCACGGTCTTGAAGTCCGGCATGCCGAGAAAACTCCTCGAAGAGAGGTCGATGCAGTGGCATTCTTGTACCATGCCTGGGTCGTCCGGATCACCTGCCGGCTCCGCTGACGCCTCACCCGCCCTCGCATCCCGATGCACACCACCGCCCATGGCCATGCCGGTTCCTGTGCCGCCGCCCGCATCGACCGGGCCATGGCGATCGGCGTGGCCCTCAATCTCGCCTTCGTGGCGGTCGAACTCGTCGCGGGATTCGCCGCGGACTCGCTCGCGCTCCTGGCAGACGCCGGGCACAACGCCGGCGACGTCGTCGGGCTTTTGTTGGCATGGGGAGCCGGGGTCATCGCCCGACGGCCCCCGACCGCGAGGTTCACCTGGGGGTTTCGCCGGACGACCATCTTCGCAGCGCTGGCGAACGCCTCGCTCCTGCTCGCCGCCTGCGGCGCGATCGGCTGGGAGGCGGTCCGCAGGCTGCTCGCGCCGGAGCCGGTGGCGGGGCCGACGGTGATCGCGGTGGCGGCGGTCGGCACCGTGGTGAACGCGGTGACGGCCGTCATGCTCCACCGCGGCGGCGGCTGCGACCTCAACGTCCGCGGCGCGTTCCTCCACATGGTCGCGGATGCCGCGGTGTCGGTCGGCGTGGTCGTGGCCGGGCTGGCGATCCTCGCGACGGGCTGGCTCTGGCTCGACCCCGCCGCGAGCCTCGCGGTCACGGCGGTGATCGCGGTGGGCGCCTGGTCGCTGTTGCGGGAGAGCCTGGAACTCGCGCTCGATGCCACGCCGCGGGCGATCGATCCGGCCAGGATCCTCGACGAACTCGGGTCGGTCGACGGCGTGACGGACGTGCACGACCTCCACGTCTGGAGCCCGGGGACGTCGGATGTTTCGGCGACCGTCCACCTCGTCGTGCCGGACCTCGCCGCGCACGACCGGGTCCTCGCGGAGGCGGGCCGCATCCTCGCCGAGCAGTTCGGCATCGGCCACACCACGGTGCAGCTGGAGCGGGCGGAGCCGTGTCGCTCGAGCCGTGTCGATCGAACCATGGCGACCGGCTATAATTCGGGCGACAGAAAGGAGTGACCGCATGCCTCCACGCGCTCGGTCGGTTCGGTCCGGCATTCCTCTCGCAGCATTCGTCCCGGTGTTCGCCGTGGCCGCGGTGTTCGCGATCTTTTGCGTCGTGATCGCTCGGGCCGACGACGGCCTCGACGGGCAAGCCGCGGCGAAGTCCCCGGGTCAACCATCGAAGAAGGAGACCGTCATGACGAAGAGCGATCCTGCGGCCGCGAGGAATCCCGCGGAGGCCGGCCGGGTTCCGGACGAACAGCTGCCGAAGACCGACGTCGAATGGCGGAAGCGGCTCACCGCGGAGCAGTTCCAGGTCGCCCGCAAGAAGGGGACCGAGCGGGCCTTCACCGGAAAGTACTGGGACTCGAAGAAGAAGGGAACCTACCGCTGCGTCTGCTGCGGCGAGCCGCTCTTCACCTCGGGGGAGAAGTTCGACAGCGGCTGCGGCTGGCCGAGCTTTTCGAAGCCGCTCGAAGACAAGAGGATCGCGGAGCACGTCGACCTCTCCCTCGGGATGCATCGCACCGAGGTCACATGCAAGCGGTGTGGAGCCCATCTCGGCCACGTCTTCGACGACGGTCCGCCCCCGACCGGCCTCCGCTACTGCATCAACTCTGCTTCGCTCGTCTTCGACGA
>JBBAVU010000015.1:0-13059 GCA_040397565.1 Pirellulales bacterium | reverse complement strand
ATGCCGCCGGCCCCGGCGACCCTGGGAATCGGAAGCTTGACATCTCCCGTCGGTCGGCCGTCGGAGGCGATCGTCAGCGGAATCCGGGTCGCGACCGACGCCGGGCGGCATTCCCCCTCGCCGACGCTGCAGATGCCGGTTTCGACGAGAAGCAGCAGCTCGGCCTTCCCGTCGATTCCGTCGAGAGGCAGCGTCACGGTGAACGAGCCCTTCGGCTTCGCGACGGTGAAGACGTGGCGAAGTGACTCCGCTCCGACGGGCCCGGGCTCGCCGATCGCCTCGATCTCCCACTTCAGCGGCATCAGGTCGTTCAGCTTCCATCCCTTCGGCGGTTCAGGTGTGACCGTGAGCGTGATCGTGCGGTTGCCGTCGGCGTCGAGTTGCGGCGCGACGCGGACCGGGGCGGAGCGGACCGGCTCGGCCGTCGGCCGTGCCAGATGCCGCTCCTCGGCCTCCGCCGCGACCAACGCGATCTCCGCCCTCTCCGGCGCGGCGGTCGTCGAGAGCTCGACGGGCTCCATCGAGCCGTCGGCAGGATTCACGACCACGATCCGGTGATGGTTCGTGTCGGCGACCCAGATTCGTCCGCCGCCGAAGGTGATTCCCGCCGGCTCGTCGAACTCGTCCGGGGATTCGCCGCCGGCGACGGTCCGCACGACGCCGCGGGACGCGTCGATCGCCTTGACCTTCCCGTTGTAGGTGTCGGCGACGTAGATCGTGCCGTCGTGCCAGGCCACGCCGAGCGGGTGCTGGAGCCTCGCGGTGCCGGCGTCGCCGTCGACGTCTCCGAACGTGAAGAGCCTCGCCCGGTCGAGGGCCGCGGTGCCGACGACCGTGCGCACCCCGCCGCGGACCATCCCCTTCGCGTCGGCCAGAGGCACCGCGCGGACCGAGCTGCCCTCGCTGTCGGCGACGAACAGCCGTTCGCCGTCGGTCGCGAGGCCCGATGGCTGTGCGAAGCTCGCCGTTCCCTCCTGGTAGGGCACCTTCGGCAGGAGCTTGCCATCGACCACGTCCTCGAGACCGTTGCCCGCGTAGGGACCGATCTCGGACGCATCGAGCGGCATCCGCCAGATTTGATGCGGCCCCGCCATGGCGATGTAGACCGCCCCGCCGTGGACGCAGAGATCCCAAGGGCTGTTGAGCGGCGTCTTCGCCGGATCGCCGACGTAGCGTCCGTCGGGCCGGTTCGCGACGAGCTGGCGGCGTTCGGGGTCGAACCGCGTGCCCGGCCACGGACCATGGGCCTGGTCGCCGGTGCCCGCGACGGTCTCGACGGTGCGGGCGGCGAGATCTGCCCTGCGAAGCAGGTGATTCTCCGTGTCGGCGATCCAGAGCACGTTCGGCGACGAGACCGCCAGGCCTTGTGGCTGGTTGAAGCTCGACGATTCGAAGTCGCCGTCGGCGCGGCCGGTCCGGCCCGAGCCGATCACGACCTCTATCGTGCCGCGGGTCGTGGTTGCCGGGTCGATCTTCACGACGACGATCCGGTCGTTGCCGCTGTCGGCGATGAAGAGTCGATTGGTCGCCTCGTCGAAGACCACCTTTCCCGGAAACCGAAGCGGACCCTCCGCCTCGAGCCGCTCGGTCGCGAACGTCGGAGGCGTCTCGTCGAGCGTGCCCTTGCCGCGGTAGTAGGGGATGGCGTCCTTCAGGAACCGGTCGAGCACCTCGAATCGCAGTTCGCCCGATTCCCCGGCGATGAAGTTGCCCTCGGGATCGATGATGCGGATGCTCGGCCAGCTCGTCACGGCGTAGGCGTCCCAGATGGCGTGGTCGGCGTCGTTCACCACCGGATGCGCGATGCGGTGACGGAGCACCGCCTCGCGGATGTTGTCGTCGAGCTTCTCGCCGTCGAACTTCGCGGAGTGGACCCCGACGACGACGACCTCGTTCGGGTAGGCCTGCTCGAGCTTCGCCAACTCAGGCAGGAGGTGCATGCAGTTGATGCAGCAGTAGGTCCAGAAATCCAGCACGACGAACTTGCCGCGGAGCGATTCGACGGTGAGCGGCTTCTCCGTGTTGAACCAGCGGAGCCCGGGCTTGAACTCGGGCGCCGGCTGCCGCTTCGGAAAAGGATGCAGTTCGGCATCGGCCGCCCGGCCGGCCGACGGCATGACGGCGGCGATCGCGAGGCAGGCGGCGGCGAGCCTCGAGACGATGGGAGCCAGGTTGCGGGAAGCGGGTCTCATGGGGCCTCCTCGTGAACGGCGACTCGCGGAAGAAGAAAAAGCCATGCCCGGAAGAGGTCCCGTGAGAGCATCCGTGCTTTCGGGGTCCGCTCCGTGGCTATCGATGACCCTGCAGGAGATGAAGCCGACAGGTTCGTAGGCGATCGTCTCTCCCGGGCATGGCTGAAGAATCGTTCAGGCGGTGAGCTGGTCGAAGCGGTCCCGGAACTGCGGCATCTCCGCCGCGATGAAGGCCTGCCAGGCGTCCGGCCGCCACAGCTCGACGCAGACCGCGGCGCCCACGACCACGAGATCGCCCCCCGGCTGCACGCCGAGAAATTCCCGGAAACCCTCCGGCAGCACGAGCCGACCGCGTGCCGCCAGGGTCACCGGACGATGTCGCGTCGAGAGCAGTCGGCCGAGCTGCTGCACCTCCCCGACCCGCTGCGCGAGCAGGCCCGCCGTGAGCTTGCTGCGGATGACGTCGACGGCCGAGGCGATCCGCGGCTCCCAGACGCCGCTCGCCCACAGCGACAGGCATCCGTCCCGTTCCTTCGCGATCACGCAACGGTCGCCATGCGCCAGCAGGGGCTCGGCGAGTTCCGCCGGGATGGCGATCCGATGACGCTCGTCGAGCGTTCGGACGAACTCGCCGATCAGAAGCTCCGGGGAAGGCGATGTCACCGACCGTCACCTCGAATGCCCTCCATGGCATGTGTGGGCTTATAACCCACTAAAATTACGCAAAAAATTAAGTTGTGGGCCAGAAACCCACGAGCGAGAAGTCTAGCGGCTCGGCCAAAAAATGCAACCAGCCTCGAAATGCGCGAAGTTTCGGGGCTGCATGGGCTCCGCCGACCATTCCGCCGTTGACGGAACGGATCGGTGCCCGTGGCTCGGAGCTGCCGGTTCACTGACGGCAGGAATCACAGTCCTCGGCGAGTTCTTCCTCGTAGGCCTTCAGGGCCGCGGCCTCCTTCGAGAGCTTGAACTCGGGGCCGGCCGGGAAGTACTGGATATCGTCCTGCAGGTAGTAGGCGCTCGGCAGCGTCTGGCCGCCGACATCGACCTGGCAGCCGGTGAAGGCGATCACCGCGATGCCGCAGATCGCGATCAGCAAACGGCCGCCGAAAGCCGCCGACCGGGGCGGACGGCCAGCACGCCGCGGGGCGTGGACTTCGCTGTGGCAACGGGTCGACTTCACGGATCTGTCTCCTTGCTCGATCGGACGTTGCTTTCGTTTCGACCGGTCCGGCCCGCAAACTTTGAAAAACCGATACGGGCACGCCGGATGCATCCCCCCAGGTTTCCCAGGTTCGCAGGCCGCGCCGCGACCAAGGCTTTTGGGACGGCGGCGGACCGGTTCGCGGTATAGTCCCGGGCATGCGATCGATCCTTCCGGTCCTGTTCGCGATCGTCGCGGTCGCGCCGCACGGCGACGACGGCCGTGTGTCGGCGCAGGTCGTGCTCCCGCCCGGCCTCGGAGCGCCGCTCGGTGGAACCGTTCCGACCGAACGGTACGACCTCGCGGTCGCCGCCCTCGCCGAGGGACAGTTCCAGGAAGCCCTCGGGATCGCGACCGACGAATACCGCGGCGGAGTGAAGGCCGGTGCGCAGCGGTGGATCGACTCGATCGCGTCGTCGGCGCTCGTCGGCGAATGCCACTGGGAGCTCGGCCAGTTTCGCGAAGCGGTCGAGGCGTACGATCAGGCGCTTCTGCTCGCGGCGGCCAACGCGAACTGGATGCTGGCCGTGCAGTTTCCGCCGCAGGGGCTGCGACCCCTCGCCCGCACGTCGCCGGCGCCGTGGGGACCGGGCAGCCGAAACGCGACACCGGGCCTTCTTCCCGCCACGATGCAGATCCGCATCGAGGGGCCCGATCCGCAGCAGGTGCTCCAGCGGGGCGGTGTGCTCGCCGCGCCGGTGAATTCCTCGATCCGTCCGCTCGAGATCGTGCGAGGCATCGTCGTGAGCCTCTATCGGCGGGCCGACATCCTCGGGGATCTCTCCATCGAGGGAACATCGCTCGAGCAGGCGGTGAGGATGCTCGCGACGCGGCCGGCGCCTCCCAACCACTATTCCCAAGCCTGGATCGACATCGCGCTCGGCGTCGCGAACTGGTCGCAGGGCAAGCACGACGCTGCCCTGCCGCTGCTCCGCAACGGCCTGTTGATGGCCAACCAGTTCGACCATCCGATGGCTGCCTGGGGGCTGATCGTGCTCGGTCGGATCGCCGTCGCAAAGGACGACGCGGCGGCGGCGGCGAGATGGTTCGAGGAGGCCACGCTCACCGCGTACGACCACGGCGATGCGAGGGCGATGGAAGAGGCCTTCCGCTGGGCGTTGTCGGCACACATGGCCGCCGGCACCCGCGGCGTGCCGAGGTCGCTTGCCGTCGCGACCGAGTGGTCTCGGGGCGGCAGCCCGAGCCTTCGGGCGAGGCTCCTTGCGCTCTCGGCGGAGGCGCTCGCCATTTCCGGCAACGCGGCCGCGGCCTCCGGCGCGGTCGAGGAGATCGATCCGCGGCTCCTTCGCGGAGACCTCGGCCGCACGCTCACCGGCGCGCAGGCCGCCTACGCCGCGGCGCTCGTCATGTATCTGTCGCAGGATGCCGGCAAGGGCGACGCGGAGCTCGCCAAGGCCGTCGCGCTCGCCCGCAATCTCTCGCCGCGGCTGTTCCAGACGCAGCGTCTCGTCCAGGCGGTGCTTTCCGGGGCGACGGTCTTCTCCGACCGCCAGGCCGACCTGCTCTTCGCCAAGCTGCTGGCCGATCCCTCGCCGCGCGAGACGATGCTCGACCCGCTGGGGTCGCTCGCCGCCGCCGCGACTCCCAGGCCCGAGGCCTTCGACGCCTGGATCACCGTCGCCATGCGACGCGGCACCGAACCGCTCATGGTGGCGTCCGAGGCCGCGAAGCGGGCGAGGTGGCTCGACACGCAGCCGCTCGGGGGACGCCGCACGGCGATCGTCCGGCTCGTTGCGGCCGACGCCGCGCAGCTTCCCGCGGCCGACGCGGCGAGGCGGGCGGCGGTGCTCGCCGCCAATCCGCAGTTGGCGAAGGCGGTCGGAGACGGCCTCGCCGTCCGCACCCGCCTCTCGGCCGCGGTTCACGCCGCGGCCGGGCAGCGCGAGGCCGGGCCGGTCGCGGCCGGCGAGGCCGCCGACTGGAACGCCTTCCGCGACCTCTCGGCGAGGGAGTCGAGGTTCATCTCGCTCGTCGCGGCGGGCCGAGAGCCGGTCCGCATCGACTTTCCGCCGCTCCTCTCCGTGCCGGAGGTTCGCCAGCGGCTCAAGCCGAGGCAGCTCGTGCTGTCGTTCCATTGGAACGCCGCCGGACTTCTCGCGGCGCTCGAGTCGAACGAGCGGATCGCGACGTGGCAGGTGCGACAGCCGGCCGCGGTCGCCCGCGACATTGCATCGCTCGCGAAGGAACTCTGCCTGTTCGACCCCGTGGCGCCGGTGGGCACCGACAAGCTCGCCGACTCGAACTGGCGGTTGATGGCGGAGCGGATCGAAAGGGGTCTCTTCGACCAGTCGCGGGTTTCGCTCGCCGAGGGGATCGACGAGCTCGTCATCGTGCCCGACGGCATCCTCTGGTACCTGCCGTTCGAGCTGTTGCCGGTCGGTTCGGCGCGGGACGCCCAGGAGAACCGCAGGCCGTTGCGGGAGTGCTGCCGCATTCGTTACGCGCCGAGCCGCAGTCTCGCCGTCATGCCGGCTGGATCCCGCCGTCCGGCCGGGCTGGTCGGCATCGTGGGCGGTCGGCTGCATCGCAGCGAGACGCCCGACGAGGTCACGGCGACGCTGTCCCGTCTGGCGTCGTCGCTTCCGCAGTCGTTCGTGATCCATTCGTCGCCGCAGGCGGCCGGTCGGGCTCCGGGGCCGCCGTTCGGCAGCGCCGCCCCGCTCGTCGACACGCTCGTGGTGCTCGAGGAGATCGCAGGCCTGCCGGCCGCGTGGCTTGCGCCACCCGAGAAGCGGCCGGCAGTCGTGCTCCTGCCCGGTTTCCAGTCGGCGGCCGCATCGGGACTGGCGAAGCCGCCCGCGAGGCCTGGCAACGAACTCTTTCTCACCGCCACCGACCTCGCGGCCGCGGGAGCCCGCACGTCGGTCGTGAGCCGTTGGAACGTCGGCGGACGCACGACGATCGATCTCGTGGAGGAGTTCGTCCGCGACGCGGCGCCACCGTCGGAAGCCTGGCGGCGGGCGGTCGAGATCGTGATGCGGGAGCCTCCCGACCCGGCCGTGGAGCCGCGACTGAAGCAATCGCCCGGCGACGCGCTCGAAGACTCGACGCATCCGTTTTTCTGGGCCGGCTTCATGCTCGTCGACTGCGGTGGCGACGGGGGATAGGCTGTCGGTCCGAATGACGCCAGCCTCCGCCATCGATCTCTGCCTGCTCGCGGTGGTGACCTTCGTCGCGGCGATCGTCAATTCCGTGGCCGGCGGCGGCACGCTCCTGACGTTTCCCGTGCTCGCCGGAATCCTCCCCGCGGGGAGCGAACGGCTCGTGACGGCGAATGCCACGAGCACGATCGGCCTGTGGCCGGGCGCGGTCGCCGCCGCATGGGCCTATCGCGAGGAGCGCGAGGGGCAGCCGCCCTGGTCGGCGTGGCTGCTCGCCCCGAGCATCGCGGGCGCGGTCGTCGGCGGTTGGCTCGTGGCAGCGCTGCCGCAGCGGCTCTTCGACGGCCTCGTGCCCTGGCTCATCCTCGCCGCGGCGGTGCTGTTTTCGGCGCAGCCTTTGATCACGCGGATCGCAGCCGCCGGCTCGCCCGTCCGTGATCGCGATGCTCCACCGACGGCCCGGCAGGTCGGCGTCGCCTGCGTGCTGCAGTTCTTCGTCGCGGTCTACGGAGGCTACTTCGGGGCCGGCATCGGCATCCTCATGCTCGCGATGCTCGCCGGCCTCGGCCTCGGCGACATCCATCGGCTCAACGGCGTGAAAAACGTGCTGGGCATGAGCGTCAACGCCGCCGCGGCGGCGGTCTTCGCCGTCGGCTCGGCCCTCGGGCTGAACGACGTCTCCTGGCCGCATGCGGCGGTGATGGCCGTCGCGGCCGCCGCGGGCGGCCTGTTCGGGTCGGGCGTCGCGAGGCGGCTGCCCGCGAGGATCGTCCGGCGGATCGTGGCCATGATCGGGTTCGTGCTTGCCGCCTACTATTTTGCCACATGAACGTGAGCCGCATGAACGACGCGATCATCCAGACCGACCGACTCGGAAAGCGGTACCCGGCTCGCGGCGGGCCGTTCACGGCGCTCGACGCCTGCTCGCTCGCCGTCCGCGAGGGGCAGGTGTTCGGCCTCCTGGGCCCCAACGGCGCCGGAAAGACCACGCTCCTGCGGCTCCTCCTCGGGTATCTCCGGCCGACGTCGGGTCGGGCGACGGTCGGCGGCCACGACTGCGAGACGGAGTCGCTCGCGGTGCGGTCGCTCACCGCGTACCTGCCTGGCGAGGCGAGGCTCTTCCGCAGGATGGACGGCCACGGGGTGCTCGACTTTTTCGCGCGTCTGAGGCCCGACTGCCGCAGGGACCGGTCGGGCGGGATCGCGAGGCGGCTCGAACTCGACCTCGACCGGCAGGTGGCGCGGATGAGCACCGGCATGCGGCAGAAGCTCGCGCTCGCCGTCGTGCTTGGAACCGACTGTCGACTCGTGATCCTCGACGAGCCGACGGCCAATCTCGACCCGACCGCCCGCAGCGAGGTCTTGGAACTCGTCCGCGAGGCGAGGACCGCGGGCCGAACGGTCGTCTTCTCCTCGCACGTGCTCTCCGAGGTGGAGTCCACGTGCGACGAGGTCGCGATCCTGCGGGCCGGCCGCCTCGTCCACACGCAGTCGGTGCACGAGCTCCGTCGCCGCCACCGCATCACGGCGCGGATCGCGTCGCCGCTGGGCGAGGTGCCTTCGACGATGGCGGGAAGCCTGGCGATCGTGCGGCGAGGGCAGGGGGAAGTTGTCATGGAGTCGGGAGATTCGCTCGCGCCGGTGCTCGGATGGCTCGCCACGCAGCCGCTCGAGGAAGTGATGATCGAGCCGATCGGACTGTCGGGCGTCTACGACCGGTTTCACAGGGAGGCGTCGGAGTGAGACTCTGGAATCACGCCATCTGGCGAAAGACCTGGGGCGACCAGCGGGCGCTCTTCCTGAGCCTCGTCGCCCTCTGGGGGGCCTTTCCCTGGATCTACATCTGGCTGTCGTCGCAGATCCCGATGCCTGCCTTCCAGGACGTGCTCCTGAGGGCGATCCCGCAGGATTGGCAGCGACTCTCGGGCGTTCCGTTCTCGGAGGTGGCCACGCACGTCGGCCGCGTGGCCCTCGCCTTCGTCGATCCGGTGGTCGTGCTCGCGGCCACTGTCTGGGGCATCACCCGCGGCAGCGATGCGGTGTCGGGGCAGCTCGAGCGGGGCACGATGGAGATGGTGCTCGCACAGCCGGTCAACAGGACCGAACTGTTCGTGTCGCAGGCGATCGCGACGACGTCGGCCGCGGCGGCCCTCTCCGCGGTGCTCTGGCTCGGCACCTGGCTGGGCATCGCGAGCGGCCCGTGGGCGGGGGCCGTCTCCCCCTTCCGTTACGTGCCGGCGGCCGCGAACGTGTTCGGGCTCATGGTGTGCATCGCGGGGCTCTCGTCGCTCGTCTCCGCCCTCGACTGCCACCGCTGGCGGTCGATCGGCATCCTCTGCGGCTTCTACGTGTTCTCGATCCTCGCGAAGCTGATCGGGAGGATGAGCCGCCCGTTCGAATGGTTCGGCTACCTGTCGATCCTCAACGCCTACGAGCCCCAGCGTCTCGTGGGCGGCACGACGGAGTCGTGGATGCTCCTGGCGCGGTACGACGGCATCCTGCTGGGGATCGGCCTGGCCGCCTACGTGCTCGGCGGCCTCGCGTTTGCCAGGCGGGACCTGCCGGCGCCGCTGTGAGTCGTCGGCCGCAAACGGCCCTCGACGGCCGGAAGCGAGTCCGCCGGGAGCGAGTCGGTCACTGGAAATCCGTCTTTCTCGCCCCAATTCCGACTGGTGTCCCGGCCTCGGGCTCGCCCATACTATTGACGTGGCTGCCGGCAACCGACCGCCGGCAGCGGTCCGGTCGTTCACGGAGCCAGAGACCGATGCGACATTCCCTCCACGCCGATCCCCTGCATGGCTTGGCGTGGCGACGCATCTGTTTGGCGGTCGCGGCTGCGGCTTTCGCGTCGGCCGCGTGGGCCGATGATGCAGCACAGCCGCCGGCCGGGAATGCCACGCCGGCGACCGTCGATCCCGGGCAGGTTGATCCTGGCCAGGGTGATCTCGACGACGCGATCGACCGCAAGCTCTCGGCGAATGACTACGACGACCTGGGCAAGGTCATCGAACTCTGCCAGAAGGCGAAGCGGAAGGGGCTCTCCGAGGACCAGAGGAAGTTCGCCGACGATCTCGAGGCCGACACGCTCGTGACCCGCGCCGGGTTGCTCGTGGAGGAGATCTTCGAGGGAAGCCAGCCGGGTGCCCAGAAGATGAGGATGCGGTCGGCGGCGCTGCGCGACCTCAATGCGGCCATCGCCATCAATTCCGAAATCGGTTCGGCCCAGCTGATGCTCGCGAGGCTCGAGGCGCTGCCCACCGGCAATCGCGAACGTGCCCGCGCGGCGGCGAACAAGGCGCTCGAACTCATCGGCGAGGACCGGCTTGAGCAGGCCAGGGCCCACGTCGTCCGCGGCGGACTCGCCGAGTCGGACGAGGAGAAAAGGGCCGATTTCGACAAGGCGGTGGAGCTGGCGCCTCGGAACGTCGAAGTCCGTCGCACCCGCGGCCTCTTCCGGCTGCTCGAGGAGGACTACGACGGGGCGCTCGAGGACATCGACGTGGCCATCGACGAGGACGGCGACGACGCCTCGTTGCACGAGGCCCGCGGCATCGCGCTCATGATGTCCGACAAGCTCGAAGAGTCGCTCGAGTCTTTCGACCGTGCGATCGAGATCGACCCGGATCTCTCCGGTCCGCTGCTGCAGCGGGCGAGGGTGCTCGCGATGAAGGGCGACCAGGAGGCCGCGATCGAGACGCTCCAGAGGGCGATCGCGATCGATCCAGACGACGCGGTGCCGCTCGTGCTTCGCGCGCGAATCAAGCAGCAGTCCGGCGACACCGACGGGGCGATGGAGGATCTGCGGCTCGTGCTCGAGGATCATCCCGACCACCAGCCCGCGCTCGAGCTACGGGGCCTCATCGCGGCCGACAAGGGGGATTATCCCTCGGCCATCCGTGACTTCCGGCGGCTCGTGGCCGCGAACACGGAAGACGCCCTCCTCGTCGGCCAGCTCGGCATGCTCTACCTCGCGGCCAAGCAGCCGCGGGAGGCGATACGCCGGTTCACGCGGGCGCTGGAGATCGACGAGAAACAGTTCCTGAGCCGGCGGGGCCGCAGCGACGCCGAGATCGCGATCGGCGAGCACACCGCGGCGCTCGCCGACCTCGAGAAGGCCCACGAGGCGGAGCCCGACAACACGGCGGTCCTCAACAACCTCGCCTGGCTGCTTTCGACCTCGCCGGAGGACGCCGTCCGCGACGGCCGAAGGGCGATCGAACTGGCGAAGAGGGCGTGCGAGCTCACGGAGTGGAAGGAGGCGCACATCATCAGCACGCTCGCGGCGGCCCATGCGGAGTCGGGCGACTTTGAACAGGCCAGAACCTACAGCACGAAGGCGGTCGAGGCCGGTTCGGACGTGCCGGAGATCAAGGCCCAGCTCCAGCAGGAACTCGAAAGTTACAAGGCGGAGAAGCCGTGGCGCGAGAAGCAACAGCAGGAGGAGGCGGTCCTCGGCGCGAAGAAGGACGACGCGCTGGCCGGCCAGCTTGCGGCCGACGGCCCCGACGGAGAGGCCGCGAAGGCCATCCAGCAGCCGGATGCGGCCGATGAAGACGCGGCCGGCAAAAATCCGGCCGATGATGGCAACGCTGAGGAGCCCGGAGAACCCGCTGCCCCGCGGACTCCGAGGCGGCCGTTCCAGTAGCCGCGTTCCTGGAGCCGCCGCAGTGCCCGCGGCGGCCCCGAGTGCTGTCTTATCGAGAGTGGAGGCGGCGGGAGTCGAACCCGCGTCCCGTGATGTTTCGGAACAGACGTCTACGTGTGTATCCGGTCGATTTGGATCTCGTCAGCGGGCCCCCGGCCGGCAGGGTGCCATGCTGACCAGCCCGGAACTTTTTTAACCCCGTCCGTGCCAGGCGGTGAAACGGGGCGAGTCGGATTTGGCGACCGTTTGGGAGGCCCTTCCGACTGGGGCCATCGCACGGGGCGGCTTAATTAAGCAGCCAGAGCAAACTGAGCTTCGGCAATTGAAGCTTGGTCGACTTTTAACGTGGCCAGCCGACCAACCACGACACGCAATCTGAACCTCTGGCCATCCGGTCGATACCGGTACGCCCCCTTCTTGAGTGACGATGAACCACCCCGGCTGGCCGCAAGGCTTGCCGGACCGTCGCATTCTACGGGACTTCATCGGCTGGCTCGAATCCTTTTCCTCGTTTTTCCCCAAAACGCCGAAAACACAGCTGGATCGCACCGGTCGGACACCCCTTCCGCACGCGGCCCGAACGTGAGGCATAGTAGGTGGAAAGGCGTTTCGTTTCGCAACCGTTCCTTGACGCTGCCGCGCGGCGGCGCCTAGGATCGCCTCACATCCGCTCGGCCAGGTGCATGATGCACGCGCTCCATCGCGGTCTGCTTCTCCTGTTGTCCGTGGCAGCGTCGCTCGCTGCGACGGCGTCGCCCGTGGCCATGCCGCAGGTCGCCGCGCAGGAGTGGGCGACGAAGATGTTCTCCGAGACGAGCCACAATTTCGGGACCGTCGCCCGTGGCTCCAAGACGGAGCATCGCTTCGTCTTCCGCAACCTCTACAAGGAGGATCTCCACGTCTCGGGCATCCGCAGCAGCTGCGGATGCACGAGCCCGGAAGTGACGAAGCGGGATCTCAAGACCCATGAGACGGCGGAAATCGTCGCCAAGTTCAACACGCGGACGTTCCTCGGGCAGCACGGCGCGACCCTCACCGTGACCTTCGACAAGCCCTTTCACGCGGAGGTCCAGCTGCGGGTGGCGGGCAACATCCGCAGTGACGTCACCTTCGAGCCGCCCTTCGTCGATCTCGGAAACGTCGATCTCGGGAAGGGCGTCGAGCGGAGCGTCCGCGTGACGCACGTCGGCGGTTCCGAATGGAACATCAAGGACGTCCGCAGCGCCAACTCGATGTTCGAGGTGGTGCTCTCGAAGCCGCTGCGGACCACGTCGCAGACCGTCTACGACCTCAATCTCCGGCTCAAGCCGGAAACCCCGGCGGGCTACGTCAAGGGACAACTGATCCTCGTCACCGACGACCCCAGGGCGACGCAGATCCCGATGGACGTCGAGGGCCGCGTCGTCGCCGAGGTGACCGTGAGCCCGCAACTGGTGAGCTTCGGCGACGTCGAGGTCGGCGGTTCGACCACGAAGAACCTCGTCGTCCGCGCCAACCGCCCCTTCAAGATCGTCGGCATGAACTGCTCCGATCCGGCCTTCACCTGCGAGGTGAAGCCGAACGTCGCGGCGGTGCAGATCCTGCCGATCACGTTCCGCCCGGTGAAAGGCTCGGGCCGAATCGAGCTGCCCCTGCGGGTGATCACCGACCTCGGCGACGGGGCCGTTCCGTCGGTGACCGTCCAGGCGACCGTCACCGACGCGACGCTCACGGCTGACCGCGGTCCGACGCCCGTCGCCCCCGCCGCGTCAGTCGGCCCCGCGGGCCGCGCGAAGGTCCCGACGATCGCCGGCGAACCTGCCACCGCCGGCTCCGACGACGCTGCCGTGGCGAAGCCGCGGTAACACGGGCTTGCTATCCTCGCCCGGGTGTGCGGCTTTTGGGGTCCGTCAAACG
>JBBAVU010000014.1:15255-27021 GCA_040397565.1 Pirellulales bacterium | reverse complement strand
AGGCCACGCCGCTTGCTGGAGACCGGTGCCCATGACCGCAGCCGCCGGATTCGGCCAGTGGTTCGCGAAGCAGCCGCTGCCGGTGCGGATCGCGGGCATCGCGCTCGTGGCCTGGCTCGTGATGCTCTGCACGCTTCCCGACCCGCGGCCATTGGGCGCGCCGGAGTGGACGGTGCGGCTCGTCCAGCGGCTGGCTGGGATTGCCGAGCCACGGGCGAGGTTCGTGGCCACGGCGCTGCTCCGCGGCGTGGGTGTCGGCCTGATCGGCGTGCTGCTGGCGATCGCCCTTTCGGGCTGGAAGTCGCGGGCCGCGGCGGCTGCGGTCCTGGCCGTCGCCCCCCTGCTCGCGATCGTCGCCAAGTGGATCAACTTCGGGGCGCTGCCGATCTGGCCGCAGTCGGTGTTCATCCTGCTCGTCGCGTTTCTGGGCGGGCTCGTGGGCCTGTCGCTTCGCCGCAACTGGGCGGCCCTGGGCGGTCTCGCGATCCTCACCGGCGGCCTTTCCGTCTGGGCTGCATCGACCGGCGTCTGCAACGACCTGTACGCGGCCTGGCAGGGCACGGCGAGGCACGTGCTCGACGCGGCCGCCGACGTTCCCGACGGTGACGCGGGCTTCCTGCGGCTGCTCGAGATCGCGTTTGCGTATGCCGAAGACAACTCGCACGGCACCGACGCCGTGCTTCCCAATCGGGCCGCGATCCTCGCCCTGGGAAAGATCCTCGGCGACGACAACGTGGCCCGGGTCGGCGGCCGCGATCTCGACCTCGGGCCGCCCGAAGCCCGGCTCGCGCTGCGGCGGCGGATCCTGCTCGGCGGTCGCGGCGATCTCTCGCAGCATTTCTGGGTGAGTGCGGCGCTCGCCTCGCTCTCCGACGAGTCGCGGTCGCTTGCCGTGGGGCTCTCGAAGGAGGCGATGGACTCGACGCCGGGTGGTTCGGGCTTCTCGTTCGTGGACATGGCGGCCAACTCCGCCGGCATCCGTCTGGCGGTCGCGGCCACCCGCAACTCGCCGGCGGCCCACACGATGCAAGCGCGGATTCGGCGGGGTGTGGAGGCGTCCGACCTGTTGCCGTCGCTCCGCGATCTGCCGGAGGGCATCACCCGCGATCAGCTCCAGGCCGACTACGGAGGTCTGAGCGGCGCGGAGACCAGACGGCTGCTCGGCGAGATCGACCGCCGCATCGCCGAACTGCCGCTCTACAGATAGATGCGGCCATCCACGGCGGAGCCACATGGTGGCTTTCCGCACCGTGAACCACCGCTCCTGCGCGGTATCCTCTTGTCCGCCATGGCCTGGTACCAGACCGAACTGCGGCTCGCGCCGCGTCGCCGCGGGTTTCACCTCGTCACCGCCGAGGTCGAGGGAGCGCTGCGCGGCATGCCCCGCTTCACGGCGGGCCTGCTCCACGTTTTCATCCGGCACACGTCGGCGAGCCTCTCGATCAACGAGAATGCCGACCCCGACGTGCCCCGCGACCTCGAGATGGCGTTCAACGCGATCGCCCGGGAGGACTTTCCCTACGTGCACACGATGGAAGGCCCCGACGACATGCCGGCCCACGTGAAGGCGTCGCTCCTCGGCTCGTCGGTCACCGTGCCGATCGGCGACGGCCGGCTGCTCCTGGGCACCTGGCAGGGGATCTACCTCTGCGAGCATCGCGATCACGGCGGGCCGCGATCGCTCGTGCTCACCGCCTGCGGCGAGACCGCTTGACGGCTTTCGGCCATCCCCGCCGGGCCAGTCGCCACCACGGATCTCCACCGACCATTGGTGCGGTCTTGGCCGTAAGGATCGGCATCGCACGCCAGCGATGCCTCTGCTACTCTCCCCGGCCCCATTTTGACCCGCGAACCCCGAGAACGCGTGCCGCGTTCCCGCCGTGCCATGGATGTGCTCCGCCGTGTGGAAAAGCTTCGCCGTTTCGTGCACTGGCGGTATCGCGGTGGCGACCGTGTGCCGCTCTGGTGGCACGTCGGCCGGCCCAACTTCGGCGACGACATCAATCCGTCCTACTTCGAGAAGATCTCCGGTCGTGGCATGCGGTTCGCCGCCGACCGCCGGCAACTCCACATCCTCGGCGTGGGCAGCATCCTCGAGATGGCTAATGCGTGGTCGATCGTCTGCGGCTCGGGGTTCCTCACGCGTCCGCGGCGGCCCCCGCCGCTGCCCGCGGCCCTCGTCGCGGTGCGCGGCGAGCTCTCGCGGGCCGCATTCGACCATGCGGACGACGTACTCGTCGGCGACCCCCTCGTCCTCGTCGATGCGTTCATCGGTCGGGTAGAGAAGCGGCACTCGGTCGGACTCGTGCCCCACGTCCGTTCGATCGACGAGTGGCGGGCAAGAAACACCCGCGGGATTCATCTCGTCGATCCCGCCGGCGACCCGTGGGAGGTCGTCCGCGACATCGCGTCCTGCGACGTCGTCGTGAGCCAGTCGCTGCACGGCCTCGTCGTCGCCGACGCCCTCGGTGTGCCGAACGTGTGGGTCGCATCGACCGACGCCAAGACGGGCGGGCCGTTCAAATTCGAGGATTACTTCTCCACGCTCGACCGGCCGAAGGAGTGCGTTCCGGACACGGACATGATCTTCGCGCGGCCGGAGTCGTTCGCGGCGACGGTCTGCCGCTACCGCCACTCGAAAGACGCTTATCGTCGCAGGCTGGCCGCCGCCTGGCGGGGGAGCGCAGCGGCGGCGTGACCGGCCGAGCGGTCAGACATCGGCCAGGCTGTGTGGGCGGCCACGGACGAGCCGCGCGGCGGCCACGGCCGGCCTCGCCCACCACGGAAACGGAAACCCCCGGGCGTCGAGAAACGCGACGAGATCGGCCTCGTTGGCCGTGCGCCGCGGTCCGATCGCCAGCCACAGAAGCCGTCCGATCGAATGGCTTCGGCCGGCCCGCCAGGCGTCCATGTCGATGGTCGGCGCGACCGCGTCGAGACGGCCGACGGCCTCTGCGTGAAGCAGCAGCCGCGCGCACTTGTAGCAGCGGCCGCAGTTGACCGCCTTGCGGTCGGTGCGGAAGCCACGGATGCAGACGAGCAGATCGCCGCAGAGCCGGTCGTCCGCGATCACCTCGGTCGTCTTTTGAAGCCTCGTCGCCGCGCCACCGAACGACCTCCAGCGGACGTGCGGCGTGTCGAACAGGGGCAGCAGTTGCGGGTCGAGCGTGGAGATGCCGCTGAACCTGCCACGGCGGGGAGAGCGGCCCGCCTCCTCGCTCGACGCGTAGTGAAAGGCATCGAAGAGGTGGTCGAGCGTCATCGACGCGGCCGTGTTTCGCAGCGTGTGGCAGTGGATGAACGGCATGCCGCGGTAGGCGGCCGAGAGCGTGCAGCGGGCGCCGACGATCGGCAGGCCGAGGCGTGCCGCCACCCGGCGGGCGTGCGTCACCTGTTCCACGAAGACGCGGTCATCCTCCCCGTGGGCACCGACATGATGATGCACGAACACCCGCAGCCGCAGCGGATCGGGCACGTCGGCGGCGAGCAGCCTGTGCCTCGCCAGGTGCATGCTGTCGATGCCGCCGCTCATGCCCGCGGCGGCTCCGAGGTATGGCCCCGGCCGCGGTCGGGCCCGTCGGCCTTCGGCCTCGACGGGCACCCGCCGCCAGCCGGGGTCGAGCAGCCGAAGCGTGTCCTGCACCGGCCCTCGGAGCGAGTCGAGAAGCGTCTCGTCGACCGATCCCTCGACGACGAGCGGCTCGCCACGCAGCATCGCCGGCAGGAGCAGCGCGACGGCGAAGGCATCGAACGTATCGGTGCGGTCGCGAAGGGCGGGATCGTCGCCGAATCGCGAGAACGTGATCCTTCGTTCCAGTCCGTCGAACGTCACCGCGGCCGACACGTCGAAGGAGTCGGCCGCGTCGCTGGACTCGAGGCTGCGGATGACGATCGCCACGGGATGCCGGCCGGCCCTGCCGGCGGAACTGGGGATACATGGAGAAAGTGAGATGTTGCCGGCACGGTAACGCTCTCGCGGCGCGGGAGGCAAGCCGGCGTTCGGCCTGTGCCCGTCCAGCAACGGTTGCGGGTGCCAGCCGTGTTCGTCACCGGCAGCGTCGGCAAGACGACGACATGCCGGATGACGGCGGCGATCCTGGCCGCCGCCGGGAAGACCGTGGGTCTCACGACGACGACGGGCTGCTACGTCGACGGCCGACCGCTGCGACTGGGCGACAGCTCCGGCCCGCGGTGGGCGGCGCTGGTCACGGCCGATCGTCGTGTCGATGCCGCCGTGCTCGAGATGGCCCGCGGTGGAATCCTTCTCGACGGCATGCCGTTCCACGGCTGCGACGTCGGTGCCGTCCTCAACGTCCTCGACGATCACCTGGGCATCGACGGCATTCACACCCGCGATCAGCTCGCGCAGGTCAAATCGATGGTCGCACGCAAGGCCAGGCGGCCTCGGGGGCACGCTGCCGCCGCGACGATCCGCGAGGTGCTCATGGCCTTCCGCTCGGACGACTCCGACAACCCCGGCCGGATGAACCTCTACCGTGGCATGCCCTACACGCTCATGGCGACGAAGGCCGGCGGGGTGGCGGCCGGGAGGGCGATCGCCGGGTTCGCGCGGGAGTTCGACGTGTCCGGCCGCAAGAAACTCGTCGTCTGTTCGGTGGGCAATCGCCCGGAGGATGTCCTGCGGTCGGTTGGCGGTGCCTATGCCGGGGCGTTTGACAGTTACGTCTGCTGCGACTGGGAAGACCGCCGCGGCAGGCCGCGGGGAGAGGCCGCGGGTCTGCTCGCGGCCGGTCTCCGCGAAGCAGGCGTGCCGGAGCATGCGATCGAGATCGTGCCCGATCACGACACGGCGATCCGACGTGCCCACGCGGCGGTTTCAGCCGACGACCTGCTCGTGGTGGCGAGCCCGACCGCCGCGAGGGCCCCCGGGATACTCGGGGCCGCTGCTGCCGCCTAGCGAGAGGAACCAATCCATGCGATCCATCGTTTCAGGTGTGCGGCAGTGGCTCCGCGATCAGCGGTTCGCCCGCCGCGCCCGGCACGCCGCAGCCGTGCGGGCCAGTCTCGGAGACGTTCCCGTGGTCGCCGTCACGGGGAGCGCCGGCAAGACGACGACGGTCGCTTTGCTCTCGCACATCCTCGGTGGACCCTCCCGGGTCACGACGAACGCGTTCTCGAACCGAGCCGAGGACGTGTTCCGGGTCTTCGACGAGTGCGGCCCGGCGACGTCGGCCGTCGTGCTCGAGGCGAGCGAGTACCCGCTCGGCACGCTCGAGCGGATATCGGATGCCGCGCGGCCGACGGTCGCGGTGCTCACGATCGCAGGTCTCGACCACTACGTCGCCTTCCGCGGCGCCGCTGCGGCGGCCCGCGAGATGGCCGTCCTAACGCGGAGGGTGCCGCCCGACGGCTTCGTCGTGTGCAACGCGGACGATCCGGAATTGCGTCTTGCCCTCGCGGGCACGGCCGTCCCGTCGTGACGTTCGGGGGCGACGCGGCTGCCACGGCGCACCGCCTCGGCGTCACTTGGCCGGAGATCGTCGGCGGTGTTGCCAGCTTCGAGCCGATCTTTGGCCGCTGCAGCATCGTCGTGGTGCCGGACGGGCCCACGTTCATCTGCGACACGGCCAAGGCGCCGGCGTGGTCATGCGCGGCGAGTTTCTCCACGCTCGACTCGTTCGCCGCCGCTCCGCGACGGACAGTGGTGCTCGGAACGATCGCCGACTATCCGGGCGACTCCAGGCGGTGCTACCGGAAGGTGGTTCAGGCCGCACTCGACCGCGTCGATCGCCTGACGCAGGATCCGTCCCATCACCCATCGACGCGTCGCCGCGCAGCCTAGAAGTCGTAGGTGAGGCCCGGCTCGACGAGTTCGACGTTGGGCAGGCCGAGGCCGGCGAGTTCCGCCGCGATCCGTTCGGCGTGGGCCGGCTTGCGGTGCACGACGATCGTGCGGACCTCGGCCGGCAGGCGGGCCCGCTCGTGGGCGAAGGTCTTCGTGGAGAGATGGCCGCATCGGGCAGCGAGGTCCGCGAGCGAAGCTGGAAAGCTGCATTCGAGAAAAACAGCCCGCAGCCGGTCTTGCTCCGCGAGATGCCGCCATAGCAGATCGGTCGGACCCGTGTCGGCGGCGAAGGCCACGCAGACCGAGCCGTCGTCCACCACGAATCCGTTCGTCGGGCAGGAATGAGAGACGGGCACGGACGTCACGCGGCAGCCGGCCCGCTCGACCGTCTCGAGCCGTTCGATCGGCGTGGCCCGAGCGAACTCACCGTCGCTGGTCGATAGCTCGAAGAAATCCGGCCAGATGTTCCCATTGAAAAGGTCGCGTCTGACCTGCTCGAGCACCGTGGTCTCCGCGATCACCTCCACGCCCGGACGCCCCGGCTCGAACACGTTCTCGAGCAGGAGCGGGAGGCTCGCGACGTGGTCGAGATGTCCGTGCGTCAGGAACACGTGCCGGATCCGCCTCTGGCGTTCGACGTCGTCCAAAAGGCCGATCGAACCGGCGTCGATCGCGATCGAATCGCCGACGACGTAGCTCGAGAGGAACTGCGCCGAGCCGGCCCTCCGGTCGCTCGTGAAGCTCGACGGCAAGAGTTCGACCCGCATCGCCGTCCGGTCCGAGCCGGCTCCCTGTAAATGCTTCTGCGAGCCCGAGATGATACCTTCCCCACGAAGTCGCCGCCGCGGGTCGCCGCGTTCCGCAGCCAGGTTGGCTCACCCCGCCCGGCCACGCTCCGCAGCGATCCGCCGAAACTCGGCCTCCGCCTCCGGAAAGTCGTGGAGGATTCGCCGGAACGACGCGCTCGCGAGAAACAGCAGGTCGCAGCCCGTCGTCGCCCGGACCGTCGCCGTCCGCGGGCTTCCCGTCAGCGCCGCGATCTCGCCGAAGAACTCCCCTTCCCCGATCGTGCCGAGCCGCGTGCCGTCGTCGGCGACGGCCTCGAGGCTCCCGCGGCAGACGAAGTAAACGTCGCTCGACCGCTCCCCTTCTTCGACGACGACCTCCCCTGCCGCGACGGACCGCGGCTCGAACGCGAGCACGAGGTTGCTCAATAGCACGGCCGGCGCGGAAGCGAAGAACCGGCTGCGGGAGAGCACGTCGCGATCAAGCATCTCGTGCCATCGCCGCCCGTCCCTCGCGAGCAGCTCCGCCGCGGCCTTCGGCCCCCAGGAGCCGCGGTCGTAGTCGGGAAAGCCCGCGGCGGTTTCACGTTTCCAGGCGTCCAGCACCGGCTGCACGATCCGCCACGATCCCTCCACGAAGTCGGTCCGCGAGAAGAGCGTCGGGTCGCCCCGCAGCGCGGTGAGCAGGAGCACCTCGTAGCCGGTGCCCCGCTGCGCCTCGAAGGTCTCCGCGTAGTCGAACTGCATCCCGGCCGACTGCAGGGCGAACTCCGGGCCGGGTCGCTTCGCCTGGAGACGGATCTCGATCGCCTGAAAGGGCTGGATGTGGAAGACGAGCAGGTTCGGCTCGTGGTCGCCGGGGGCTTCCTTGAACTGCACCACGATCTCGGTGCCCCGCTTCCAGAGCCCCTTGCCCGAGCGGATGTAGACGGGCATCCCCTTCCAGCGGTCGTTGTCGACGTGGAGCTTGACCGCCGCGAAGGTCTCGGTATCGCTCGCCGGATCGACGTTCGGCTCGTCGCGGTAGGCAGGCGCCGGTGAGCCGTCGGCCGATCGTCCCGCGGCGTACTGCCCCCGCACGCAGTTTCTCGCCACGTCGTCGCGGCCCGGGATCCGCACCGCCTCGAGGAGCCGCGACTTCGCGTCGCGGACCGCATCGGGATCGAGCGACGCGGGCGGATCCATGCAGACATAGGCGAGCAGCTGCATGAGGTGATTCTGGATCATGTCGCGGACGACGCCGGTCTTGTCGTAGTAGCCGCCGCGGGTCTCGACGCCGACGGTCTCGAGCGCGGAGATCTGGATGTGGTCGATGCAGTCGCCGTTCCAGAGCGGCGAGAACATCCCGTTGCTCGTCCGGAAGGCGAGCAGGTTCTGCACCGTCTCCTTGCCGAGGTAGTGGTCGATGCGATAGATCTCGTCCTCCCGCCAGGTGCCGAGCAGCGCGGCGTTGAGCGACTCCGCCGACGCGAGGTCCTTGCCGAAGGGCTTCTCGACGATGATCCGCGTCATGCCGTCCTGTCGTGCGAATCCCGCCTCCGCGAGCCGCCGGTTCACGACGTCGAAGAGATCGGGCGAGATCGCGAGGTAGAGCACGATGTTGCCGGCCACCCCCGAGGCCCTCCCAACCTCGTCGACGACGGACTTCAGCCGCACGAATGCCTCGGGATCATCGAACGACCCCGACGTGTAATGCAGCCGCGATTCGAGCCACCGCCAGCGGTCCTCGTCGAGGGTGGAGCGGGTCTTGAACCGGGCGATGTCCTCCCGCTGCTGCCGGCGGAAGTCCTCCGTCGAGAGCGGCCGGCGGGCCATGCCGACGACGGCGAAGTCGTCGGCGAGCAGCCCGTCGCAGGCGAGGTTGTAGAGGGCCGGCACGAGCAGCCGCTTCGTCAGGTCGCCGGAGGCGCCGAGGATGACGAGCACTCCGCCGGCCGCCGACGGGTTTCGCAAGCTGCTCTCTCCGCGGGTCGGCTCTCGCTGCATCGGGATGGCTTCCGGGACGGTCGTGGGGCAGGCAGCCTATCACGCCGCCGACCGGGCGAGCACGTCGAGGGCGTGCCCGAGCATCGTCCGCTCCTCCTGCGTCGGGATCACCCAGGCCGAGACGGAGCTCGCCGCCGTGCTGATCCTCGCGGGTGCGCCGCCGGTGGCCGCGGCGTTGGCGTCGCCATCGAGCGCGAGCCCGAGCCAGCCGAGTTCCGCGGCGATTTGCCGCCGCACCGCCGGCGCGCGTTCGCCGATGCCCGCCGTGAAGACGATCGCATCGACCCCGCCGAGGGCCGCGGCCATCGAGCCGATCTCGCGGATCGCGCGGTGGCAGAAGAGATCGACCGCCTCGCGGGCCCGTGGATCGTCGCTCGCAAGCAGCGTCCGCATGTCGCCGGTCGAGCCCGAGACGCCGAGCAGTCCCGATTCGTGGTAGAGGAGCCTCGTGAGCGTCGCGGCGTCCATCCCCTCCGCCACGAGGTGGATCACAACGCCGGGGTCGAGGCTGCCGCAGCGGGTCGCCATGACGAGCCCGTCGAGCGGCGTGAAGCCCATCGTCGTCGCGATGCTGCGGCCGTCGAGCAGGCCGCAGAGGCTCGCCCCCGCGCCGAGGTGCGCGGCGATCACCCGCCTCGGCATGACGCCGACGACGCCGGGCAGTTGCGAGCGAATCGACTCGTAGGAGAGGCCGTGGAAGCCGTAGCGTCGGATGCCGCGATCGTGCAGCCGCGTTGGAATCGCGAACCGCTGGGCCTTGGCCGGGCAGGTGCGGTGGAAGGCGGTGTCGAAACACGCCACCTGCACGGCCCTCGGAAGGCAGGCGATCGCTGCGCGGATGCCGGCGAGGTTGTGCGGCTGGTGGAGCGGCGCGAGCGGCACGAGCGACTCGAGCTCCGCGAGCACGCCGGCATCGATCACGGCGGGCTCCGCACGGTCCGGCCCGCCGTGGACGACGCGGTGGGCGACGGCCACGATCTCGAAACCTTCCGCGACCGAGCGGAGCTCGTCGAGAGCCCGCCCGAGAATTGGCTGCGTCGCCCGCTCCTCGAAATGGACCCTGGCGAGCGGCGGCCGCGCAGTCGCCTCCATCCGGCCGCCGGTAGCGCCAAAGACGGCGGCCCGAAGGCTCGACGAGCCGGCGTTGATCACGAGAACCGCGGGGCGTCCTTCGGCCATCGGGCTCGCTCCTGCTGGGCTTTCGCGTGGAGGACGGCGACCGCACACGACCGCACCCTCGTGGCGACGGAGTCGGAGCGGCTCGTGAGGATGATCGGGATCCTCGCCCCGACGACGATCCCTGCCGCCTCGGCCCCGGCGAAATACTCGAGCTGCTTCGCGAGGATGTTGCCCGCCTCGAGGTCGGGAACCACGAGCACGTCGGCCCGGCCCGCAACGGGCGATGCGATCCCCTTCACCTCGGCGGCCGAGAGCGAGACGGCGTTGTCGAAGGCGAGCGGCCCGTCGAGCACGCCGCCGGTGATCTGGCCGCGATCGGCCATCTTGCACAGCGCCGCCGCGTCGATGGTGGACTGCAGCTTCGACGTCACGGTCTCGACGGCCGAGAGGATCGCCACGTGTGGGCGGGCGATGCCGAGGGCCTCGGCGAGCTCGATCGCGTTGCGGACGATGTCGGCCTTCTCGTCGAGCGTGGGGCGGATGTTGATCGCGGCGTCGGTGACCAAGAGCAGCCGCGGGTGTCCCGGAACCCGCATCACGTAGACGTGGCTCATGCGGCGGCCCGTCCGCAGGCCGGAGTCGCGGTCGAGGACCTCGGCCATGAGCTCGTCGGTGTGGAGGCTCCCCTTCATGATCGCGCCGAAGTCGCCTCCGCGGGCGAGCGCCACGGCCCTCGCAGCGGCGGCGTGGCTGTGGGCCGCGTGCTCGATCGCGATGCCGGCCAACTCGAGCTTCTCCCGGTCGGCGATCACCCGGATGCGATGCTCGGGGCCGACGAGCACCGGCTCGATCAGCCCCGCCTTTCGCGCCTCGATCGCCGCGGCGAGCGACGCGGCGTCGCAGGGATGTGCGACCGCGGTCTTCAGCGGCGGGAGGCCGCGGGCGAGTTCGACGAGTTCGGGCATCGGCGAATCCATCGGGTCGACACTTTCCGAGAGTGGGCCGTTTCCCGGCTGCGGGCGGAGACGCAATACTACCCCGCACGCCGCCACCCCATCCAAAGCCGCCCGTCCCATGCCCGCCGTCGCCTTCTACGACACGAAGCCCTACGACCGACAGTACATGCTCGCGGCGAGCGAACGCGGTTCCCCGGGGGACGGCGACGCCGTGCGGTTCGCGTTCCACGAGTTTCGCTGCACGCGGGAGACGGCGGCGAGCGCCGCGGGGGCGACGGCCGTCTGCGGGTTCGTGAACGACCGGTTCGACCGCGGCTGCCTCCGGGTGCTCCACGACCTCGGCGTGCGGCATCTGGCGATGCGGTGCGCGGGGTTCAACAACGTCGATCTCGCGGCGGCGAAGGAGCTCGCGATCGCGGTGACGCGCGTGCCGGCCTACTCGCCCCACGCGGTGGCGGAGCACGCCGTGGCGCTCGTGCTCACGCTCAACCGCAAGATTCACCGGGCCTACAACCGGGTGCGGGAGCAGAATTTCTCGCTCAACGGCCTCGTCGGCCACGACCTCCACGGCAAGACCTGCGGCATCGTCGGCACGGGCAGGATCGGCAGGATCGCGGCGGAGATCTTCCGTGGGTTCGGGATGCGGGTCGTGGCCTACGACCCCTTCCCGCAGACCGACTGGGCCGCCGACCGCGGCATCGACTACCTCGAGTTCGAGGGAGTGCTCGCGGCGAGCGACGTCCTCTCGCTCCACCTGCCGCTCACCCCCGAGACGCACCACCTGATCGACGCCGCCTCGCTCGCCCTCCTCAAGCCCGGCGCCATGATCGTGAACACGAGCCGCGGCAAGCTCGTCGACACGTCGGCCGTGATCGACGCCCTCAAGCGGGGCCACGTCGGCGGGCTCGCGATCGACGTCTACGAGGAGGAGGAGGGCATCTTCTTCGAGGATCTCTCCGGCGAGATCCTTCAGGACGACGAGCTGTCGCGGCTGCTCGTCTTTCCGAACGTGCTCGTCACGGCCCACCAGGCCTTCCTCACCCACGAGGCCTTGGCCGAGATCGCCCGCGTGACGGTCGAGAACCTCCGGCGGGCCTCGTCGGGCGAGTTCCTC
>JBBAVU010000014.1:3764-15155 GCA_040397565.1 Pirellulales bacterium | reverse complement strand
GATCGCCCGCGTGACGGTCGAGAACCTCCGGCGGGCCTCGTCGGGCGAGTTCCTCACGGGCACCGTCCTCGAGTGATCCGGCTCAACCGCCGGCGACAATGTCGAGGAGCGTGTCGCGAACGTCGGTCATCGCGAGCCGGTCGCGTTTCACCGAAGTGTCCGTGCAGAGAAACACCGGACCCTCGCCGTCGCGGGCCGGGAGCCGGCCGTGCGACCCGCGGACGATGCGCGAGTCGGTGCCGATCACCTTCATGAGGTAGCGGAAGCCGAGCAGCTTCTTCGCGAGCGTCCAGGCGATCTGGAGCTTCGGCAACGCGAGAGCGGGATCGACGAAGAGCTCGACGGGGTCGTAGCCCGGCTTGCGGTGGATGTCGACGGTGCGGGCGAAGTCGGGCATCTTCGCGTCGTCGAGCCAGTAGTAGTAGGTGAACCAGCGGTCCGGGGCGGCCACCGCGACGAGCTCTCCCGCCCGCGGGTGGTCGAGGCCGTGCGCGGCCTTGCCGTCGCCGTCGAGCACCTCGGCGACGCCGTCGAGCGATTCGAGGATCGCCCGCACCTCGGAAATCCGTGCCGGGTTCTTGACGTACACGTGCGCGAGCTGGTGGTCGGCGACGGCGAAGGCGTCACTCGCCCCGCAATCGAGCAGTTCCCAGCCGAGATCGACCTCCTGCACGCGGAGCAGTCCGGCCCGCCTGAGCGCCCTGTTGATGTCCACGCCGGCGGTCGCCCGCGTGATCCCGTATTCGCTCACGACGGCGACGATGTGTCCGGAGTTCGCGGCCCACTCGGCGAGCTCCCCGGCCACGGCGTCGATCTCGCTGCAGGCCCGCGCGGCCTCGGGTGAATCGGGGCCGAACCGCTGCAGGTCGTAGTCGAGGTGCGGGAGGTAGCAGAGCGTGACGCTCGGCCGGCGGGTCTCCATGACGCGGCGGGTGGCGTCGGCGATCCACCGCGAGGAGCGGATGTCCGCCGTCGGCCCCCAGAAGTTGAAGAGTGGAAACCGGCCGAACCGCCCCTGCAGGTCGCTCTTGAGCTCCGGCGGGTCGGTGTAGAGGCTCGGAATCTTCCGGCCGTCGGCGGGATAGACGGGCCGTGGCGTCGCCGTGCAATCGACCGCGGCGTGCATGGCGTACCACCAGAACATGTTCGCGACGGTGAATCCGTCGCCGAATCGGCGGCGGCCGACGTGCCAGAGCTTTTCCTGCTCGCAGCCGACGAGCGCGTTCGACTGCCGCCAGAGCCAGACTTCCGCGAGATCGCGGAAGTACCAGCCGTTGCCGACGATTCCGTGGTCGCGGGGGAGCCGGCCGGTGAGCATCGTCGCCTGTGCCGAGCAGGTTACGGCCGGCAGCACGGTGCCGAGCGGGGCCGTGAAGCCCGCACGGCCGATCGCCGCGAGCCGTGGCGTATGCGCGAGGAGCTCGGGCGTCAGGCCGACCACGTTCACGACGAGCAACCGCTTCATGCAGCCAATCCTACCTCGCCTCGTTCCACGACGTCGGTCGCGGGCGACCTGCTACGATTGCCGTGCAAGAGGACGATCGGGAATTCTCGGAGCCGAAGCCGTGCATGCGACCGACGAGCTGCCGCTGGAGCGACCGACCGCTGGCGTCTGGGTCTGGCTGCCGAAGGCGGGCTTCCAGCGGCTCATCGATGCTCTGGCCGCGACGCACCGCGTCGTTGGGCCGCAGGTGGTCGACGCGGCGGTCGTGCTCGCGGATCTCGCGCGAGCCGAGCAGCTGCCCGCGGGCGTCGTGGACGAGCAGGATGGCGGCCGCTACCGACTGCGGAGCGATCCGGAGGCCGGCTGGTTCGACCACGTCGTCGGGCCGCACTCGCTCAAGAACTTCCTCTTCCCGGCGAGGGAGACGGTCGCGAGCTTCTCGCGGGAGGGCGGTTCCTGGCGGCAGGAGGAAGCCGCTCCGGCCGACGAGCGGCCGATCGCCGTCATCGGTGCGAGGGGCTGCGACCTCGAGGCGCTCCGCGTCCAGGATCGCGTCTTCCTCGAGGGCGGATATGTCGATCCCGCCTACGCCCGCCGGCGCCGCGGGCTCTTCGTCGTCGCGGTGAACTGCCGCCGCGCGGCCGCCACGTGCTTCTGCCATTCGATGGGCTGCGGGCCCGCGGCGACGCACTCGTTCGATCTCGCCCTCACGGAGCATGGCGAACGCTTCGCCTGCGAGGTCGGATCCGCGGCCGGCGCCGACCTGCTCGCAAGGGCGTTTCCCGAGCCGCTCCTCCCCTGCTCCGCCGACGACGTCGCGCAGGCGAAGCGGGTTCCCGAGGAGCTCGCCTCGCGGATGCACGCCCGCGAGTCCGTGGCCGGCGAGCCTCGGCCCCGCAGCCTCGACACCGAGGGGATCCGCGACCTGCTTTTTTCCAACCTCGAGCATCCGCGGTGGGAGGAGGTCGCCACGCGGTGTCTCTCCTGCACCAACTGCACGCTCGTCTGCCCGACCTGCTTCTGCAGTTCGGTGACGGAGGTGGCCGACCTCTCCGGCGACCGGGTGGACCGCGAGCGGCAGTGGGCGAGCTGCTTCACGCTCGACCACGCGCGGATCCACGGCGGCAGCGTGCGATCGACGACGGCCTCCCGCTACCGGCAGTGGCTCACCCACAAGCTCGCCGGATGGATCGACCAGTTCGGCAGTTCCGGCTGCACCGGCTGCGGCCGCTGCATCACCTGGTGTCCGGTGGGGATCGACCTCACGGAGGAGGTCGCGGCGATCCGCGCGACCGACGGCAGCGTCGCGGGACCCTCGCCGCAGCCGGAGACGCCGCGATGACTTCGTCGGCCAGCCTTCCTTCCACCGCGACCGCCGTCGCCCGCGATCCCTGGCGGTCGCACCCCGTGAGGATCGTGCGGATCACCGACGAGATCCCGGGCGTGCGAACCTACGAGGTCGCGTTCGAGGATCGGGCGGTTCGCGAAGCCTTCCGGTTCGCGCCCGGGCAGTTCAACATGCTCCACCTGCCGGGGATCGGCGAGGCGGCGATCTCGATCAGCTCCAACCGCAGGTTTCCCGCGACGCTCGCGCACACGGTGCGGGCGGTCGGCAACGTGACGACCGCGATGTCGCGTCTCAACGAAAATGACTGCATCCTCGTGCGCGGGCCGTTCGGCACGCCCTGGCCGCTCGATGCGAGCGTTGACGAGGTTTCGCCCGGTGGCGAGCTCATCTTCGTCGCCGGCGGCCTCGGCCTCGCCTCGCAGCGGGCGGCGATCCTCGACGCGGCCCACGATCGCCGCCGATTCGGCCGGGTCGTCGTGATCCACGGCGCGAAGACGCCGGGCGGCCTTCTCTATGCCCGCGAATACGACGCGTGGCGCAGCGCGGGGATCGAGGTCGAGCTCGTCGTCGATGATTCCGGCGGTGGCGATTCCGGCGGCGATCGCGGCTGGCGGGGAGCGATCGGCACGGTCGTCACGGCCCTCGAACGGCTGTCGTTCAATCCCGCGAAAGCGACGATCCTCTGCTGCGGTCCCGACGCGATGATGGCGGCGGTCGGGAGGATCGCGGTGGCCCGCGGTGTCGAGGAAGCGCGGGTGTTCCTGTCGCTCGAGCGGAACATGGCCTGCGCCGTCGGTCACTGCGGCCTCTGCCAGTTCGGCCCCGAGTTCGTCTGCAAGGACGGCCCCGTGTTTCCCTACGATCGGATCGCAGGATTCCTCGCGGTGCCCCGCCTATGACGCCGTCGCAAGCCCCGCCGCCGAAGCCCAGGCTCGCCGTCTTCAAGTTCGCCTCGTGCGACGGCTGCCAGCTTCAGCTGCTCGACGCGCAGGGCAAGCTCTTGGCGATCGCCGACCGAGTTGAGATCGACCATTTTCTGGAGGCGAGGTCCCGGGTCGTCGACGGGCCGTGGGACGTGGGGCTCGTCGAGGGCTCGATCTCGACGCCCGAGGATGCCCAGCGGATCCGGGAGATCCGTTCGCAGTGCCGTTTTCTCGTCACGATCGGCGCCTGTGCGACCGCCGGCGGCATCCAGGCGCTTCGCAACTGGGGCAAGATCGATGATTTTCTGGCGAGCGTCTACGCCTCCCCTGCCTATGTCTCGACGCTCGCCACGAGCACGGCGATCGCCGATCACGTGCCGGTCGACTTCGAGCTGCGGGGCTGCCCGATCGACACTGGGCAGCTCGTCGAGCTCGTCACGGCGATCGTGCTCGGCCGCAAGCCGAAGGTTCCGGGCCACTCCGTCTGCGTCGAGTGCAAGGCCCGCGGCACGGTCTGCGTGGCGGTGGCCCGCGGCATCCCCTGCCTCGGCCCGGTCACGCAGGCGGGCTGCGGCGCGCTCTGCCCGGCACACGGCCGGGAGTGCTTCGGCTGCTACGGTCCGGACGAATCGCCGAACCTCGTGAGCCTCACCGGCTTCTACGAGCGCGGCGGAGCGGCCCGCGGCGATCTCGTTCGCCTCGTTCGGTCGTTCAACGGCTACGCCCCGGCCTTCCGCGTGGAGAGTGACCGGCTGGAGGAGGGCCCGTGAGCGTGTCGCGGAAGCTCACCGTGAAGTCGCTCACCCGCGTCGAGGGGGAGGGCGCGCTTCGCGTGAAAGTGGTCGATGGCAGGGTCGAGATCGCGGAGTTCAACATCTACGAGCCGCCGCGGTTCTTCGAGCGGCTGCTGCGCGGCCGGGCGATCCACGAGGTGCCCGACATCGTGGCGAGGATCTGCGGCATCTGCCCGGTGGCCTACCAGTTGACCGCCTGCCACGCGCTCGAGAAGGCGCTCGCGATCACCGTCACGCCCGAGATCCGTCTTCTCCGCCGGCTCCTCTGCTGCGGCGAGTGGATCCAGAGCCATGCACTCCACGTCCACCTGCTCCATGCCCCCGACTTCCTCGGCTACGAGAGCGGCTTCACGATGGCGGCCGACCATCCCCGGCTGCTCGAGCGGGGGTTGCGGCTCAAGGAAATCGGCGGCCGGATCATCGAGGTGATCGGCGGCCGGGCCGTCCACCCGGTGAACGTCACGGTCGGCGGGTTCTACAAGGCTCCTTCGGCCGCGGCGATTCGCGGGCTTGTGGACGATCTCGAATGGGGGCTCGCCGCAGCGATCGACCTCGTCGGCGAGGTCTCGCGGTTCGAGTTTCCGGGGTTTCGGAGGGAGTGCGAGCTCGTGTCGCTCGTGCACCCCCCCGAGTATCCGATGAACGAGGGCCGCATCGCCTCCTCCGCCGGTCTCGACATCCCGGTCGAGGCGTTCGCAACGCACTTCGAGGAGCGGCAGGTGCCGCACAGCACGGCACTCCACTCGGTGAGGCTCCCAGCCGCGACGCCCTACCTCACGGGCCCGGTGGCGCGGCTCGCGCTCTGCCGCGAGACCCTTCCCGAGCGGGCCCACCAGGCGCTCGACGCGGCGTGGGGGGATCGTTCGTTCGACGACCCTTCCACGAGCATCGTCGCCCGCGCGGTCGAGATCGCTGCGGCGTTCGAGGAGGCGATCGCGATCGCACGATCCGCCTCTGCCGACGTCGCGCAGCCTCGGGTCGAGTTCACGCCACGGGCAGACGAAGGCTGCCACGCGACCGAGGCGCCCCGCGGGCTGCTCTACCATCGGTATCGCCTCAGCGACGACGGGCTCGTCGCCGAGGCGACGATCATTCCGCCCACCTCGCAGAACCAGGCGCAGATCGAGCGGGATCTCGTGGCGATGCTGCCGGGCGTGCTCCCGCTCGACGATGCCGCCGCCACGCTCGCCTGCGAGCGGCTCATCCGCAGCTACGATCCCTGCATCAGCTGCGCGACGCATTTCCTGCGGTTCACACGGTCGTGATTCGGCTTGAAGGTTTTTTCGCGGGCGGCATACCATGAAGTCATGGATCGCCGAATCGCACGAGGACTGAAGCTCGGGCTGTGCGAGGCGTCTGCCGAGCGGCTCGCCAGGCTCAAGACGCCGGAGGACGTGCAGGATTTCGTCATCGGGATCCCGATGAACTTCGAGCCCGACGGCTGGACCGCCTATTCGGTCGAGGGCGTCCTGCGGGAAAACCGGGCCCACTGCATCGAAGGGGCGCTCGTGGCGGCCTGTGCCCTCGCGATGGCGGGCCGACCGCCGCTCCTGATGGATATGGGCGCGGCCGAGGGGGACGACGACCACGTCATCGCGCTGTTTCGCCGCGGGCGTTACTGGGGCGCGATCTCCAAGAGCAACGGGGCCTACCTGCGGTTCCGCGACCCGATCTACCGCAACCTCAAGGAGCTGGCCCTCTCCTACTTCTCGGAGTACGTCAAGGACGGCCTGAAGATGCTGCGGACCTATTCGGTGCCGCTCGACCTGCGGAAGGTCGAGCCGGGGCTCTGGGTCACCCGCGAGAAGTCATGCAAGGAAGTGATCGACATGCTCACGAGCGCCCGGCACTTCAACCTCGTGCCGCGAGGCCAGGAGAGGCGGCTGCGGCGGGTCGACGACATCGAATCGCGGGCCTTCAAAATGCCTGAGTACGTCGAGCCAGCAACTTCGCGCGTCGCCACGTGACGCGGTCGGCGCATGAAAAAGCCGCGCCGGTGGTCAGCCGGCGCGGCCTTCGTCGTTCGTTCGTCAATCAACCATCAACCATCGAGATTCGAATCTTCGGCTGTGTCGTCGCCGGAGGTCGTCGCACGAGCCCGACGCAGGCGGCGGGTGCGGTCGGCGACGACAACGCCCACGACGCCGAGCCCGGCGAGCATGATCGCCGGCGGCTCGGGCACGGCCAAAACTTCCACGGACACCGCCGCAACCCCGGCTGTCACGCTGTTGCTCCAAGTCGATCCCGCGTTGGTTGACCGTCTGCCGGAGACAAAGGAAAAGCCGGAGCCGTTTTGGGCGGAGGGGTTCTCGTCGGTGGTGTACCAGCCGTACTGGTCGCCGGCCACAGCCGAGAGCACCACCCAGTAGTTCGTGTTCGGCGAGAGTGCAAGCGGGCTCGACGACGGCGTAAACGTCGCCGTCACTGGCGAACCGCTCGAGATCGAGTTTCCGGTGAGCGTTGCAATCTCGGTCGCGGGATCGATCCCGGGGCCCGTGAAGAGCTTGATGATCGGATTCGAGGAGGGCAGGGTGCCCGAATTGGCAATCGAAAGCTTCACGCTCGTGAGGCTCAGGAAATCGGGGCTGGTTCCGGTGTTGAAACCGGTCGCAAACCAGTTCGAGCCGCTGATCGTGGTATTTGTCGTGGCAACTTGCCCAAACGGGTTGCTGAAGGCGGTGATCGAAACGGGCGTGGCCTGGGCCACCGTGGCGGATACCGCCAGGGCGACGATGGCGGCCACAGCAGAGCGAAGAAGCGACATACCTGATTCCTTTTTCAAAATGGGCCGGAAATGACCGTTTCCGAGCCCGGGATGGTTGGTGATGGAACGAACGAACAAATTGGTGAGCGTCTCACCAAAATGGTGAGACTCCCGTCCTGCCCAGATCGCCGGGACCGGCACCGACAAGGTCGGCGGCGGCCTGAGGGACGGATCGAGAACAGGCAAAAATCGTGGGGAATCGGCGGTTTCCCGCCGGTTTGACGGCATGGGGGCGTCGCAAGGGCGCCCGGTCAGCGCATTGGCAGCTCCGAACTAGGAAATGGGTGGACAGCGATCAAAACGGGCCCAAAGCCACCGATCGGCCTTGGGGACCCTACCCGGGGCGGCCGCTTTGGCCTTCCCGAGTGGTGAGGGGGAAATGCACTCCCCATGCCAAAACGGAAAAAATCTTCCGGATCGCAAAAACAACCGCGAAAAAAGCGTTTCCTTGCAGCCGGGGCGGTCGAGTGCCCCGGAGACGCTTCTCACCAATCTGCGCGTCGGCGGTTGGCGTGGATTTCGGCCAGCGTCGGGATCAGGGAGCCGTCGGATCCGTGGGCTCCGGATCGGGCTCGATCGTCGCGGTGCGGCCACGGCGGACGGCGTCCACGACGATGCCGCCCTCGATCGGGACCTCCTGCTGCTCCGCCACGAGCGACGCGGTGAGCCGCAGCGACACGGCGTCCCCCTCGTCGTCGAGCCTGCCGCGGGCGAGGAGCATGTCGAGGTAGGGCTTCACGGCTCCGCGGAGCGTCTTGTCGGTTGCCGGCCGGGAGGTGTCGCCGACGAAGTTTCGCAGGTCGCCGCCGCGGAGCCGGTAGCCGCCCCGGCGGGCGTCGAACGGGAGCGAAGCCGCTGCGAAGGTGCCGACGATCGTGCCCGTCGCCGTGTCGGTGAGCGTGCAGGAGAGCTCCGCCTTGGGCGGCGGGATGAACGTGTCGGGCACGCGGATCAGGATCGTGTCGGTGTCGGCCGAGTAGAACTCGTCGATCCTCGCCGTCGCGGCGCGGCCCGCCGAGGCTTTCGTCGGGGCGAAGGCGAGGCCGAGCCGGTAGTCCTCCGCGAAGGCGAGCGTCGAGATCGCCGCCTGGCCGGCGTCGCGGACGATCGGCACGAACAGCCGGCTGCTCACGCCATAGGGCGTCGCGAGGTGGATGTCCACGACCTCGCGGTCGTTGCAGGCCTCGCCGCAGTGCGGGCATGCTTCGACCTCCCCGGGGTACGGCAGCTCCTCGGCCGCAGGCTCACCCGCGCCGACCGGAGGCGGCAGCGGCGCCGCGAGCAGCTCCGGCGTGGCGGCCTTCCGGCAGGCCTGTCGGATCGTCCTCACGCCGGGCGGGATGTCGGCCTTCAAGAGCTCGCGGCTGACGAGCTGGATCGGCACCTTCCTGCCGCCGGCGATGACGCTCGTGTCGTGCACGCTGAAGCCCTTGCCGATGAGGTAGAGCGAGGTCGTGCCGGCGGGATCGACCCCCTGCGCCCCGTACCAGGCCACGAGCTCGGGCGCGAGGTCGGTGATGCCGGTATTGAAAAGCTCGAAGCCGCCGGAAGTGTTCTCGAAGGGGATGGGCGACTGCATCATCTGCGTCGGCAGACGACGGTCGAGCTTCCTGACGGTCTGCATGAGCTGCTCGAGCTCGCAGGGCCGATAGAGGTGGGCGTTCTGCTGGCATTCGAGCACACCCGTTTCGATCGCCTTGAGCGACCGCGAGAAGAGCATCGTCTCCCGCGTGCTTGGCTTCGTGTCGGCCGGATGGGCGAGCGAATACCACCGCGTCTTCACGTCGAACACGACGAACGGCACGAAGGCCGGCATCACGACGATCGCGGTGCATTCCCGCTGTCCCGCCTCGAGCCTGCGGTGCATCCGCTCGGCATCGTCCGACGGGCCGCCGCAGAGCGTCTCGGTGAAGGCGGCGAAGGTGTTCTTCGTCGGCGGCGGCTGGAGGCGGGGCTCGAAACGCCAGCCGAAGGTGTCGGGGCCGTGGGCGAAGCCGATGGCCGTGCGATTGAGTGAGATCGTGGCCATCTCCGTCTCGAGGCGGCGGGTGAACCGCATGAGCGCCTGCCCGCCCATCCTGCCGCTCGCGAACGCCATCGCGGCCGCGATCTGGAGCTCGCGTCGCCTTGCGAAGGCGTCCTCGACGTTCTGCTCCTGCACGACCGGATCGAGGGCGAACACGCGGATCGGCCAGCGGCGGCAGACGTAGTCGTTGAATGCCATGCGGGCCTCGGGCGAAGGGGAGGGGCCGTAGAACGGACCCCGCGAGCCGCACCCCGCGTCGAAGCCGCGGGCCGTGGCCGACTCCCGGATGTCGTCGGCGAGCCGTTCGCTCAACAGCCCGCTCTCCACGAGGATCGCCCAGCCGAGCACGGCGGTCGTCGTCCGCCAGGCGTCGGGGCCGACCGCCGCGAAGTAGCCCTCGCGGAGCCGGGCGAGCTCGTGCACCCGCCGGCTCCGCACGGTCTCGGCGAGGTTCCACTCCGGCAGCTCGGCCCAGATCGCTTGCTGCCGGGATTGCGCGAGGAAGTCGTAGGCCGCGTCGAGCTCTTCCGACAGGTAGTTGCGGACCTCGGCGTACGGGATGCACGGGCGTGCGGTCGGGTGGTTGGCGAGCGCCGTCCTCGCGTCGTGGATGAGGATCCCGATCTCGCGCACGCCCGCCGCGTCGGCGAGCTGCGAGAAGGGGATCGGCATCCGAGCCCGCCGCGACTTCACGGTCGGTGCCGCGGCCGGGGTGATCGTCGGGAGCCTCGCGGCGAGCGACCGCAGGGCGAGATCGAGCCCGTCCTCGATCAATCCGTCCATCGGCACGCCGTCCATGGACTCCATCCGGATCGCGGCGCCGCCATCCGGCGGGAGGACGCTGCCGTCCTCCGCGCGGGCCGCGTGTGCGATCGTCGCGGCCCACCGCGCGCAGTCGTCGTCGTTGACGCACCAGGTGAGCGCCGGGGCGATCACGTCCACGAGATCGTTGATGACGAGGCTGCGAAACGTGGTCGGGAGCAGGTCTTCGCCGAGCACGAGCCGCGCGGAGAGTTCGATCTCCGCGCCATGCCCCTTGTGGGTGAGCTTGCCGGGGGTGATGGAGACGGGCACCCGCACGAGGTTGAGCGAGTAGCCCGGCGAGTCGGAGATGTCGTCCCCCTCGTTGATCCGCCGCAGCTCGTGGAGGTGGTTGAGGTAGCGGGAGAGCTGGTCGAGCCGGATCGAGGGCTCGAGCGTGATCGGGGCCGCCTCGAACTGCATGCCCGGCGGGGCCTGCGGCATCTGGAACGGGCCGGTCCGCCCGATCACGGCCTGCCCGGCCCGCTCGACCTGCTCGTTGCCGGAGGCGATCATCGATCCGAGCGCCGGCAGCAGTTCGGGGCCGCGGCGGCGGTCGGTGGCGGCCTCGAGGGCCATCGCCATGCCGAGAAAGGCCTGGTCGCTGCGGCGGATGGCGGCGTTGGCCCGGGCCTCGAAGGCGCCGAGTTCCTTGCGGAGCTCGTCCTCGTATTCCTGGCGGTGACGGGTGAGCCGGCTCTGGCCCCAGATGTCGGGCTGCTTGGCGACGATCGAGCCGTGAAGGTCGAGGAAGTGGTTGAGCCAGTCGATCTCGTCGACGACCCGGTCCATGCAGGGATCGCATGCCACGACCGGCGGCTTCCGATGAACGGCCCGCTCGGTGGATGCGGCGCCCTTGAAGATCCAGCCGAGGTCGCCTCCACGGGACGGCGACGCCGCAAGCACCGCGCAGACGACGGCTACGGCGCAGAGCGTCGGCGGTCGGTGGGTGTGGCGTTGCCTATCGTTCATCGGGACGGAAGACTCCCCGTGGTACAGATCCCGGTCGTGCAGACCCTTGTCTGATCGGCCGGGAAATCCCGGAGGTTCACGAGAACCCGGACGACTTTCCCGGCTTCACGTGCGGCGGTTCCCTCCCGTTCTCCACGCTACCCAACTTGCCACCGCGGAGCTCTCGCGAACGGGAAGTAGACTCGCGACATGAAGAAACGGACTCGAAGCCCGGGACGTGAACGGCCAGCAGCAGCGGGCGCGCCCGCGGCCCGTGTTCCCTTGGCGGGCGCGCCCGCGGCCCGCCCACCTCGTCATCGGGGGAAGGCGGAGGAGCTGT
>JBBAVU010000014.1:0-3664 GCA_040397565.1 Pirellulales bacterium | reverse complement strand
CGCCCGCGGCCCGCCCACCTCGTCATCGGGGGAAGGCGGAGGAGCTGTATCACGGGGTGCGGGAGTGCGAGGCGATCTTCTCGCGGCGGCCGCAGGAGATCGTGCGGGTCTACGTGGCGGAGCCGCAGCGGAAGCGGTGGGGATCGCTCCTCGCGTGGTGCGCGAAGGAACGCAAGGGCTACCAGCTCGTCGGGGCCGACAACCTCCAGCGGCTCACGGGCTCACTCCACCACGAGGGGATCGCGATCCTCGCGAAGGCGATCCGCCGCTGGAACCTCGCCGACCTGCTTTCGGCGATCAAAGAAGGCCGCTGCGACGGGCCGCTCGTCTATCTCGACGGCGTGCAGAATCCCCACAACCTCGGCTCCATCCTCCGCACGGCCGCCCACTTCGGCGCGGCCGCCATCCTCGGCCGTGCGGGCGAACTGCCCCCGCTCTCGCCGGCCGCAGTCCGCGTCGCGGAAGGGGCCGCGGAGATCGTGGCGGCCTGCGACGTCGCCGACCCGCCGGCGGATCTCGCGAGGCTCAAGAAGGCGGGCTACACGGTCGTCGCGGCGTCGAGCGGCCGGGGTGAGTCGGTCTACGCGGCGAAGCTACCGAAGAGAAGCGTCATCGTGCTCGGGAGCGAGGGGCACGGCATCTCGAAGGGGATCGACGCCGTGGCCGACCGACGCGTGAAGATTCCGGGCACGGGCGCCGTCGAGAGCCTCAACGTCGCCGTCGCCTGCGGCATCCTGCTGTCGGAAACCGCGTGATCAATCCCAGTCGCCAAGGGATTCGACGTGCGCGGCGGAGCCGTCGCGGAGCCAGCCGTCGAGTTGGGAGATGTCCTTGAGCTGCTGGCCGCGCGACCGCGGCACGACGACGTAGCGGCAGTCCACCTCCGGCAGGGCCGTCATGTCGCCCCAGAGCTTCTCGAACTGCGCCACGGGGTAGACGTCCTCCTGCCCGTGTCCCCAGCGTTTCTTGACGTCCTTGAGCGTGACGTAGGTCGGCATCCTCGCGGCGACGCCGCGGATGCCCGCCGCCACGGTCTCCCGCGAACGCGGGTCGTCGCCGAGATCGCCCCGCGAAAGGCCGAAGACCTGGAGCAGCGGATCGATGGCGATCCAGGTGGAGAGCGTGTTGTAGAAGCGGAGCTTCGACTCGTCCTCCTCTCGCGGCATCGCGAGTCCCTCGACGAGCCGGGGCCGGCCGTTCACCCGCGCGAGCCCGCCGCCGCGGTCCTCGATCCGCCGCGGGATCACCTCGAAGGTGAGGCAGCCGCCGCTCTCGACGTGGCGGCCCAGGATCGCCGGGTCGAGATCGGCCCCGACGGTGTCGACGTTGTGGAGGAAGAGCCACTTCAGCCGCGGCCGGTCGGCGAGCATCCGGCCGAGCACGCCGTTTCGCAGGAGGTTCGCCACTTCGAACCAGTGGCCGACCGGGTGGAGGCACTGGCTCGGCAGGTTGTCGGTGTAGTCGGTGCCCTCGCCGGCCGATTCCGCCCACGAGGCGAGCGCCGCGTGGAGGCTGTCGCGGACCTTCTGCTTCTGCTCGTCGAGCAGTTGGTGCGACGTCTCCTCCCAGGCGAACCGCAGGTCGCGGACCATCGGCACCAGCCGCAACCCCACCGACCTTCCCGGCGAGAGCGTCACGATCGGCTCTGCGCCGGCGGCCGTCCTGCCGCGGGCGAGCCGCTCCGATCCGTAGCCCGCGGCATCGATCTGGCCGTGGGTGAGGTAGCTCGTCGTGATGAGATGCGGCACGGCCGCGCCCGCGAGCCGCCCGGCCCGCCGCGACTTCGCAAGGTGGACGTCGAGAAACGTCCGGTGACGTCCCGCGAGCCGGCAGAAGGGATGGATCGCCTTCACGACGCCCGCCCCCTGCGTCCAGCGGCTGCCGACGCCCGCCGCCATCGTCACGACGGCCACCTCGCCATCGCGCAGGGCCTCGCGGCCGATCTCCGCGTGGCGATCGGCGGCGGCGGCGAAGGCGACGTCCTCGTCGCGCACGTCCTCGATCGACGTGCTCGCGGGGAGGCGGTTTTGCGCCAGCCCGATCCGGCCGGCCTGCAGGTCGGCCCGGATCTGCTCGTGCTGCACCTCGTCGAAGCCGAGGTCGGCCAGGAGCGCCCGCAACTCGCCCGCCGAGCCGCGGCCCGATCCCTCCTTGGGAAAGAGCCGGTCGAAGAGCGTATGCACCATCCCGGAGAGCTCGGGCTGCGTGCGGCAGGCGGCGCCGAAGAGATCGAGCTCGGCGCGGCGGGAGGGGGTGAGCGTGGTGCGGTCGGCCGCAAGGAGGCTCGGCACGGCGAGTGCGTAGTAGCCCGGAGGCATGAGGGCCCGGGAGCCTTCGAGCAGGTCGGCCCAGGTGCCGCGTTCGTTCACGGCGAAGTCGTAGACGACCGGCTCCATCGCGAAGGGAAGCGCGTGCTGGAATCGCCGCTTCAGCCTCTTCATGACGTCGCCGAGCGCCTCCTGCCCCGCGGCCCTCGCGTGGGGGGCGAAGATGAAGCCCATGCCGCCCCCCGACATGCCGCCGAGCATCCAGAAGCCCTGGAAGTCGTCGCCGAACAGGCGTCGCACCTCCTCGATGATCGACTCGGTGTAGAGGTTCGTGGCCCAGGGGATGATCGTCTGGATCGGCCCGAAGAAGTTCCGCGTGGTGAGCGAGGCGATCCGCGGCATGTCGCCCGCCTCCACGGCCTCGATGATCCCGTCGAGGATGCCGACCGCCTCGTGACGGGCCTTCCATTCGTCGCCGCTTCGCAGGAGGTACTTCTCCGTCACCATCTCGAGGATCGGCCCGACGTTCTGCGCCATGCCGCCATGCACGAGCACGAGCGAATCCTGGAGCCGGGCTCCCACCTTGACGGGCTCGTGCTTCGGCAGGAGCCGGCCGCGGCTCGCGCCGAATTCAGGATCGCTCTCGGCGGCCGCGACGCCGCTGATGAGCTTCGCCGCGGGCCAGACGCCGCCGGAATCCTGCCAGCCGCCGCCGGAGCCTCCGAGCCATTCGCCCAGGATCGCCCGGGCCGCGACGAGCCTCCTCTCGGACTCCGAGAGGCCCTTGGTGAGGGAGCCCGCCTGGCCTGTCGCCCGCATGCAGGCGGCGATGAGGGCGGCGAGCAGGTTCGTCGAGACTGCGAGCCGTGAGCCCTTCGGGATGTTGTTGACGCAGCTGACGACCTCGAGGCCGAGGCCCGGGCCGACCACGCGGGCAAGCAGGTCGGCGAGGCTCTCGCCCGAGCCCTCGATTCCTGGCGGCACGATCCCCGAGGCGATCACGGCCGCCTTCAGGAGTCCGAGGTAGTCGCGGGCGAAGTCGAACACCTCCGCCATGTCGGTGATGTCGGCGGTCGCGCCGAGATCCACGCTCGTGAGCCGCAGGACCGGGCTGTCGATCACCCGCAGATACGCCTGCACCGGCGGCTTCGGCGCCGCGTCCTGCCCGTGTACGGCCAGGTCGATCGAGACGTTGAGCACCCTCGCCCCCTCGGGATAGTCCATGCCGAGGAAGAAGATGTCGCTCCAGCAGGAGTGGGAAAGATCCATCCGCACGGGCGTCGACTCGCGGAGGATGGGGAACGTGCCCTGCGATCCCGCGTCGAGCAGTTCGGGTCGGATCCGCAGGGCGTGGTCGGCGGGATGTCCCACGCGAAACATCCACTGGTTGCCCCGCA
>JBBAVU010000013.1:0-28706 GCA_040397565.1 Pirellulales bacterium | reverse complement strand
CAGGCGCCGCAGCGGATGCAGTGGAGGCTGTCCCGCTGCTCCGGATCGGCGAGGATCGCCGTGCGGGAATTGTCGAGGAGCACGAGGTGCATCTCCTCCGGTCCGTCGCACTCCCCGGGCTTGCGGGGCCCCGCGTAGAGCGTGTTGTAGCAGGTCATCGGCTGCCCGGCCCCGGCGGTGGCGAGCATCGGCAGGAGCACGGCGAGGTCATCGAGGTGCTCGACCACCTTTTCGATGCCCGAGATCGCGATGTGCACCCGCGGGAGGGCGGCCGTGAGCCGGGCGTTGCCCTCGTTCTCCGTGATCGAGATCTGGCCGGTCTCGGCCACGAGGAAATTGGCGCCCGTGATCCCGACGTCGGCGTCGACGTAGAGCCGCCGCATGTGGCGGCGGGCGATCATCGTCAGCTCCTCGGGGCTGTCGGTGGGCGGGCTGCCGAGGTGCTTCCCGAAGAGGTCGCTGATCTCGCCGCGGCGAACGTGCATGCAGGGGAAGACGAAGTGGTAGGGGGGCTCCCCGCGGAGCTGCTGGATGAACTCGCCGAGGTCGCTCTCGACGACCTCGTAACCGTCCTTCTCCATCGCCTGGTTGAGGTGAATCTCCTCGCTCGTCATGCACTTGCTCTTGATGACGGCGCGGGCCTTCGCCGCCCGGAGCAGCTCGAGCACGATCCGGCGGGCCTCTTCGGCGTCCCGTGCCCAGTGCACCCTGCCGCCGTTGGACTCGAAGTTGGCGACGAACCTCGGCAGAAGCTCGTCGAGCCGGTTCACGGCCGACCACTTGGCGAGGCTCGCCGCGTCGCGGGCCTGCTCCCAATCGCGGTAGCGGGCCTTCTGCAGGTCGCGGCTCACGTAGTAGCCGCCGAGCGCCTTGCGGACGAAGGCCCTGTGGTCGAGATCGCGGGTGTGCGTTGCGGCGTCGGCGAGAAACTGCTTCTTCGCGAGGGACGGCGGCACTTCGGCCGGCAGGTGGGAAACCGTCCCGGGGGAACTCGTCACTGCGGGATCCTTGACGATCATGCCAGTAGCATAGCCGGTCGTCACGGTCGCGGCCGCTCGGACCGCATTGGCGTATCGCCTGCGGCTTCTCCGCGCTTCACCAACCAGCTCCTCAGCATCAAAGTGCCTGCGTGACCCATTGAGCACCACGTTTGACCGGTTCGGGGCTGCCCGTGTGCCCGAGACGGCGTAGCTGACCAGCGAAGGCAGGATGCCGGAGCGCCAGTCAGCTCCGAGTGAGCGGAGCCCAGGATGGGCGCAGCGAACGTCCGGCGAGGGCACACGGGCAGTCCCGAACCCAGCACGTTTGACGCGCAAGGAGCGACCACCAGGACAACGCGTCACGTCGTCGCGAGGACTTCGGCCAGGTGGATCGTGCGGGGCTTCTCCCGGTTGCGGGAGAGCCAGCCGTCGAGCTGGAGCTGGCAGGAGGGGTCGCTCGAGACGATGTAGTCGCAGCCGGTCCGGGCGAGCGAGCCGCCCTTCACCTCCGCCATCGCCGTCGAGATCATCGGGAACTTCACGCTGAAGAGCCCCCCGAATCCGCAGCAGCTCTCCGGCTCGTCGCACTCGACGAGCTCGAGGTCGCGGACGGCCGCAAGCAGCTTCCGCGGGGCCTCCTTGATCCGCAGCTCGCGAAGACCGTGGCAGCCGTCGTGGTAGGTGACGCGGTGGGGGAAGCGGGCACCGACATCGGTGACGCCGAGCTTCTCGACGAGAAACTCCCCGAACTCGAACGTGCGGGCCGCGAGGTCGAGGGCGGCCTCCTCGTGGGGCGTGCCCGCGAGCAGCTGGGGGTAGAAGACCCGCATCATCGCCACGCAGGAGCCGCTCGGCCCGACCACTGCCTCGGTGCCCTCGAAGACGCCGATCGCCCGGATCGCGACCTCCCGGGCCTCGTCCCAGTAGCCGGCGTTGAAGCTCGGCTGACCGCAGCAGGTCTGCGCCTCGCGAAACTCGACCGCGTGGCCGAGCCGCTCGAGCACGTTTGCGACCGCCATGCCGACCTTGGGCGTCATCTGGTCGACGAAGCAGGGGATGAAGAGGCTGACGAGCATGCCCCGGATTGTAGCCTCGGGCAGGCTCGAGACGGCGATACTACCGACGCTTCGCCCCGCGGGCGATCGCGCGGGCCATCGCCTGACCCATGTCGGCGGGGCTCTCGGCGATCTCGATGCCGGCGTCGCGAAGCGCCTCGAGCTTTGCCTCGGCCGTTCCCTTGCCGCCGGAGATGATGGCGCCCGCGTGGCCCATCCGCTTTCCGGGCGGGGCCGTGCGGCCGGCGATGAAGGCGGCCACCGGCTTGGAGACGTTCGCCTTCACGAACGCGGCCGCCTCCTCCTCGGCCGAGCCGCCGATCTCGCCGATCATCATGATCGCGTGGGTGTCGGGGTCGGCCTCGAACCGCCGCAGGATGTCGATGAAGCTCGAGCCGACGAGCGGGTCGCCGCCGAGGCCGACGCAGGTGCTCTGGCCGTGGCCGAGCTGCGTGAGCTGCCAGACCGCCTCGTAGGTGAGCGTGCCGGAGCGGCTCATGAGGCCGACGTGGCCGGGGGCGTGGATGTAGCCGGGCATGATGCCGATCTTGCACTGGGCTGGCGTGATGATGCCGGGGCAGTTGGGACCGATGAGCACGCTTTTGGAGGCCTTCACGACCGGCAGCACGCGGGCCATGTCGAGCACCGGGATCCCCTCGGTGATCGCGACCACGACGTCGATGCCCGCCCCGACCGCTTCGAGGATCGCGTCGGCCGCGAACGGCGGCGGCACGAAGATCATCGTCGCGTTCGCGCCCGTCTTCTCGACCGCCTCGGCGACCGTGTCGAAGACCGGCAGGCCGGCGACCGTCTCGCCTCCCTTGCCCGGCGTCACGCCGCCCACCATCTTCGAGCCGTACTCGAGGCAGCCGCGGGTGTGGAACTCGCCCGACTTGCCGGTGATGCCCTGGCAGATGACTCGGGTATTGCGGTCGACGAGGATGCTCATGCTGAAACCTGGGCCTTCGAGGCGGCGACGACTTTCTTGGCGGCGTCGGTGAGGCCGTCGGCGGCGATGATGGCGGTGCCGCTCGAGGCCAGGATCTTCTTGCCTTCCTCGACCTCCGTCCCCTCGAGCCGCACGACGAGGGGGACGTTGAAGCCGACCGTCTTCGACGCCTCGACGAGGGCCGTCGCGATCGTCGTGCACCGCATGATGCCGCCGAAGATGTTGACGAGGATCGCCTTGACGTTCTTGTCGGAGAGAATGATCCGGAAGGCCTCCGTGACGGCCGCCACGTCGGCCCCGCCCCCGACGTCGAGGAAGTTCGCGGGCTCACCGCCGTGGAGCTTCACGAGATCCATGGTGCTCATGGCGAGGCCGGCCCCGTTCACGAGGCAGCCGATCGTGCCGTCGAGCTTCACGTAGGAGAGGCCGGCCGCGGCCGCACGGATCTCCGCCGGCTCCTCCTCCGCCTCGTCCCGCAGGGCGACGACGTCCTTGTGGCGAAAGAGCGCGTTGTCGTCGAACGTCATCTTCGCGTCGAGCGCGACGAACGTGCCGTCCTTCGTGAAGACGAGCGGGTTGATCTCGAGCAGCGATGCGTCGAGCTTCACGAAGGCCCGCGTGAGCGCCCTGAAGAACTGCTCGGCCGCCCGCCAGTGGGCCGTCGGGATGCCGAGCCGGGCGGAAAGCAGACGCGTCTGCCAGCCGGCGAGGCCGCGGTCGGCGTCGAATGGCTCCGTGAGGATGAGCTCCGGCGTCTTCGCGGCGACTTCCTCGATGTCCATGCCGCCGGCCGTGCTCGCGATGAGCACGGGACAGCCGACGCGGCGATCGACGAGCACGGCGCAGTAAAGCTCGCGGGCGATCGCGCAGCCGCTCTCGACGAACACCTGCCGGACGACCTGCCCCGCAGCGCCCGTCTGGATCGTGACGAGCGTCTTGCCGAGCAGCCCCTCGGCGATGCGGCGGGCGTCGGCGGAAGACTTCGCAAGCTCCACGCCCCGCTGCTCGGAGCCCTTCACCTTCCCCTTGCCGCGGCCGCCGGCGTGGATCTGCGCCTTGACCGCACAGACCGGCGTGCCGAGCGCCTCGTAGGCGGCGGCCGCCTCGTCGGGGGATCTCGCGACGCGGCCGGCGAGCACCGGCACTCCCTCCGCACGTAGGAGGTCCTTGGCCTGGTACTCGTGGATCTTCATGGGCGGGAGGGCTCCGGGGTGGGCTCCGACGGGCGGGAATATCGCACGCGTCGGGCCGCTTTCCAAGGGCCGGCGAAATCAGGCGGCCCGCACCGTGAGCCAGGGGTGCTCGGCGCGGATCGCGGCCACGACCCGCTCCATGGCGGCGGCCGTGTCTCGCTTGAGCATCGAGTCGGCATGGACCCGGTAGCGGGCCACCGCCTCCGGCACCGCCTCGCTCCACAGTCCCCGCTCCACGAACCGGCACCAGAGCTCGTAGTCCTCCCAGCCGGTGAACGCCCCCTTGCGGTAGCCACCGACGACTGCCCACGAACTCTTGCGGATGACCGCCATCGCGTCGATGTAGTTGCCTCGTGCGAGCCGCTCGGGCGACCAGGCCCGCGCCCGCCGTCGCTTCACGCGGTCGCCGAAATGGTGGAGCGTGGGGTGGGCGGCGGACGCGGTCGAATGCCGCAGTCGCTCGGAGAGAAGACGCAGGCATTCGGGCTCGAGCGCGTTGTCGGCATCGAGCGGAAAGACGAGCGGCGCGTCGGCGATCGTGATCGCGGCATTGCGGGCGAGGGCGACTCCCTCGTTGACGCGATTGCGGGCGAGCGTCGCGGTGACGAATCGGGAGGCATGCCGCGACATCCACTCCCTCGCGACCGCGAGCGAGTCGTCGGTGGAGCGGTCGTCCACGACGACGATCTCGAGGCTCTCGAGCGACTGCGCGGCGACGCTGTCGAGCGCCTCGGTCACGACGCCGGCGTAGTTGAAAAGCGGCACGACGACGGCGACGTCGGCGACCCGGCTGCCACCAGTCCGCAGGATCACGTCGACCTCCGGCACGATCGGCAGCGACGCGGCGCGGCGGCCCGCCTCCGGCCGAGGAAGCGATGCGACCTGCCGCGGCTCCTCGTCACCGAGAAGGCAGCCGAACGCGGCCGCGAGCTTCTCCCGCCGCCCTTCGGGGCCGTAACGATGAAGCACGTCGAAGACCGCCGCCTGACCGATTCGGCGGCGAAGCCCCGCGTCGGCGACGAGCCGCCCGATCGCGGTGTGCCACGCGGCCTGATCGGCGGCGAGGAACCCGGTCTCGCCGTCGCGGATCGCCGTGCGAAAGGGCTGTGTCGGCGAGGCGACCGTGGGCACGCCGACGATCGCCGCCTCGAAGTACTTCAGCTCGCTCTTCGCCTCGCAGAAGGCGTTGCCCACCTCGAGCGGCGCGATGTTGAGGTCGAACCGGGCAAGCTCGTCCGGCAGCCTCGAAAGCGGCACCGCCTGCCGCCACTCGACCCGCTCGGCGAGCCCTGCCATCTCGGGAAACTCAGCAATATCGACGAGATCGCCGCCGCGGCCGGATTCGCGGAAGAGCACGAGCCGGGCCTCCGGGTGCTCCCGCAACACCGCCGCGATCGCCGGCGCCGCGGCGGCAAAATCCCGCTGGTGCGTCCGCGAGCCCGCCGCGTAGCCGATTCGGACGAGCCCGTCGTGCGGCTCCTGACGGCGGCGGAGCACCGCCTCGCGGCTCGCGCGGTAGGTCTCCTCGTCGAACCCGTTCTCGACCACCATGGACGGCCTGCCTTCCGCGGCGAGCGCGGCCGCAAGCGCCGCCGTCGGGGCGAGGCACGCGTCGGCCAAGAGCATCGTTCGGCGGATCGCCTCGTAGAGTCCGGCCACCTCGGCCGTCTTCAGCCGCATCGAGCGGATCGCGTCGATCACGTCGGCCCGGGCGATCGCCGGATCGACCATCAGATCGTCGACGTCGAAGAGGATCCTCGCGCCGGCCGCCCGCCAGGCGGCGATCGCACGCTCGACCATCGGGCGATGCCTCACCCTCCAGAACACGACGATCGCCGGAGGGATCTCGCCCCGCTGCCAGAGAACGGGATCGAGGTCGTCCACGGCCACGACGTCGGCTGCATACCCGGCCTCCTCGGCCGACCTCGCCATCCGCTCGACGCGGTATGCGTGGCCTGCCGTCCTCGGCTCGCCTGAGACGAACACGACCCGGCGTCGATCGGGGCCGCCACCCGATCGACCGGTTATCGAGGGCCACGGCCGTCCCCCGAACACCCTCCGCGAGAGTGTCCGGAGCAGGCGTCGGGAAGGATGGTCGCGGCGGGGAAACAGTCTCATGCACGTGTGAGATAGCCCTCTGGCGGTCCGCGTGACAACGGCACCCGACGCATGCCGCTCGCCCGACGCCGGCGCATCCGCCGGAAGATTCGGCAAGATGCGTCGAATGCGTGCTTCACGGAACAACCGACGCAGGCGGAAAACCGAGGCCTTCACGCCACCGCGGGGAATTCGGGGTCGATACTTCCCCGGGCAGCCTTTCGCGGCCGCGGCCGAATCGGTACCACCCGCGAGCCCGTCCGCCGGCGGGCATGGCCGGTCGGACCTGGAGCCTCCCCCCTTGGGCGATCGAAGCAGCGTGTTGTTCTCGGTGATGCTGCCGACCTACGAGCCGGACATGCGGCTGGCGCAGGCGATCCGATCGGTGCTCGCGCAGGATCCCGGCCCCGAGCGGATGGAGATCGTCGTCGTGGACGACGGCTCCCGGCAGGCCGACGTGGCCGCGATCATCCGGTCGGCCGACGCGGCAGAGCGGGTGCGGCTCGTACGGCATGCCAATCGCCTCGGGCTCGCCGGCAACTGGAACCGGGCGGTCGATGCCGCTTCCGGCCGGCTCATCCACCTGCTGCACCAGGACGACTACGTTCTCCCCGGCTTCTACGCGAGGATGGCCGACGCTTTCCACCGCGTGGACGGGATCGGCATGGCCTTCTGCCGCAGCCGGATCATCGACGGCGAAGGGCGGCGGCTGAAAACGTCGTCGCGGCTGCGGTGGCTGCCGGGCGTCGTCGCCCGCTGGCCCGAAATCATCGGGGAGCGGCAGCGGGTGCAGACGCCTTCGGCGGTCGTCGCCCGATCGACCTACGAGGCGGTAGGCCCCTACCGCTTGGACCTCTGCCACACGCTCGACTGGGAGATGTGGGTGAGGATCGGGACGCGGTTTCCGGTCTGGCACGAGCCGAGGGCCCTCGCGGCCTACCGGCGCCACGCCGGGAACGAATCGAGCCGGCTCTTCACGAAAGGGGCCGTCTGGCCCGACATCGTGCGGGCGATCCAGCTCAACGCGGAGCGGTTTGCCGAGGCCGAACGTCCGGCACTCATGCGGAGAAGTGCCCGCTGGCACCTCGGTTCGATGATCCGCACGGCCGTCCGCCAGCTCCGTGAGGAGCGGATCGCGGATGCCCACACGACGATCGACACCCTGCCGGAAATGCTCGCGCTCCTGGCGGACCGGCAGGAGGCGAAGGCGATCGAGCGGCGACTGCTCCAGCTCAACCGCAGGATCTCATCGCTCTCCGCGGCCGCGTGACGCCGGGCTGAGGCGTCGTCACGGCGAGGTTCACGCGGCCTTCGCGGGGGCTCCCTCGCAGCCGGTCGGCTCGGCCTGGCGGCGATAGTCGCCGCGGCTGAAGTACTTCTCGAGCCAGACGTAGGCGACGATGAAGAAGTAGCGGCTCCCCATCTCGCCGATCTTCAGCTTCGCGATGCCGGTCTTCCGGTTCCGCCAGGTGATCGGCATGGTGGTCCAGGAGTAGCCTCGCACGATCGCCTTCAGCGGCAGTTCGACCGTGAGGTTGAAGTGTGGCGAGAGGAACGGCCGGCAGCCCTCGATCACCTCCTTGCGGTAGGCCTTGAAGGCGTTGGTCGTGTCGTTCAGGCCGATGCCGAAGACGATGCGGATGAAGAGGTTTGCCATCCGGTTGAGCACGTACTTGATCCGCGGGTAGTCGATGACGCCGCCGCCACGGACGAACCGGCTGCCGAAGACACAGTCGTTGCCCTCCTGCAAAAGCCGCCAGTACCGCACGACGTCGCGGCAGTCGTCGCTCTCGTCGGCCATCATGACCACGACGGCGTCGGCCGTCATCGCGTTCAAGCCGAACTGCACGGCCCTACCGAAACCGTGGGGCCCGTCGTTCCGCAGGGGCACGAGGTTCGGGATCCTCGCGGCGACCTCCCGCAGGATGTCGGGCGTGCCGTCGCCGCTGCCGTCGTCCACGACGATGATCTCGTGGTCGATCCCGTGGAGCCGCAGCTCCACGTGGAGGTGCTCCACGGTCGAGGCTATGCAGCCCGCCTCGTCGCGTGCGGGGATCACGACGGCGAGCTTTCGCAGTTCGCGTGGCTGCGGTGGGACGAGCTTCGGGGCGTCGTCAGTCCGCGACTTTGTCGAGCCAGTCCGCGTGGGTTTCGGCATGGTTTGCGATCTCCTCGAAGATGCTTTCTGCGGTCCGCTCCGGCCGCCAAGCATGGGTGGTGGAAGCCGCGGCATGGTCGAGCACGAGCCAGGGCACGTCGTAGGGACGCGTCTCCGCGGAGGCGGCGACCGCGTGGGAACCGAAGCGTTTCTCGCACCAGGTCGAGAGCTGCGAGAGCGACGTCGCCGACACCTGCCCGCCGGAGACGTTCAAGACCGACGGCCCTCGGCACGGCGAACGAATCTGCGCGACGACGAGCCGGGCAAGATCGGATGGATGCAGGCAGTCGCGGACCTGGAGGCCGCGGCCGCCGAACCCGATGTAGGAGAGCGGCCGCCGGGCGGCCCAGGAGTGGATCCACCAGGAGAAGATCCCCTGGTCGGCCCGGCCAAACTGTCCCGCGCCGGCGAGCACGCCGCAGCGGTCGATGCAGAGCGGCGTGCCGGACCGGGCGGCGTAGTCGATCGCGAGCGTTTCCGAGGCGAGCTTCGTCGCCCCGTAGAGCGACACGGGCCCGGCGGTCGAAAACGTCTCGCCCAGCCCTGCCGGCCCGACGCCGGGCTGCTGCTTTGCGGAGGGGTCGAGCCGGAAGGCGTCGCCCGACTCATCGAGTGCGACCGCCAAGAGGCCCCCGATCGAGTAGACGCGGCTCGTGCTGATCATCACGAAGCCGGCGTTGCACCGCGAGGCGGCCTCGAGGAGATTCACCGTGCCGAGCAGGTTGTGCTCGACCAACTGGCGCGAGGAGACGCCCCGTCCCGCGTTCGTGCCCGCAAGCACGCTCGGCTCGGCGGCCGCATCGACGAGCCAGTCGAAGTCGCCGAGCGAATCGACGTCGGACTGCGAGCGGACGTCGCCGTGGACGACGGTCACGCCAAGCCGACGCAGCGGGTCGCGGTTGCCTTCCGATCCGGACCGGCGGAGATTGTCGAAGGCGACGACCTCGATGCCGCCAACGTGTTCCACGAGGCCGCGGCAGATCTCGCTACCGACGAACCCCAGGCCACCGGTGACGACGCACCGCATCAGGCCACCTTCTTGAGCCTGGGGACCACCGTCGCCGGGCTGCGACGCATCCAGGCGTCGACGATCTGGTCGAACGTCGCGTCGAGCGAGATCGTCGGCTTCCAGCCGGGGTAGTCACGCTCCATGCGGCGCAGGTCGCTGTAGTAGCAGACGTGGTCACCCTCGCGGGCCTTCTCGTCGTAGACCCACTTCATCGGGCGGCCCGTGCGGGATTCGACCATCGCGAAGGCCTCGAGGATCGAGCAGCTGTTCGCCTTGCCGCCGCCGATGTTGTAGACGGCCGCCGGCCTGGGTTCGTCGATGAACCGGGCGATGAAGGCGGCCACGTCGTGGGCGTGGATGTTGTCGCGGACCTGCTTGCACTTGTAGCCGTAGACACGGTACTCGCGGCCCTCGAGATTGCACCGCACGAGGTAGCTCAGGAAGCCGTGGAGTTCGACGCCCGAGTGGGCCGGGCCGGTGAGGCAGCCGCCACGCAGGCAGCAGGTCGGCATGCCGAAGTAGCGGCCGTACTCCTGCACCATGACGTCGGCCGCCACCTTCGAGGCGCCGAAGAGCGAGTGCTTGCTCGCGTCGATCCGAAAGGTCTCGGGGATGCCGTGGGCGTAGTCGGGGTCGGCATAGTCCCAGCGGGTGGCGAGCTCAGCCCGCGGAATCTCGTTGGGCGCGTCGCCGTAGACCTTGTTGGTGCTCATGTTCACGAACGGCGACCCCGGCACGGCCCGCCTCGCCGCCTCGAGCAGGTTGTGGGTGCCGACGGCATTCGTGTCGAAGTCGTCGAAGGGGATCGCCGCCGCGCGATCGTGCGAGGGCTGCGCGGCGGCATGCACGATCGCCGTGGGCTTGAGCGAGGCGAGCAGCCCGAGCACGCCCTTGCGGTCGCGGATGTCGAGCTCGTGGTGGGTGAACGACCGCAGCGACGAGACGAGCCGCTCCTGGTTCCACCGCGTGTCGCCGGCGGGGCCGAAGAAGGCCGCCCGCTGGTTGTTGTCGACGCCGTGGACCCGCCAGCCGAGCGAGTCGAAATGGCGGGCCACCTCGCTGCCGATGAGTCCCGAGGAGCCCGTGACGAGGATGGTTCGCTGCATGGAAGTCCTTTCACCCTGCCTGTTGGGGGGCGGGTTTGTAGCAACCGGCGATCCGCCGCCGCAACCGCAGTCGCCGAGGGCAAATCCGGCGGTTTTTAGGGCCGAGGAGGCCCTCGAAAACGACCCGCAGAGATGGTGGTCCGACGGTCCCTCTCGGCGGCGGCGTGACGAGGGGCCCTTGCACCGACAGTGGAGACCGCGGACAACCTCGTGCATCATGAAGTCCATGCGACCGATTCTCGTCACCGGCGGCGCCGGCTTCATCGGGGGTGAGTTCGTCCGGCAGTGGATCGCCGAGGAGGGCTCGGCGGTCGTCAACCTCGACAAGCTCACCTACGCGGGCAACCTCGACTCGCTCGCTGGAATCGCGTCGGACCCTCGGCACCTCTTCGTGAAGGGAGACATCGGCGACACGGAGGCCGTTCGGTCGCTCCTCGAGCAGCACCGGCCACGCGCGATCGTCAACTTCGCCGCCGAGAGCCATGTGGACCGGTCGATCGACGGTCCCGGAGCGTTCGTCGAGACGAACGTCGTCGGCACCTTCCGCCTCCTCGACGTCGCGAAGCACCACTGGGCGTCGCTCCCCGAGGACGAGCGGCAGGCCTTCCGGTTCCTCCATGTCTCGACCGACGAGGTCTACGGCTCGCTCGGCCCCGAGGGGGCGTTCACCGAATCGACCCCCTACGCCCCCAACAGTCCCTACTCCGCATCGAAGGCGTCGAGCGACCATTTCGTCCGCGCCTACCACCACACGTACGGGCTGCCGACGCTCACGACCAACTGCTCCAACAACTACGGGCCGTTCCAGTTTCCCGAGAAGCTCATCCCACTCATGATCCTAAACTGCCTCGCGGGGAAGCCGCTGCCGGTCTACGGCGACGGCGGACAGGTCCGCGACTGGCTCTTCGTCGCCGACCACTGCCGGGCGATCCGCGAGGTGCTCGCCCGCGGCCGCCTGGGGGAGGTCTACAACATCGGCGGCGGCTGCGAGCGGAAGAACCTCGACGTCGTGCGGACGATCTGCCGCACGGTGGACCGGCTGCGGCCCGGCCTCGCGCACGCCCCCTGCGAGTCGCTCGTCACGTTCGTGAAGGACCGGCCGGGCCACGACCGCCGCTACGCGATCGACTTCTCGAAGATCCACCACGAGCTCGGCTGGAGCCCGCGGGAGACGTTCGACACCGGCATCGAGCGGACCGTCCGCTGGTACCTCGACAACGCCCCGTGGATCGAGCGGGTGCAAAGCGGCGGCTACCGCCAGGAACGGCTCGGCCTCGGAACGTGAAGACCGTGAGGGGCGGCCCCGAACCAGCACGCAGGACGTGCAGCAAAAGTCGGCGATTACTTCCGCACGACGACGAGCGTCTGCAGGTCGGCGAACCCGTCGATCCAATCGACGATCTCGAAGTACCGCGACCAGTGCGACCGCACGTAGCCGAGGCCGTGCGAGACCTGCACGTAGGCGCCGGGGCAGTCGACATCGACGCCGACGTCCTGCTGCCAACCGTGGTCCACGAACCCCTTTTCGAGATACTCCGCGATCACCTCCGGCGTTCGGCCATGCGGGTAAAACCGCTCATACCACGACAGCTCAGCGAGCACCGTCAGGAAGGCGAGGCCCCCCGGTCGCAGCACGCGTCGTATCTCCGCGAGCCAGCGGTTTTGGTGATCCTCTCCGAGATGCGTGAGAACGGAGTGGGCGAAGAGGATGTCGACCGAGTCGTCCTCGAGCGCAAGCGGCGGCTCGACCGCGCAGTGCTCGAACCGGATACCGTGAACGTGTTCCCGGCACCAGGCGATGTTCACGGGATCGATGTCGAAGCCCACGACTTTCGGCCGGAGCTCCGGCGGCGCGTGCCTCGCGATCCGGCCGCAGCCGCAGCCCCAATCGACGATCCGGCGGGCGTCGGCGAGGCCGCCGGGCAGGAGCGTCGCCGCGAGCCGCTCGAGCTTCACGAACCAGCTCGCCCCGTGCAGCAGAAAATTCTCGTGGCTCACCGGGCCGGCCACCCGCGTGATGTTCTTCGCATCGGGCATGCCGTCGGTGCCGCGGCCGCGCCAGTGCACACCCTGCCACCGATACCGGCCGATGGAGTCGGGCCGCAGTTCGAGGTCGATTGGTTCCTCGACATCGATGAGTTCGGCGAGCTGGGTGAGCCCAGTCGCCCTTCCCGTGATCGATCGCAGCGGCAGCACGGCCCGATACCGATTGGGATGGTTGTCGTCGCGGCGAAAGGCGACGGTCTCCTCGCGTCCGTTGATCGAGAGGGTGACGCCGATCTCGTCGCCGAGCGGCATCCAGAGCGGTGGGTGGAGTTGCAGGCGAAAGCCGCCGTCGGCCCAGCCCGCCTTGAACCAGCCCTCGCGGAGAAAGCCGCCGACCACGTGCGAGCCGATCGCATCCGCGGCGGCGCGGAGCCTGTCGAGCCCGTCGGGAGAGTTCGGGGCGATGGTTCGCTCGGACGGGCTCTGCGGCAGGAGTCGCCGGCATTCCGGGCCGGGTGCGGTTTCCCGCGTGATCTTCCGGAACAACAGGCCGAGCTCGCGGACGTCGGTGCCGATGAGAATCCTCGGTGAGATCGTGAAATCGACGAACTGGCCGACGACATCCGCATCGAGGAGAATGCTCTGCTCGCCGTGCGGCAGCTTCACCGCGAGCGAGCGGTCGCCGAGACGGCATTCGAGCGTGGTCTCGCCATGCGGGTTGAAGACCGAAAGCACGATCGCCCCCGGCTCCTTGCCCGCTTCCGGAAAGAAGAGCCCGAAGCCGTGCGTCGACCAGACGAAGCCCTCCTCGACGTCGTGGAAGCCGTAGACCGGCCTGCATGCGTCCGCGGCGATCGACTGCCAGGTTGATGCCATCGCCTCACCTCATTCTTCCGCCGCGGCCGGCGCGTAGTCGGTATGGAGGATGCCGGCGCGGCGCATGCCGTCGAGCCGTTCGAGGATCCCGTCGGCGCCGTAGTGCCGCGCGATCCCCTCGAGCTTCTCCCGGCCGCCCGCCTCCCGCGCGTCGCGGTAGATCGTCTGGTGCTCCTCGAGCGACCGCCGCATGTTGTCGCCGTGGCGAAGGAAGAGCTTCATACCCACGAGCGTGGCCACGACGCAGCCGACCGACGCGGCGATGAGAAGCATCCTCCAGGCCCGTCCACTGCGGCCGACCGCTCCCGCCGCGAGCCAGCCGCAGGTGAGGAGCACGCCGACGTGCCAGGCGATCGCGAACGCCAGGTAGCGGCTTTCCACCGGATTGTCGGCGAGCATCGACAGCCGGCCCACGACGACCGCCGCCACGCTCGCCAGGCCGTAGGCCATGAGCGCAAACCCCGGACCGAGATCCCGCGCCGACCGCGTCCTCGCCGACCGCAAGCCGGCGATCGCCGCTGCGACGCCGAGCACGAGCGAAAGACCGCCGGCGATCGCGGAAAGGGTCTTTCGGCCGTGGAACGCCCCGCGCGGGTCGAGCGGGCTGCCGAGCACCGCGAGAAACTGCCAAATCGCTTCGAGCGGGGAGGCACACACCGCCGCGATTCCCCCCAGGTTCGGCCCACGGGATCGCGCCACGATCGAGAGGCCGATGGCGGTCGCCACGACGACGATGACGACCGCGATGGCAAACGGCCGCCACCTTTCGCCCCGTGGTTCGTCGGCCAGCCGTACGGCCACGGCCGGCAGGAGGGCCCAGCCCACGAAGATGCCGTTGGCCATGCACAAGGGTCCGAGCACCGCCGCCACCGCCGTCGCCACGACCGCGAGCCGGACAGACCTTGCCCCCGCGATCGTGACGGCCGCCGTGACGAGCATGAGCGGCAGAAGGAACCAGGGCGTCTGGAATGCCCAGATCCAGTTCTGCCACTGGCACCATCCCGACATGAGAGCCGTGACGGCGGCGGCGAGGACCGCGAAGGTCGCCTGAGTGAGCGGCCAGCGGCTCGCGAACGCGAGCACGACCGCGAGCGATCCGATCCCGATCGCCGCGTTCAGAAAGAGCACGGCGCGGTAGTTCCCGCCTGTGGCCAGAAGGGCGGCGTGGTTGAGGAGCCGCGGGATCGCGAGGCAGTGCTCGTTGTGCGGAGCGAAGAGCGACTGTGCGTCGATGCCGTGGTCGTGCCAGCCGACGCTCGTCTTCACGTGGTCCCAGTCGTCTGCGATCGGCACGTTCACGCCGAACGAGCCGACCCAGAAGAGCACGATCGCCGCACCAAGCGTGCCGGCGGCGGCGGCGATCATTCGACGGCTCACGATGCCCTCCGCCAGCCGAACCAATATCTCCTAGGCCGCCGCGCCCCTTCGCCGTCCCAGCCGGCGAACGAGAGATCGCGGCGGACCGCGAGCAGCGTGCTGAAGAGCCGCTCCATGATGAACGGGATGTAGCAGGCGTCGATCGAGCGGTCGGCCCGCGAGTAAAGCAGCCGGCGGTCCTCCTCGTCGAGGCCGTGCAGCAGGCAGTCGCGGACCGGCTCGCAGAACGCGATGTAGGCGTCCCAGAACCGGCGGGTGCCCGCCCAGTAATTGCAGTAGAGCACCTGGCTTGCCGGCTGATCGAGCGACTCCGGATCGCAGTCGATCCCGACCTTTTGGAAGACGCGGCGGGCGAGATGGAGGATGCCTGGGTGATGATGCTCGCCCTGGAGCCAGACGTTCCGGAATTGCAGCGGCTCGATGCCGTGAGGATTCAGGAACCAGACGTCCCGTCCTGGATGGCGGTCGATGAATTCGAGAAGGGCACGGCCGCGGACGCGGGTCTTCATGCCGAACTTCCACGACAGGTAGCCGGCGATCTCCCCATCGCGGACATGGCCGGCAAAATACTCCGTGCGGAAGACGTGGTATTCCCGCCAGACGGGATCGGGGTTCGCCCGGTTGTCGTAGGGCGTGAACGCGGGGTCGAGCGCCCGCCGCTGTGAGTCGTCGTAATAGATCTGGTGGATCGAGACCATCATGCGACGCTCACGAGGGGACGAGCGCGACCACGACCTGCAGCGGGTCGCACGGGTTCCATTCGACCTCCGCGATCGCCCAGCCCTCGGCAAGCGTGGCGAGATGGTCGAGCGTCATCGAGGTGTCGCCGTAGGTGATCTCCCCCTCAACCGGCTCCCGGGTCGCGTGGGGCAGGAACGCGAAGCCGCGGTCTCGGTGCCTCGCGATACAGTCGGCTTCCCCGTTCGGCCCGTGGTGGTGCCAGTATTCGACCGGGCGGATCGTGAGGCAGAGCAGGCCATCCTCGGCGATCGAACCGCGGATCGTGGAGAGCGCGGTGCGGGCCGTCGATTCGCTCAGGTGCGTGAAGACGCTGAAGGCGTAGACGAGGTCGAAAGGTCCGTCGAACGGCAGCGAACGCGGCACGTAGTCGCTCAGGGCCAGACGGCACGGGATCCCGTGCTCGCGGCAGAGGTCGATCGACCGGTGCCAGGGATCGACGCCATGGAGATTGTTGGCGGGAATGTACTTGAGCAGCAGCCGAAGCAGCCTCCCCCAGCCACAGCCGAAGTCGAGGATTCGGAGGGCGGACGTCTCCTTTCCGCCTCGAGCGCCGTGCATCGAGAGCATCGTCCGCACGAATGCGACCGACTGGTTCATGAGGGCCTGGCCGCAGTTGCCCGTCCAGTTCCGCTGCACCTCGTCGGACGCCATCGTCGGCAGCCGGGGGCCGATCGCCTGGAGGCTGACTGGAACCGAGAGGCAGAGCTCGCCGAACACCTCGAGCGGAATCCGCCGCATCGCCTCGGAGAGCGGCAGGCGAGGGTCTTCGGAGAGCCGCCGATCGGCCGCGGCGAGTTCGTCCGCAAAAAGCTCGAGCATCAGGCGGCCCTTGTGCGGACGGCGGGGCGTTGGGTCTCATCGGGCGACGCGACCGACGCGGTCCGCCCGCAGATGAGATCGGCGAGCGCCCGCATGTCGGCCCGCTGCCGCGCCGCGGTCACGGCCAACTGCGGCTGAAGGTCGCCGGCCGACGGTGGCGAGTCGAGGATCTCGCGAATCCCGGCAACGACCGAGTCGAGGTCGAACGGATCGCAGGCCACGGCGGCGGCGACGCAGACCTCGGGCACCGACGTGTTGTTGCCGATGAGGCTCGGCGTGCCGTGCGTCATCGCCTCGAGCGGCGGGTAGCCGAAGCCCTCGTTGAACGACGGGTAGGCGAGGAACCGGGCCCGCGCGAGGAGCCACTCGAGCCGACACGCGGAGAGATGCGGCATCGCGAGGAACCTGCCAGGATGCACGGGTTTCGCGACCCCGACTTCATCGAGGCCGCGGATGCCGGTGAGCACGATCTTCAGCCGCGGATTCGCGGCGGTGAATTCCGGCTCCGAGAAGAGCCGGTCGAAGGCGGCGACGACGGAAGCGGCGTTCTTCTCCTCTCGGCCGGCGTTGAGGACGACCACGAAGGGATCCGCGGCGAGGTCGATCCCGGGCCACGAGAAACTCTCGGGCTCGGGGCGGCCCTTCTCGGGCGGGTAGAGCACGTGGATCGGCCGCGTCGTGCCGAGCTGCGCGCGGATGCTCCTCGCCGAATACTCCGAGATCGTCACTATTTCATGAAGGGCCGGGCTCTCGCAGATGTCGCGGTACATGGACCGAAGCGATTTCGCATGGCTGGACTGTCGGGTCTTTTCGTCCCGCCATGCGGCCGGCGAGAGCGATGCCTCGCGGACGCACCCGGCCTTCCGGCGGGCCGTCGCGATCCGATCCCAGTCCTCCGCGAGCTCGAGATCGCGGACGTCGAGGAGCGTGCCGACCACCCGCGTGCGTCCCGGAGCGAGCTTCAACGGCCCGCCGACCCGCTTCATGTATTCGTAGCCCGTGTAGACCACGATCGCGGGTGCGAAGAAGACGTCGAAGCGTTCGGAGTCGACGAGTGAGACGATGTCGTCGAACGACTTCACCGCCACGAGATTCACGCCGTGGCGGCGGCAGCGGTCCCAGACCCACTCGTCGATGAAAAGCGTCGGGTCGATAGCGGCCCAGACCTGCGCGTCGCCGCGACGAGCGGCCGAATCGACCACCTCGCGGAAGACGGCCTTGCCGTACTCGCCGCCGCCGTGGAACCCGGGCTGGCAGAAGAGCAGGTCGACGAGCACGTGTCTGCGGCCGTCGCCGGTAGCCGCCGCGATCTCGGGCGATTCCGGCCGCACGCAGATGCCACCGGCGGCCGCGGCGTGACGGTCGAGGCGGCCGAGCGCGAGCCGGATCGCGTCGATCGCGCCGTCGTAGCCGCGGGCGATCTTCCGGGCGTCGGGCATCGACGCGGTCGAGACGCCCTCCTCGTGCCGGATCGCGAGCTCGCTCGAGTAGAGCGTCGGGTGGCCGGTGAGGAGGCAATCGACCGCGAGCAGGAACTCCTCGCCATAGAGAAACGTCCGCTCGTCGAACGGTCGCTCCTTCTCCCTCGTGAACACGGGCGAAAAGACGTAGGCGGCCCCCTGGAGCACGGGATCGACGATGCTCCGGGCGTCAGGGGATCGCGTCCCGATCCTGCGAAACTCCGCCTTGCCCGTCGCCCGCCACGTCTCCCGCTGCCGTTCGAAGAGCGACTGGAGCGCCCGCCACTCCTGCCGGGCGTGGACGCAGTCGTTCCAGGGATTCTCGTGGCGGCCGTCGGGCGTGACGATGTCGGGGCCGAGCACGGAGTAGGCCTGCCGCTCGAAGATCGAGAGGCACTTGCCGATGAACGCGGCATCTTCGAACACCGTGTCGTTGTTCACGACGGCGATGAAGTCGGCCCCGAGCACCTCGCGGGCATGGCGGTAGCCGACGTTGTTGCCCCGGGCGAAGCCTTCGTTCTCCGCGTTGCAAACGAGCGTCACCCGCGGCATGTCGGCGAAGAGCCGACGCGTCTCCGCGACCGCCTCGGGGGGCGAAGCGTTGTCGACGATCACGACGTGCACCTCGCGGCCGCAGGGGTCGAGCCGACGGATCGACTCGACGCACCGGGCCGTCACCTCCGGCCGGCCGAACTGGAGGAGCACGAAGGCGAAGGGGCGGCCGCTTCCGTCGCCGAAGGCCCTCTCGTGGGCGAGCGCGAGCGATTCGGGGCCATCAACGGGGATCGACTCGCCGCCGATCCGGCAGCGAACGACGCCGTTTTCGGTCGAGATCGCATGGCCCGCGGCCGCGAACTGGGAGACGAGCGCGACGTGCCCGGCGATCGCGTCCCGCGGCCGCTTGGGGAGCGGACCGCCGAGGATCGCCTCGAGCCTCGCGTGCCGGCCGCGGACGACGTCCGGATGACGGGCCGAGGTGGTCTCGATCGGGCCGCCAGTCGCCCCGCCCTGGGCCGTCTTGATCGCCGCGAGCGTCTCCTCGAGGTAGCGGTAGCCGTGCCTGGTGTCGGGCTCGAGATGGGCCCCCTCGGCCCATTCGTTCCAGGCGTTGATGAAGAGAAACTGCCGACCGTCGGGATGCTCGGATTGCGTCTGCGCGACCGCGGCCCGCAGCCAATCGCCGTACCGCTCAGGCGTCGCATTCACCCACGAGGTCGCCCGCTCCATCCGCCGCGCGGTGTTGTCCCAGCGGGGCATCACGCCGCGAAACAGCGGATACCGCTGCCGAGGCTGTCCCAACGAATGCCGCACCGCGTCGCGATAGTCGCGGACGTGGCCGCGGAATCCCGACTCGGCCCGGAAATCGGTCCCGGCGGCGAGATCGGCTGCGGGAATCAAGAGCGGCGGAAACTGGATCGCCGAGTCGAAGCCGAACCCTCGGGGATCGTCGCGGTCGAAGCTCTGCACGGCGGCGAGGTGGAGCCCTTCGAGCCCTTCCCGCTTCGCGATCTCCCGCCATCGCGAGGCGGTGGCCGCGGCGTCGTCGAGCAGCGCCGGCCGGTAGACGGCCAGCAGCGGCTTCCCGTCGATCCGGATGTACCGCGGGTCGCGAAGCGCCGGGAGGAGATCGCGGAGGAACCGTTCGTCGCCGTCGGGCGAGTGCCGCTGCTCGAGGAGCACCTCCCGGTCGAGGCCGTCCCACGTCCGCGTCCAGTTCTCGTTGGCCCAGCAGAAACAGAACGGGAAGTCGGGCTTCCCGCTTCGCAGCATCCGCTCGATCGGCTTCTCCAAAATCCGGCGGCCGTCGAACCAGTAGTAGTAGTAGCAGAAGCCGTAAATCCCGTAGCGGGCCGCGAGGGCGGCCTGCCGCTCGAGCACCGCGGGATCGTCGAGGTCGTAGTAGCCGACGTCGTCGTGGGGCACGTGCGGCTGCTCGTGGCCGGGATACATGGGCCTCGCGCGGCGGACGTTCGTCCATTCCGTGAAGCCATCCCCCCACCAGCGGTCGTTCTCCGGCACGCGGTGGAACTGCGGCAGGTACATCGCGATCGCCCGAACGTCACCCGGGTGGCGGCTGGCTTCGGCCGGGTTCCAGCCGGCGAGCCGCGAGTCGTCGCCGGCGCCGAACCGCGCAAGCAGCGGCTCGATGGCGGCGGGGTCGCGGGCTACGGGTGCGTACTCGTTGACAAGAAAATGGATGAACGGATTGATGCCCGCTGACAACGATCCGGCGAAGCCCGCGACGTAGGCTGAAAGCGAGAACCGCATCGTCGGCTCGCGTCCCTCCCGCCAGCCGGTGGAGAGATAGTGCGAGAGCGGATCACCCGCCTCGGCGGCGGTGTCGGACAGCTGGCGGCGATACCATTCCGCGTCGAAGAGCGGGTGCGGCTGGCGGCCCTCCTTCCAGCCATGCTCGAGGTAGTGCGTCAGGGGCTCGCAGCCGACGGCTGCGACGTCGGGGTGGTTGGCGAGATACCAGGCCGGATCGAACGCCGGATGGGGCGAGCGGCCCTCCTTCCAGCCATCGGCGAGGTAGTGCCGAAGCGGTTCGACGCCCGCGGCCGCAACGTCGGGATTCTTCGCCAGGTACCAGCCGACGTCGAAGAGCGGATGCGGCGAGCGTCCCTCCCGCCAGCCATGCTCGACGTAATGGGCCAATGGGTCGATCCGGGCATGGGCGACGTCGGGATGCTCGGCGAGATACCAGGCCGCATCGAAGAGCGGGTGGGGGCTGTACCCCTTCTTCCAGCCGCGGCGGCGGTGGTACCACCGCGGAAACGCGCGGACCTGCCACTTTCGGCCGTACCGCGACACGTACCACCGGCGGTTGAAATACCGGCGCAGCAACCGTCGACCGAGCATCGAACGCCCTCCTGTCGGCGCGCGACGAACCACGCCGTGCTCACTGTCGGGGGAATACGGGGAAAGCGCCGTTTCCACAAGGGCGATTCGGGGCGGGGAAGCGGGTGAGCGTGAGGTGTTTCCAAAGGCCGCGGCGGCCGGGGCGTTACGCGCGACTTGGGCAAGCCGGGCCGGGTTCAGCCGAGGACGGCCGGACGACGATGACATATGAGCATGTCTCCACCGCTATCGCCGGCGATCGTGATCGCTGGAATGCACCGCTCGGGAACGTCGCTGACCGCATCGCTCGTGGCATCGGCCGGGGTCCATCTCGGCGAGCGGCTCGTTGGGCCGGAGCGGGGCAACCCGAAGGGCCACTTCGAGGACGTCGACTTCTACGAACTCCACCAGCGGGCGCTCACCGCCAACGGCCTCGGCAGCGAGGGGTTCACCTGCCAGGAGACCATCGCCGTTCCGCCGGCCGTGGGGGATGCCTTCGACGCCCTGGTCGCACGTCGACGAAGCCTCGAGCAGCCGTGGGGTTGGAAGGATCCCCGCACGACCCTCTTCCTCGACGCGTGGCGAGAAAGGCTGCCGGAGGCGGTCTTCCTCCTCGTCTTCCGAAGACCGTGGGAGGTGGTCGACTCGCTCCTGCGACGTGGCGACGGTGCCTTCGCGGTCAACCCGCGGCTCGCCTTGGACGTGTGGCTCTCGTACAACCGTCGGCTCCACGAGTTCTTCATCGCCCATCGCGACCGCTGCCTCGTGGTCGAGACGACACGCGTGGCCCGCGACCCGGCGGGCATGATCGCGGAGGTCGGCAGGTTGATGGGCGTGGATCTCGAGCCACCGGAGGATCGCTACGAGCCTGGGCTGCTCGTCGAGGACGCGTCTTTTGACCACGTTGGGCTCGTCCGCCACATGCGACCCGAGGCGATCGATCTCTACGAGTCCCTGCGCCGACTCGCGGCGAACGGGGCCAAGACCGGTTCGACGACTCCCGCCCCGCGCGCAATCGCCGATGCGACGGGCGACGAGAATCTCATCGACGCCGCGGCGATGCAGTGGGTGCGGGCGGCGAGGGCCGGCGAGCGTGCACGCGATCGCGCCGCGGAACTCGCCGCGTCAACCGCCGAACTCTCCGCGGCGTCGCAAACGCTCGCGGCCGCCGTCGCCGAGCGTGATGAGCTTGTCCGAATGCTCGCTCTTCGGACGACCGAGCGCGATGCGGCCCAGGCCCAACTCGACGAGTTCTCCGTCCGGCTCGATTCCGCCGCCCGGGAGATCGCCGCACTTCGGGATGAAATCTCCCGGGCCCGACGGAAGAAGACCGTCCGCGAAAGGCTCTCGATCGAGGGCCGTCGGATCCTGCGGCAGGCGATCGGTCTCCTTGGAATCGCACGGCAAGCCCGGCAGCCGCGGGGTGTTTGACGGAGTGGCGGGCTCGGCCGCACGCCACCGGAGACGTCCTCTCCAAGCCGTCTGTCTCGGAGGAAACAGCACCGCATCACCCGAGGTGAATCAACCGTTGGCGTAAAACTCGGGCGTCGAAGCAAATGCGATCTGCAGGCCCGTGTACGGCAGCCCCGAGTTGTTCCAGGAGGCGATCTCCCCGCTCGTCGGCGGCGTCACGCGGTGCAGCGTCCTCTTGTACAGCTGCGACGTGATCAGGTAATTGCGGAACTCCGTCGACGCGAGCACGGTGTTCGCCATCGACGTTCTGGTCGTCTGCGTCAGCGGCCCGCCGGCGAGCCACCCGCTCACTTCGGAGTTGCTCGGCAGCCGGCGGAGGTACTGCTGGTAGACGCTCACCACGTAGGCCGAGTCGCCGATGCCGCCGACCGCCTGCGCGCCCCCCTCCGGCGACACCTTCAGTCTCCCGAGATATTCGGGGCTTCCAGTGATCGAGGCGGCGACACTTTCCTTCGTGCCGCCCGCCTGCAACTGTGAGACCCAACCGTTGAGGCCGGCCGAGTCCGGCGACCGTTGCAGGAGGGTGTTGTAGAGCCCGGTGACGTAATTGCTGTAGGACTCCGACGACGTGATGATCGACGTTGCCACCGGTTGCATGGCGGCCTGCGAGGGGCTCGAGGGCAGAAGATTGGCCCAGCCGTTGATCTCCGTCAACGTGCCGGTACGGAGCAGAAACTGGTTGTAGAGCGACTGAACGTACTGCTGGTTGCCCGTGAGCTGTTGTCCGGACGTGCCGACGTCGGCGATTCCCGTGCCGGCGACCATGTTGGGGCTGACCGCGGCCGTGTTGTTGGCCGAATCCTTCACGATCTGCGTCGGCGTCGTCGGCGACCAAATGTTGTTCCTCGCCTTCACCGTGCCGGCCGCGCCGATGGTGTTCGCGACGATGATGGCGTAGCGGGTTCCGCTCGAGGCGTCGGCGCTCGTGAAGCCGCGGAAATTGTTCCCTCCCAGCGAGCCGAGCGTGCCGCCGCCGGCGTCGATCGTTCCGGCCGCCGTCGCGTTGGCCGTGCCGTCTCCCTGCACGAACATGCCGATCAGGTTCGTGTGGAAGTCGTTGCCCTGGACGACCGCCTGAAAAACGCCGCCGTTCGTCACGACGAACACGACGCCCGCCCCCAGGCCGGCCGTGTCGATCGAATTGTTGGACATCGTCACGTTGGTCTGGGTGACGCCCACGCCCTGCACCTTGATGCCGATCGAGGCGTCGGTCACCGGATCGCTCAGGCCGCCCTGGATTCCGGCCGGAGAAGCGAACTGGATCGTGTTCTTCAGAAGCTGCACGTTCTGTGCTGCTTTCACCGTCACCGCCACTCCGGCTCCCGTCATGTTGAACGTGTTCGATGAAACGACCGCGGAGTCGGCGCCGTCCAGCAGCAGCCGACCGTCTTCGAACCGATTGAACTTGATCGAGTCGGGCACGGGGAAGGTCGAGTCGCCCCGGAGAATCAGATCGCCATAGAAGACGTTGTTGCGAATCAGCCTTCCGCTGCTGTCGGCGCTGACGGTGTCGGACACGTTCTCCTGGAGGATGCAGTTCACGATGGAGGTCCCGTCGGCACCCTTCATGAGGTCGACCTGCCCGTCGATCGCGAGACCTTCGAGGCTGACGTCGTCCGCCCAAATCTGCAGCGAATCGCCGAATCCGTTCGTTCCGCCGAGCACCGCCCCGGGCGTCGAGGTCACCTTGACCGACTTGCCGATGCCAAGGTCTCCCGTCGTTTCGACGGTCACGTTGCTGACCAACACAACGACGGAATAGGCATTCGTCAGCGGCGCGGCGAGCGTCAGCAGGAACTTGCCTCCAGCGGCGGGCGAGCTGTCGATGACGAGGGCGTCCTCCGAGACTCCCTCGACCGCGAGGGTGAATTGCTTGATCTTCACGACCTGGCCGGGGGCGACGGAAACGGGCGTCTGAATCTGGGTGGCGCCCGCCGGAACGCTCTGCAGCAGCCCGGTACTCGTGGAGATCGACGAGATGTCGGCGAGGGGATCGATCTGGATCGTGTCGCGTTGGTCGGGTGTGCCGACACTTGCGGCGCCGAGCGCGTCTTGCAGCGTGCGGAAATGGAAGTAGTCGGTCGGAGCGTCCGGTGGCACGACCGTGAACACCGCCAGAACCGTGCGGTTCTCGAGGCATTCTGGGGCACCGATCTGCATGCCACGGTTTGCTGTCCGACGCCGCCGGAAGAGCGAGAGGATCGAACGCTTGGCCATGGGGATCTCCTTACGAGGCGGGAGCCGGTGACGAGCCAAGGCAGACTATGGGTCTCGTCCGCCAGTGTCAAACCGCCCGTTGCGACGAAGATTTCCGGGGTTTCTCGGCCGAAGGCGGCCTGCTACCGTCCCGGCATGAAGACGGCCCTCATCACCGGCATCGGTGGCCAGGACGGCGCCTACCTCGCGGCCCACCTGCTGTCGCAGGGCTACCGCGTCGTGGGCACGAGCCGCGACGCGACCTCGGGACGGTTCGAGGGGCTCACCGCCCTCGGCATCCGCGACCAGGTCACGCTCCAGTCGATGTCGCTCGTTGATTTCCGCTCCACGATGCAGGTCGTGGCGAGGGAGTGCCCCAACGAGATCTACAACCTCGCCGGCCAGACCTCCGTCTTCGTGTCGTTCGAGCAGCCGGTCGAGACGTTCGAGAGCATCGTCGTCGGCGTCGTGAACCTGCTCGAGACGATCCGCATCCTCAAGGCGCCGATCCGCCTGTACAACGCCGGCAGCTCAGAGATGTTCGGCAACACCGGCTCCGCCCCGGCCACCGAGCAGACCGCCATCAAGCCGCGGAGCCCCTACGGCATCGCGAAGGCGACGAGCTTCTGGCAGGTCGCACAGTACCGTGAGGCCTATTCGCTCCAGGCCTGCACCGGGATCCTCTTCAATCACGAAAGCCCCCTGCGGCCGGAGCGGTTCGTGACGCAGAAGATCGTGGCCGCCGCCTGCCGCATCGCGGCCGGCGAGCAGCAGACGCTCTCCCTGGGCGACCTCACCGTCCGGCGTGACTGGGGCTGGGCGCCGGAATACGTCGTCGCGATGCATCGGATGCTCCAGCGGGAGGAGCCGGAGGACCTCGTCATCGCCACCGGAAAGACCTTCTCGCTCGAGGAGTTCGTGAACGAGGTGTTCTCCACGGTCGGCCTCGACTGGAAGGACCACGTCCGCCACGACCGCAGCCTCGTGCGGCCGACGGAGATCGCCTGCGGCCGCGCCGACCCGTCGCGGGCCCGGAAGGCGATCGGCTGGCAGGCGAAGCATTGCATGCCGGATGTCGCCCGTATGATGGTCGAGGCTCGACTGGCGGCTTCGGGCTCGCTGCGACGGGCGGCGTGATCCCGTCGCGCCGGGTGGATCGCCGGCCGTACCGTTCGGAAGCTCGCGGATGAAGCCCTGCCGCGTCGTCATCGATGCCGAAAAACTCCGCCGGATCAACTGCGGGCTCGGCCGCTTCAGCCTCCACTTGGCCGAAGGGATGCTCGACGAGACGAGCGGGCGGATCGAGCCGATCCTGCTATTGCCTCGGGACGGGGAGCGGCATTTCCCGTCGCGAAACTTACGAACGATCCGGGTGCGGCCCTGGCGCAAGGAGTTGATCCGCCGGTGGATCCGGCCATTCATCGCGCCGCTCGCCGGCCGACCGGCGTTCGACCTCTGGCATATGACCAACCAGATGTCGCGGTACGAGCCGCTCGACCCGCGGGTGCCGATGCTGCTCACGGTCCACGATCTCACCTTCCTCCACGAGGCGCCGCAGGACGGCAGGATGCGGGAGATCGAGCGAAAGCGGACCGACATCCAGCGGCGGGTCGATCGCTCCGCCGCGATCACGGTCGACAGTGAGTTCGTGGCCGAGGACCTCCGTCGCGAGCTCGACATCGGTGGCCGGCCGATCCACGTGATCCCGCTGGGGCTCGAGCCTGCGGTGGCCGCGGCGGCCGGAAGGCCTGCGTTTCTTCCCGACGGACTGCCTTTCCTGTTGTCGGTGGGAAATGCGCTCGCGCACAAGAACTTCCACGTGCTCTTCGACTTGGTCGAGCAGTTGCCCGACCGGCGGCTCGTGATCGCCGGCAACATGCAGACCGACTACGGCGACCACCTCCACAGGCTCGTCTCGCGGCACGGCCTCGAGGGAAGGGTCCTGCTGCCGGGCGAAGTGAGCGATGCCGACCGCCAGTGGCTCTACGAACACTGCGAGGCGTTCCTGTTTCCCTCCTTGAGCGAGGGCTTCGGCTTCCCGGTCCTCGAGGCGATGCAGGCCGGGCGACCGGTGTTCGTGTCGCGACTGACGAGCCTGCCGGAGATCACGGGAGACCACGGCTTCTACTTCGACTCGTTCGCCCCCGAGGTGATGGCGGCCCAGCTCGCCCGCGGGCTCGCGCGGTTCGCCGCCGATCCGGTGATGGCGGCGGCGGCGAAGGCCCACGCCTCCTCGTTCTCGTGGCGGGAGACGGTCCGCCGCTACGCCGAGCTCTACGAGCAGGTGTCGGCCGGCGGCCGCGGCTGAGCGGCGGCGGGGCGGCCCTTGTTCTCGTGCGGGAAGGGGATCGCGGGCACCGGCGTGCCGAGAAATCCGCAGAGCCGCTCCCACCCGTCGCCCGCTTCCCAGTCGACCTCCAGGAGCGACTCGGGACGGCCTTGAAACCACTCCCTCACCGCGGCGTCGTGCCGCGCCCGACGGTCGAGCAGCATCGCATCGGTCACGTCCGGGAACGGCAGCCCGTAGAGAATCCGCCGTCGGGCAATGAGTTCGGGCGTCGCGGGGGGAAGTCGCTCGATCATCGATCGGTAGCTCCGCAGCCACCGAGTGGGATCGCGGGTGGTGAGAACGAACTTGCTCCCGGGAAAGGCTTCGTCAAGCTGACGGTACAGCAGGATCCAGGGCCAGTCGGTGAAGCCGTCGTGCGCCGCCACGACCGCGAGGATCCGGGAGAGGTCGGCGGCGGCGAGGTCGCCGGAGGCGGGATCCCCGGACGCGAGATCATCGACCAGGTCGAGCCGTTGCCCGTGGTGCCGGTAGCCGAGTTCACGGAGGCACCGGCCGAGCGTCGTGACGCCGGTCTTCGCCCAGCCGATCCCGAACACCTTCGTCTTCATGCGGATCCCTTCCCTCAGGCCGCCTCACGCAGCGTCGTCGAGCCGGCGAGGCACCGGTCAATCGCGTCCACGACGTCGCTTCTGCCGAGGCTCATGGCCCGCTCTCTAAGGTCACGGTAAATCTGCACCACGAGCGGCGCGTCTTTCCACACGTCACGAAGCCCTCCCAACGAGAACTTCGACATGTCAAAGGTCGCCGCCCGGTGACTCTCGCCGAGCAGGTCGTAGACGAGCATCGTGCGAAAGCACTTCTCGCAGTGGCTGCAGTTGCGGGCCGACCAGCGGCCCCAGCAGACGGAGAGGTGCTCGAACGCCACGTTCTGCTCCGACAAAAGCTTCATCTTTTCGTAGCGATCAGCCCAGGCGCCGTGGTGCCGCACCCTCGTGCGGCCCGTCGAGAAGTGGTGATCCACGAGCGGCGAGGAGCCCCACTGCCCGAGCGAGTCATAGTGCTCCGAGGCGGCGATGAGCATCTCCCGCCAGCGACGGCCGAGCAACGTCGCCATGCCGCCCAAGGCAGGGCCGTGGAGGATCGGCCCCCATTGACTGCGGTCGAGTGGCAGGTCGATCTGGCGGTAGTTGGTGGCAAACGTCAGGAGCGTCTTGCCGGTCCGTTCGGCGATCGTGCGGAGCGAGGCTGCCTTTTCCTCGAAGGCCGAAGGCTTGAAGAGCGGCAGGTCATACCCCCAGACGTAGACGAGGTCGTCCACCGGTCGCATGCCGCAGGCCGGCTGCTCGCGGGCCATCCTGTCGTGGTGAAACAGCGTGTAGAAGGAATCGACGCCGCCGGTGAACACGAGCCCCTGCCGCTCGCCCGTCTGCTCGTCGTCGGTGGCGGCCGCCGCATGGATCTGCACGGGCCTTCGCTCGGGCCACCACGACGCCCACACCCCCATGATCTCGTGCGCGTTCCGCAGGAGTTCCGGCGAGACCTCGCCGTCGAGCACGAGATCGCTGCCGGCCTCGACCGCGTGGGGCAAGAGCCAGAGCAGCCAGGCGTCGAGCCGACGGGTGATCCCGTCGGCCACGGTCTCCGGCACGTCGACCCAGAGCTTCTGCGGGGTTTGCAGGGTGCTGCCAGTGATGTCGGCGGCGGTCCGGACGTATCCGTCAAGAAGCGGCCGCTCCTCGGCGGCGAGGCGGATGTGCATGGGAGGACTGCGGCGACCGATGGAGAGGCGGTGCGGCGATGGGTTCGCGGTCGAGGCGGTCGGCGCCGGCGCGGCCGCAATCTTCGCAACGGGCCGCCCATCCGACGACGCCGTCACCATCAGGTGCACGCCCTCCTCGTAGTACCACCGAAAATGCTTCTCGACGAACGGCAGCACGGGCCCCGCCTCCTCGCGGTAGCGGGAGAGATCCTTCGGCCCGGTCCGCGAGGTGTTCGTCCTCGGCAACGATCCTTGCTCCGGCAGGCCGAACTCCCGGCAGACGATTCGCAGACCGTCATCGAGCGTGCGAAAGTCGAGCAGTCGCGTGGCGGCCCAGGCGG
>JBBAVU010000012.1:22595-28826 GCA_040397565.1 Pirellulales bacterium | reverse complement strand
CGAGGCCGCGAGGCATCCTGCCGCTGTCGCCGACGTGCGCGAGGGCCGGCGCACCGCCGTCGTCATTCGCGGCGTCTATGCGGCCGACGTGATGGCCCGGGCGACCGAGCAACTCGAGGAGGCGACCCACGGCCGGGGCGCGATGGCCGGCGTGCGTCGGACGACGTTCCCGGAGAAGTTCAACGGCTGGTTCTACGGCCAGAACCTCAACCTGCTCACGGGCGGCCTGCCCGGGTATTTCGCCGAGGAGCCCGACTTCGTGCGGCGTTTCGACGCGGTCCTGCCGCCGGGGCAGGGGTTCGCCGAACGCGTGCTGCCGTTGCTCTCGACGCTCGACGGGGGGCGGCCCTATCGCGCCCCGCCGGGGCCGGAGCCGGGAGAACGTTATCACGTGACCACGATCCGCGGCCATGGCACCGGCGGTTACATCCCGCCGCACTGCGACAACGAGCAGGCGCTGAATCCCTCCTACGACCACCTGCTCACGCTCGTCCGCGACGACCTGTTTTCGATGGTGCTCGCCTTCAACCGGCCGCAGGGGGGGGGCGTGCTCGAGGTCTATGACCACGTCGTGCCCGTCTCGGCCCGCGTGCCGATCGCGCAGGGCTCCACCGTGCTGCGGCCCGACCTGTCGCGATGCCGCTCGCTCTCGTTGCCGCTCGATCCCGGCGACCTCGTGATCGTCGACTCGGGCCGCCACTACCACCGTGTCACGCCCGTCGAGGGCACCACGACCCGCTGGACGGCCTGCAGCTTCATGTCGCACTCGCTCGATCGACGTGCCGTCTACTGCTGGGGGTGAGATTGTGACCACCGCCGTGCCCGCCTACCTCGATGCGATGCTCGCCGCGCACGCCTCCGGCCGTGCCGGCCGCTCGATCCACCTGGGCTACTGGCCGCCGGGCCAGCCCCGTGCTGCCGACGAATTCGCCGCCGCGCAGGCGAGGCTCGACGACTTGGTCATCTCGGCGGCGGCACTCCGCGACGGCCTCGCGGTGCTCGACGTGGCCTGCGGCCTGGGCGGGCTGTTGGCGACGCTCGACGCGCGGTTCCGCGGCATGGAGCTCACGGGCGTGAACCACGACCCGCGGCAGCTCGACGCCTGCCACCGCGTGCGGCCGCGGCCCGACACGATCCTTCGCTGGGTCGAGGCCGACGCCTGCCGGCTGCCCTTCGCAGACGCCTCGTTCGACCGCGTGTTCTGCGTCGAGGCGATGTTCCACTTCCGCTCGCGTGACGCCTTCCTGCGGGAGGCGTTCCGTGTGCTCCGGCCCGACGGCCGGCTCGTGGTCACCGACATCCTGCTGACGCCGCCGGCCGACGACGATGCAGCCCGCGCGTTGCACGCCGACCTCCTTGCCGCCTACGGCCCGTGGCCCGAGCCGTGGTCGAGCCCCGGGCACCTCGGCAGCCAATTCGCCGTGGCCGGGTTCGCCGACGTGTCGCTCGCCGATCTCACGGCTGCGACGCTGCCGAGCTACCGCTTTCTCCTGCCGGGTGGCGGCGATCCCTCGGCGGGGAGCGGCGAACGCCCGCCCGAAGATCTGCTCGGCCGATCGCTGGCCGCGCTCCACCGACTCCATGCCGGCGGCGGGCTTCTCTATATATATGCGTCTGGCCGACGCCCGGGGGCCGAAACGGCGTCCGAGCGGCTCGTGCGGACGGCGGCAGGACTCGGGGCCCCATTGCTCCACGAGCGGTCGTTGCGGATCGCGCCGGCCGGCGTGGAGGGTGAGCGGTTTTTGCTGTCGCTGGCGAAGCCGGCGATCCGCGGCGACGCCGCCGCGCGGTTGACCGCAGCCTGGCGCGACCTCGGCATGCCGGCCGAGTGCCTCGCCGCCGCGGTCGACCACCTGCCCGCCGCCCGGCACGTCCACTTCGGCTACGAAGGGGGGCCGGGCCCCGCGCGGTACAAGGCGTATCTCGAGTTCGCCCCGGACGCCACGGCCGGGCCGGGCCTTCTGCACGTCGCGTTCAAGTGGGACCCCGCCGGCATCGCGCCGCCGGCCGTCACCCGCTACCTGCTCCATCCGCCCGCCGACCGGACCGGGATTCTTGCCGCCGTCGCAGGGTTGCACGAAGGTGGCACGGCGCATCCCGGCTTCTCCCCGCTCGCGATGCTGATCGATCGGGCCCTCGGGCGTTGTGCGGCTGCCGACGTGCAGGTGCTCGAGGTGGTCGAGGATGGCGGCCGCCGGTCGTACGATGTGAACGTGAGCGATGCAGCCATGCGAGTCGGCGACGTACGGGATGAACTCGCGGCGCTCGGCTGCGCGGTCGGTGCGGATGCCGCGACGGTTGCCGCCGAGATCGACGCGCGGGAGGGCGACCGGCTCGGGCACGTGGCCGGTGGAGTGCACCGCGACGGCCGGAGTTTTGTCACGATCTACCACGGTGCCGGCCCATGGCCGCCGCCCCCCGCCCGGGAAAGCGAGCCATGAATCCACCCGCCGAGCGTCTCGAATACCTCGCGGCCGACGCGCCGTGCTTCAACTACTGTCTATGGCCCTACGAGCCGCGGCGGCCCGTGGCGGGCAAGTTTGCGGGCGTCAACCTGCTCTATCAATCGTTCGCCGAGGCCGGGATCGACCCGCGGGCCTACGATCTCGTCGACCGGATCCGCGATGGTGTAGGCCCCTTCCGCACGGTGTTCGGCATCAAGTGGGCGGCTGGCAGGCTCTCCTGGGAGTTTTACTTCTACGACTACGCCCGCCGCGACCGCGAGGTGTCGATCAGCCGCGTGCTCGACGTCATCCGGCCGCTCGCCCCGTGCGGCATCCGCGTCAACGAGAGCCTGCCGTACTTCATGTTCTCGCTCGACGTCGACGACGCGCTCGTCGGTGGCCGCCGCGAACTCGACGTCGTCCACATGTACGTCGGCAACCCCGGCAGCACGGTGTCGTCGGGGATCGCCTACGCCGTCCGCGCCGCTGCGACGACACTCGAAAACTTCTACTTCTTCTTCGACGCGGAGACGCAGCTGGCCGACGCGCGTGCCAAGATCGCCTGCTCGGCCCGGCTCGACGACACGCAGATCGACGTCGATCGGATCCTGCACCCCGAGTTCCGGTCCTGTCGGACGATCTGCGTGGCCAACAAGCAGGCGGCCGACACGGTCTACTTCTCGGAGGTGGACGTGGACCAACTGCTGTCGTTCCTGCGGGTCCTCGACTATCCACCGGGCACGATCCGTTTCGTCGAGAACAACCGGGCCCAGCTCGACCACCTGCGGTACGACGTGGGATTCGACTACGTGGCCGACGGGACGAACGTCCGGGTCGTCAAGGGAGGGTTTTACGGGGTGTTCTGAGGTCGTGAAGGGCCGCCCGAGGGCGACATCTGGCCGCGGGCTGCGCCGGGAGTGAGCCATGAGCCTTCGTGCGGGTGAAGTGACATGGGGGTTTTATCCGGCCTTTATTGACCGATTCGACCGGCAGATAGCCCCGTCCGCCGCGTGGGGTTAGTATCACGGGTTATCGAAATCGTTCTCTTCCAGCGGTTTTGCGGGCCCACGCATGAACCGTACGCACTGCCTTTGACCTGACTTGCACGGGAACTTTGCTCAGGAACCGTGCGGGCACGGCCGACACACTTGACGGGGAAAGCAGAAGGCGGTTCATGTGATCAACAAGCACTCCCATGCCCACCAGGTTTTGGTGAGCAACTACCGCCGCGTCTACTGCCGGATGCGTTGGCTCAATGCCCTCGCCGAGCGGGGGCTGAGGCCGCTGCGGATCGCAAGGGCGGGAGTGCAGCGGGTGGCCGAGAAGGTCCGCGCTTCGATGGCGGATTCGTCGTCGGCCGGCAGGCTCGGGTTCGGCCCGCTCGGCTTCGGCGGGATGGAGACGCTCGAGACCCGGGCGATGCTCGCGGCCGATCTGTCGTACGCGACCGCCGGAGGGCTCACCGATCTCACGCTGACCTTCGACACGGCCAGCAGCCGCTTCCAACTCGTCGACACCGCCTCGCCGACCACGGTCGTGGCGTCGGCGCCCGGGGCCGCAGCCATCACCGGCGGCATCCAGATCGCCGGCACCTCCGGCCCAGACATCCTGCGGCTCGACGTCGCGAAACTCGCCTCGGCGGGAGCGACGGCGACGATCACGTTCGGCGGAGTCGGTGACGACACGGTCAGCGTGTCGGCCGATGCCAACTTCGCGCTCGCCGGCTCCACTCTCGTCGTGGGCGGAACCACGTTCGTCTTGGCGGGGTTCGAGGCCGCCACTCTTGCCGGTGGCGGCTCGGCGAACACCTTCACGTTCGGCGCCGTCACGATTCCCGCGGTCACGATCGACGGTGCCGGCGGCAGCGACACGATTCTCAGCACGACGGCGGACAACGCCTGGAACATCGGCCTCGGCGAGACCATCGCCAACGCCGGCACGCTCGGAGAGGCGATCGCCTTCACGACGGTCGAGAACATCGTCGGCGGCACGGGCATCGACGTGTTCACGTTTGCCGACGGGGCCTCCATGACCGGCGTGCTCGACGGCGGACTCGGCAGCAACGCCCTCGATTACTCGGCGTATCAGTCGCCGGTGGTCGTCAATCTCGCGACTCAGATGGCCACGGGCACGGGCGGTGCGCGGAACGTGTCGGGAGTCGTCGGCGGTGCGGGGAGTGACACCCTGATCGGCCTGGCGGCCGACGCGGTGTGGCAGATCAGCGGTGATGATTCCGGTTTCATCGAGGACGTCGTCGAGTTTTCGGGGATCGAGAACCTCACCGGCTCGAGTGCGGGCGACGACTTTTTCATCATCGAAGCCGCCGGCAGCATCAGCGGCACGCTCGGCGGAGCGGCCGGCGGCACCGACGGGGTCATCGTCTATGCCGAAGATGGCAGCTATTCGCGGCTCAATCCGAAATCGGCCGTGGGCAGCCATGCGGCGACCGTGCATGGCAAGACCATCAGCTACTCCGGGCTCGAATCCGTCATCGTCGGCACCTCGTCGTCGCTCGTGATCCACGGCAGTCCGCTGCAGGACATATGGACCCTCGCCGACGACCCTGCCGCGGTCGGGCAGATCATCCTGACGAGCGATGCCGGGAAGTTTTACGACGCCGCCGCCGAGTCGCCCGGTCTCGTTGCCGCACTGAAGGCGGCCAAGCCCACGGCAGGCACGATCCGCGTCGATCTTGGTGCCGATGCGGACGTTCTCCTCGTTGGGGCGATCGCGACCACGACCGTTTCGCTGACGGTGGATGGCGGCGCTGGAAAGGACGAGCTCCAGGTCCGCGACGGCGTCTCCCACAACTGGGTCGTCGCCGCGGCCTATGCGGGAACCCTCGATGCGGGGGCCGCGACGTCGGCTGCATCCTTCGAGGCGATGGAGTCGCTCGTCGGCGGCGACAACGCTGACACGTTCGTGTTCACCACGAATGCCGCGGTCCAATCGCTGGTCGATGGCGTTGCGACCGACGTGCGGGCCGCCGTCGATGGCGGCATCGGGGGCTTCGACACGGTCGATTACAGCAGCGTGTCGGTGGCGGTGGCCGTCAGTTTTGCGGATGCGGTCGCCACCATCGATCGCGTCATCGGAAGCAGCGGTAGCGACACGCTGGTCGGCTTTGGCGACGAGAATATCTGGACGCTGCAGGCCTGGAACGCGGGCCAGTTGGTCACCACCAGCCGGGTCAAGGCGACGCTCGACGGCACGGTGGTCATCGACACTGCCGCGAAGACACTTCGGTTCGTCGGCGAACACAACCTGGTCACTGACCAGGTGATGGTCTACACGACCAGCCTCGGTGTGGCAGCGGACACGAGCGGGCTGGTCTCCGGGACGACCTACTACGTCGAGGTGATCGACGGGAAGGCGATCCGGCTTTATTCCGACGAGGCTCGGCTGAACGTCGTCGGCCTCGGTGCGAACCCTTGGGCCGCCGCCGGCAGCGTCTCCTCACTCGACGCCAACGACACCTACGGCACCGTCACCTTCGAGTCGTTTGAAAACCTCTTCGGGGGCGACAGTAGCGATACGTTCGTGTTCGCCAACGGAGCGGGCGTGGCGGGCATGATCGTCGGCGGGCGCGGCCTGAACACCCTCGACCACTCGCAGTCGTCCACCGCGGTGACGGTCAGGCTCGGAGCGGGCGCGAGCACGGCTGCCGCGACGGGCCTGTTGGGTATCCAAAGCGTCATCGGCAGTGGGCAGGCCGACACGTTGCAAGGGCCCGATAGTGATGCCCGCTGGGAGATCACGGGTGCCAACCGCGGCACGGTGCGGGGGG
>JBBAVU010000012.1:0-22495 GCA_040397565.1 Pirellulales bacterium | reverse complement strand
GATAGTGATGCCCGCTGGGAGATCACGGGTGCCAACCGCGGCACGGTGCGGGGGGTGATCGCCGGCCTGCTGACCGATGTCGCCTTCGTCGGTTTTGAAAACCTGGTTGGAGCAGTCAACAACGAGGACGGCTTCATCGTCAGGGCGGGCGGCAGCCTGAGTGGCACGATCGCCGGCGGCGCCGGCGGCCACGATGGCCTCGCGATCGAGGATTCCGACAGTCCCGGCGTGCTCGCGATCATCCGTCCGGATGACACGGGGGGCGGGACGATCGAAGCCAATGCCATCGCGGGATTCGGAAATCCCGCAGTCACGTTCAGCGGCCTCGAGTCGCCGCTCTTCGCCGACACGAGCGTCGCCGGCGAGGTGAGTTTCCGGGGCAGCGCCTTCGATGACCAGCTGACGCTCTCGCAGTCGGGCGGCCAGATCACGTTCGCGAGCACCGACGCCAACAACCGATTCTGGAGCTATGCGACGAACGAGTTCGCAGCCGGCAGCGTGACGTCGCTGCTCCCAACCGGCACGCTTCGGGTACGGCTTTCAGGCGGCGACAGCCTGCTCGTCGCCGCCGTTTCCACCGCGGGAGCCGGAATTCAAATCACCGGCGAGGACGACTCGGCCACCACGACGTTCGTCGCCAACGTCAGCACCTCCGGCAAAGCGATCGACGTGGATGGCGGCACGGTCGTCGTGAATCCGGGTGTGGTCCTGTCCACCCGGCAGACGAGCGGCACGGCCCTGCTCGGCACGTCCACCGGCGCATCCGGCAATATCAACCTCACCGGCAGGACGATCGAGATCAAGGCAGGTGCCCAGCTGTTGGCCCACGACACCCGCTCGGGCACCGACGCCAGAAATATCCCGGCAGGGATCGACACCCAGTCGATACCGGCCGACAAGTGGACGCCGAACACGTTCTACAAGAGCGTCGCCACGACGTCGTCCGGGTCTGGCAGCGGGCTGCGGGTGGACATCACCACCGATGGCAACGGCAATCCGCATGTCGTGATCCGTGATCGCGGCACGGGCTACGCCGACAACGAGGTGATCACGATCCGCGAGCCGGGAGGATTCTCGGTCGGCAGCGACATCACGGTGCAGGTCAACGGCCTCCTCGGCCTCGGGGGCGACATCAGGCTCAAGGCTCGGGACGAGATGTTTGCCGTCGCCTACGGGCCGTCGGACGTCGATGCCCAGGTGCTGATCCGGGATGGCGTCGTGATCCAGGGCCGCGACGTCGTCGCCACCGCCACGGCCGACAACAACCTGCTGTTCCAAGAGACGGAACTGCCGATCTACAGCGGCCTGGGCGAAAAAGTGAAGGACGGCGACTATTGGCTCAGTTCGCTGAAGAGCCTCGGCGCCTCGGTGGTGAACTTCCTCGGGAATCTTCGGCTCTTCTTCGGCTACCAGGATTCCGACGCCACGGCGAAGGTGCTCGTCGGCGATGCCGACATCCGTGCCATCAATGGCAGCGTGGTGCTGACGGCCGACGCGAAGTCGGAGGCCAAGAGCTTCACGGTCGGCGCGTGGGTCGTCGCGACCTACCTCGATTCCTACGCCTGGTCGGAGGTGAAGGTCGGCAGTGGAGCAGCCATCACGGCCTCCCGCGACGTGCTGATCAACGCCCGCAATACGAACACCCTCGACGCCACGAGCCTGCTGTTCCGTGGCGGCAGGGAATTCCCGGTGGTGAGCAAGCTCGGCCAGAGTTTCAGCAATTTCAACAAGTGGCAGCGGAAAAACCCGTTCTCGTTCACCGTCACGATCACCACGGGCGAGCAGCATGCCTACGCGACCGTCGAGCAGGGGGCGGAGATCACCGCGGGCCACGATGTCGACGTCATCGCCCGCAGCGAGCGGACGCTGGCTTCCTCGGCGACGGGCTCGAGCCGGAACCAGTTCCTGGGAGTCGGCTTCACCCTCAACCAGTCCACCTCCACGGCCGATGCGGTCATCCACGGGAAGGTGACGGCCACGGCGGGCGACGTGACCGTCCTGGCCCAGGCGGCAAGCGAAAAGAACAAGACGGTCGCCCTCTTCGATGCCGGTCAGTCCGATTTCGCGTCGGAGAGGACGAAGAAAATATTCTCGGCTCTCCAGGTCGCGCGGCTTGGAGCGAACGCCGGGACCGGAGGCTCCGGCGCGGCGGCTGCCATCGGAGCCCTGGTCGCGATCGGACTGCGAAACACCGTCGGCCAGGTGCCGCCATCGGCCGGTTCCGGCGGATCGATGGGCGTGATCGTCGTCGGCATCGCGCGGACCACCGCCACGGCAAACGCCTCGATCGCCGGCACCGCGATCGTTTCGGCGGGAGGTGGCGTCACCGTCCGTGCCGATGCACTCGACCGACCCGACATCTACACCCAGGGCACGGCGGCGGTGTTCGTCGAGCCCAACGTGCCGACCACGGTTGGGCTGGTCACCTATGGCGTCGGCTTCTCCTACGGCGACTATGCCAACCATGCCAATGCATGGATCGCGGGAGGCGCGGAGGTCGATGCGGACGGCGCCATCCTCGTCACGTCGCTGACCAAGCTCCCCTACGAAACGCCCTGGACGCAGATCAACTCGGTCAACGGCGGCAGCGACCAGAAGGATGCCTTCACGGAATCGAGCCAGATTCTGACGGTCATCCTCAACCATCTCGGGGATCCGAATTTCGGGATCGACGGCTACGTGACCTCGTTCGTGCAGAGCCGGGCGGAGGGCAACAAGGTCGGGATCGCGCTGTCGGGCAACGCGCTGATCCTCGACTCCGGGGCTACGGCCCGGATCGAAACGGGCGCAAAGATCAACCAGAAACGCCCGACCCCTGGCAGCGTCGCCGTCACGTCGAAGGTGGACGTGGCGGTCGCCAATTTCACCGGCAACTTCAAGACGATCTTCGACGCCCTGTTCGGGGGCAACACGCAGAACAGCCTGTACGGCAACAGCGGCAGCAAGGGGGGCGTGGGTGGCTCGGTCGGCTACGTGCAGTCCGATGCCGTCTCGACGGCGGTCATCGAGTCGGGAGCCTTGGTGAAGGCGTCTGCCCTGAACGTCGATGCCCGGACGCTGACGACGAACGTGTCGGTGGGGCTTTCGGGCGGCAAGTCGAGCAAGGGTGGCCTGAACGGCGTCGCGAACGTCGTGTCGATCACGAACACCACGCTCGCCCGGATCGACGAGGGGGCGGTCGTCGTGTCCACGGGCACGGTCGACGTCAACGCCTTGGATGACGTCTTCAATCTGAACGTGGCCGGCGGGATCACCATCGGCAAGAGCGCCGGCTTCGGAATCACCGCCGGCACGAACATCATCACCCGCACGACCCGCGCCCTGATCGGCAACGAGGATGCGGCGGTGGGGAACGGCAGGTTCACCCCGGCCACCGGAGTGGATGGCGGCGCCGACACGATCGACCTCGGCTATCCGCACGGCTTCGTCACCGGGGATGCCGTTCGCTACAACGATCCCGACGACCAGGGCGCGATCGGCGGCCTGCAGGACGGCGGCCTCTACTATGTCCGCCGGGTCGGCCCGACGGCCTTGAAACTGGCCCGCTCCCCCGCCGAGGCAAGCCAGACCGCGCTGACCTTCGGCGCCGGAGCGATCAGCGACGCCTTCGACACGATCAGCCTCGGCTATGCCCACGGGTTCCAGACCGGCGACGGCGTCGTCTACGACGCGGGGGGTGGGGCCGCCCTGGGCGGGCTCGTCAGCGGCACGACGTATTCCGTCATCCGCGTCGATGCCACGACGGTGAAGCTGGCCCTGTCCGCGAGCGACGCGGCCAACGGCGACGCGATCAATCTGGATCTGGCTGCCCATCCGGGATCTGGCACGGCGCATCGGCTGCGACTGGCCCTCGACACCGCCGGCGTGGTGGGCAGCAGCCACAATCTCGGACGGGTCTTCAGCCCCGCCGCCGCCGTGGCCGGTGCCGCGGAAAGCATCGATCTCGGCCAGCCCCACGGCTTCAGGCTCGGGCAGGCCGTCGTCTATCGGACCGGGGGGGGCACTGCGATCGGCGGGCTTGCGAATGGCGGCACGTATTACGTCGTGCCCGACGCGGCGAACCCGAATGCCTTCCAGCTGGCGACGACTCTGGCCAACGCGCGCAAGGCGACGCCCGAGGTGATCAACCTCACGAAGGCCGGCGCCAGCGGCACGCTGCAAGGCTTCGCCGCGGCGTTCGTGGCCGCGGACGCGGTCGACGACTCCGCCGAGAGCGTCGACCTCGGCTACGAACACGGCCTCCGCGGTGGCGACCGGGTGGTCTACGACAACGGCGGCGGCGCGGGCATCACCGGGCTCACGAACGGGTCGTCGTATGCGGTGTCGCTCGTGGGGGATACGGCCGTGCGTCTGATGAGGACCGCGGACCTGGACCCGCTCGTCGTCGATCTCGCCGCCGGCTCGTGGGGCAGCGGCACCCGCACGCTGACGCCCTCCGGCAAGGCCGCGATCGCCCTCACCCAGGGCCGGGCCACGGTTGACGCGACCGCCAATGCGATCAGTTTCACCGCGGCCCACGGGCTTCGCGACGACGACGTCGTCGCCTATGCCTTCAGCAGCCCGGCCGGAGCCGCCGATGCCAGCGGGCTTGCCAATGGCGTGAGCTATCGCGTGCTGTACGTGGACGCCTTCACGATCAAGCTGCTCACCGCTCCTCTGCCGATCATCGACATCGACGGTTCCGCCGCCACCGGCGAGGCCCACACGCTCCGCGTGGCGATCGCCCCGGCCGTCGCCGTCACCGACACGCCTTTGGCCGACGTCGACACGATCAACCTCGGTTACTCCCACGGCTTCACCACCGGTCAGAAGGTCTTCTACAGCAACGGTGGCGGCGACAGCATCGGCGGCCTGGCCAACAAGAACGACTACTTCGTGATCCGCGTCAGCGACACGGTGATCCGGTTGGCGAAGACCGCCGACGACGCCGCACGCGGCGAGTGGATCGATCTGGATGCCACGGCGGCCACCGGCGTCGCGCACGCGTTCGGAGTGCCATTCCGGGCCGTGCAGCTCGTGGATAGTTCCGCCAATACGATTCGGTTCGACACGCTGCACACCTTCCGCGACGGGCAGGCGGTGGTCTACGACGCGGGCGGCGGGACCAGCATCGGCGGGCTCACCTCGGGCGGCACCTACTTCGTCACGGTGGTCGATGCCCGCACCATCACGCTCTCCACCAACTCGGCGAATCGCGCGGGCAGCATCGTGGATCTCGACGCCAGTGTGGCGACGGGCACGGCGCACGCGCTGCTCGAACCGGCAAACGTGCAGGGGGCGATCGGTTCGGCCGGAAAGACGACGGTCTCGGCACGAAATGACGGACTCGTCGTGACCGCCACCCTGGCCGCCGCGAATACCGACGACAAGCCCGACCCGAGCCTCAACGCCTCCAACGCGAAGGAGTCGCTCGGCGGGCAGAAATATGGCGTGGCGGCATCGGGCAGCGTGTCGGTGAACCTGATCACGGATGCCGCCGAGGCGATCGTGCGGAATGCACGCCTCCAGAACCTCGGCGGGCTCGACGTCACGGCGACCAATGCCACCTACAACGTGGCGGTGTCGGGCGCGTCTGCCGTGTCGCAGAACACCAACAAGGCGGTCGGCATCGCCGGGGCGGTGTCGGTCAACATCCTCGACAGCACGACGCATGCCTTCGTCGAGGGCTCGTCGCTTTCCAATGTCGGCGCAGTCCTTGTCGACGCCGACGCGACCGGCCGGATCTGGGCCGTGGCGGCCGGGCTGGGGGGTGCGCCGAAGGGATATGGCGTGGCCGGATCGGTGGCGATCAACACGATCGACACCGACACGCTCGCCAAGCTCCTGGGTGGTGCCGTCACGGGGTCGAGCCTGAGCGTCGTCGCCGAAGACACGACGTCGATCGTGGCGGTGGCCGGTGCGATCGCCTTCGGCGGCAAGGCCGGGATCGGGGCCGGTGTCGCCTACAACCGCATCGGTGGCGGCGCCGAGGCGCTGCTCGACGGCGCCGACGTCGCCGTCTCGGGAGCGGTGACGGTCATTGCCACCAACAGTTCACAGATCACGTCCGTGGCGGCGGCCATCGCGGCGGCCGTGTCGAAGACGTCCGCCAGCCTGAACACTCCGCCGGATTCCACGAATTCCGCGTCGTTCAGCCTGGCGGTCGCGGCGGGCATCGCGATCAACTCGATCACCACCGACACGCTCGCCTCGATCAAGAATGCCGGCACCGTGGCCGACCCGCTTGCCGCGGGCAGCGTGACGGTCTCGGCCACCGACACCAATTCGCGGATCATCGCCGTCGGTGGTGGAATCGCCGTGAGCGCCTCGCTGCTGAAGAGCCCCAAGGCCCAGGGCAACTCGACGGCGCTCGCGGCGGGCGTGTCGTATGTGTTCAACGAACTCGATCAGGACGTCGAATCGCTCGTCGACACCTCGGTCTGGACCGTCGCCGGGGATGTGGCCGTCACGGCCGAATCGGCCGCCGAGATCCAGGCGCTCGCCATCGCCGGCGCCCTCGCCGTCGCCACCAGCGGCGCCGGGACCAGCGGCAAGTCGTTTGCCGGGGCGGGCTCCGTGACGACCAACACCGTCCGGGGCAACACGCGGTCGCGGGTTCGAGGGAGCCGGGTCACCACGACGAATGGCGGCAAGGTGCGGGTGGCTGCGGATGACGAGCGGACGATCACAGCCGACGCCGGTGGCGTGGCGATTTCGGTGGCCAGCAGCAAGGGAAGCGGCAGCAGCAGCCTCTCGGCTGCGATCGGCGCAGCCGTCGCCTTCAACACGATAGATGACGTCGCCGTGGAGGCGACGGTTTCCAATTCGACCGTCATCTCGGCCGGGGTCACCGACGTGGCGGCGACATCGACCACCGACATCGATGCGCTGACGCTCGCCGGTGCGGCAGCCGTCGCCGGATCGAGTGGTGGCGGAGGAACGGCGCTCTCCGGGGCGGGTGCCTACGCGAGGAACACGATCGACGTCGATCTCACGGCCGCGGTCGAGTCCAGCAGCGTGCAGGCCGCGAGTGTCACCGTGACGACGACCAACGACGCCACGATCGACGCCGAGACGTACGGCGCCAGCATCGCGGCGGGCGTGAGCACCGGGAGGGGCAGCGGCGGCTCGCTGAGCGTGGGGGTGTCGCTCGCCACCAACACGGTGAACGTCGTCCAGCTCGCCCATGTCACGTCGAGCACCGTCGTCACGACCGCGGGGGGCTTCGGCCTGTCATCGACCAATGCGACGGCCATCACCGCCGTGAGCGTGGCGGCATCCGTGGCCGCGGGCTACTCCAGCAGCGGCAGTGCCCTGGCCCTGAGCGGCGGCGGCGCCGCGGCCAACAACACGATCGGGGGCAAGACGAATGCCTTCGCCATCGACAGTGGAATCACGAGTGCCGGGGGCGTCTCGCTTGAGGCCACCAGCGATGCTGTCATCAGGGCGACCGTCGTGGCCGCATCGGTCTCGGCGGCGATCTCGCCGACCAAGAGCGCCGGCAGTGCGTCGATCGGCGCCGCCCGCTCGGAGAACGTCCTCGAGTCCGCCGACGGCACGCCGATGGAAGTGCGGGCGTATCTGAAGGACACGAGCGTGCAGGCCACGGGGGTGCTGGCCGTGACCGCCACGTCGAAGGGCGAGATCGAGGCCGACGTGGGGGCGGCCTCCGTGGCGGTGGCCGTCGGCAAAAACGCCCTCGGACTGGGTGGCGCGGGCGCCCAGACGGCCAACCGCATCAGGATGACCGTCGAAGGCTCGATCGACGGCGATGGCGTCGGCGCGGGGGCAGGGATCTCGGCCGGCGGCATCAGCGTCACCGCGGAAGACTCCTCGAGGATCGACACCACTGCCGGAGCGGCTGCCGTCGCCGTGGCGATCAGCCCCTCCGGGTCGGCTGCCGGGATATCGATCGCCGTCGCACTCGCGGAGAACGTGGTCGACAACGACGTCAGGGCGGCGATCGACAATGCCGACAGCGTGAAGTCCGCCGGTGGCATCACGATCGATGCGCGGACGGTCGGCCAAGCGCAGCCGACGCCCGACTTCACCTCCGCTTCGGGCACCCAGACGCTCACGGCGGGCAAGACGGTGAGACTTGCCGCCGACTACGGCAACGGCGGCGAGGGCGGGCGGACCTATGCCTATCGCGGGTTCGTGGCCGACTACGACGCCGATGCGGTCGATGGCACGTCGAGCCAGACCGCCACTCTCGCCCTGCACACGGGCAACACCGTCAAGAAGGGGACCACCGTCTACCGCTACCTCGGCGAGGACGCCGACGTCGATCTCAGCACCACGAGCTACGCCAACACCAGCCTGTGGGCGGTGTTCCAGGGCGACGTCCGCAATCTCGGGCTCGCCGACTACTCCGACACGAAACTCTGGGAGCTCGCCGACGGCTCGATCACGGCCCGGTCGATCGCCGCGTCGCTGGCCGCCGGGATTGGCGGTTCCAAGGGAGGGATCGCCGTCAGCGGTGCCGGTGCCGTTTCGCGGAATGTCATCCTGACCAGGACCAATGCCTTCGTCGACAACAGCACCGTTTCGCAGGCCGGTAGCGTCTCGATCACCGCCGACAATGCGGCGCTGATCAACGCCACCGTCGCGGCGGCCGCCGTGGCGGTCGGCCTCGGCGGGAAGGCGGGCGTCGGGGCCTCGATCGGCGTATCGATCGCCGAGAACATGATCGGCTGGGATCTCGCCGGCAATCGCTCCCCCGCGGAGGTCCAGGCCTTCGTGCGGAACTCGAGCGTCGTCACCGCGGGCAACCTCGGCATCTCCGCGGAGAGCCATGCCACGATCGATGCTGTGGTGCTGGCAGGCTCGGCCGCGATCGCGGCGGGCGGCATGGGCGGCGTGGGGGTCAGCGGCGCCGGCGTGTCGGCGACCAACAGGATCGCCACGAACATCAAGGCCTTCGTCGACGGGGATGACGCCAGCGGTCCGGGGGCTGCCGGCATCACCGCCGGTGGCGTGACGCTTGCAGCAAGCGACGAATCGGCAATCGACTCGGTTGCCGGCGCGGCCACGATCGCCGCGGCCTATGGCGGCACGGGCGGCGTGGCCCTCTCCGTCGGCGTGGCGCTGGCCGTGAACCACATCGGCAACAACGTCGAGGCCTTCATCGACAGCGCCGACGACACGCTCCGCACGACCATCGGCGGAGTCGTGATCGACGCGACGACCGTCTCCCGGATCGACGCGACGACGGCCGCGGCATCGCTCGCCATCGGCGGTGGCGGCACGGCCGGCATCGCCGTGAGCGGTGCCGGAGCGGTTGCGAAGAACATCATCGTCAGCCGGACCAATGCCTACGTCGCCGACGGCAGCGTCGTGGTGAGCCAGGGAAATGTCGACATCCACGCCACGAGCGACTCATCGATCCGTGCGGACGTGATCGCCGCCAGCGCCGCGGTGGGCGTTGGCGGCACGGCGGGCATCGGAGCGTCGGTCGGCTTCGCGATGGCCCGCAACTTCATCGGCTGGGATCCGACGGCCGTCGGGCATCAATACACGACGGCGGACACGCTCAAGACCGTCACGCCCGGCATGACCGTGCGGGTGAATGACGGCATCCGTGCGGGCGACGTCTACCGGTTCATCGGCAATGCGAAAACCAACTACGACTTCACGACGGCCGACGGCACGAGGCAACTGGTCAACACCGATGGCGTGCAGACCCGCGTCAGGAAGGGCGACGCGATCTACGTGTGGCAGGGTGATGACGGACAGACCGTCAATCTCTCGACCGCCGTTTACGACGGTGCGATGGTGAATGGCACATGGGTCGCCAACGAAGACTGGCGGTTGGAGCGGGCAAGTTCGCTCGCAGGCGAGGACTTCGGCGACCCGTCTCTCTGGAAGCTCGTCCTGCCGGCCGGCATCGACACCGCCGCGCAGGTGCAGGCCTTCATCGCAAACGCATCGGTGCAGGCGGGCGGCAGCCTCTCGCTCGACGCCGAGGCGCGGGGGTCGATCGACGCCCTGACGTTCGCCGGATCGGCGGCGGTGGCCGCCGGGGGCACCGCCGGCGTCGCCCTCAGCGGCGCGGGTGTGACCGTGGAAAACCGTGGCCGCACGCTCGTCAAGGCGTTCATCGACGGCGATGGCGACGGACTGGGGAAGTCCGGGATCTCGGCCACCAGCATCTCGCTCAACGCCCGCGACAACACGCGAATCACGGCCGATGCGGCCGCAGTCTCGATCGCCGGATCTGCGGCCGGCGCGGTCGGCATCTCGCTGTCGGTCGGCATCTCGTCGGCCTACAACGAGATCGTCAACGTCGTGGATGCATCGATCTCCCGTGCCGATGCGGTTTCCGCCAGCGGCGCGATCACGATCGACGCTCGGACGTTCTCGTCCGGGAGCGGTCCCCAGGAATCGAACGGCGGCTCGATCACGGCCCGGGTCGCGGCCGCCTCGTTGGCAGCCGGTTTTGCGGGCACGTTTGGCGGGGCGATCAGCGGCGCCGGGGCGATCGCCACCAACGTGATCCTGGGCTCGACGACCGCCGACCTCGTGTCGAGCACGATCCTCGCGGCTGGCAGCGTCGGGCTGAACGCAAAGAACTCGTCGGTCATCGTGGCCACGGTGGCGGCGTCTTCCGTGGCCCTCGGCGGTGGTGGTGTGAGTGGTGCCGGTGTCTCGATCGGCGCGGCGATCTCCCGCAACTTCATCGGCTATGACCAGAACGGCAGCCGTGTCAACGACGTCGGCGTGTTCGCCAGATCGCTGAACAGCCGCATCACCACCACGGGAAGCCTCGCACTTGTTGCCGAGTCGGCCCAGCGGATCGATTCCCTCGTGCTGGCCGGGTCTGCCGCGATCGCCGGGGGAGGTGTCGGGGGCCTCGCGGCCAGCGGTGCGGGCGTGTCGTCGGTGAACCGGATCGGCCAGGCACTCACGGCAGCCATCGACGGCGACGGCGCGGGGATCGCCGCGCAGTCGATCGGGGTCACGGCGACCGACTCCTCCAAGATCCTCGCGGATGCGGGGGCGGTGGCGGTCGCGGTGGGCCTCGGCGGGGCCGTGGGAGCGGCGATCTCCGTGGGGGTCTCGCTCGCCCACAACACGATTGCCACGGAGACCACGGCGGCCATCCGGAATGCCGACGATGTCAGGGTTGGCGGTGCCGTGGTCGTCGCGGCGCAGGATGACTCGTCGATCCGGGCGACGTCGGTGGCCGCCGCGGTGTCGCTGGGGCTGGGAGGCGGCGGTGGCGTCGCCGTGGCCGGTGGTGGCGCCGAGTCGACCAACGTCATCCTCACCAAGACCAACGCCTCAATCGAAAAGAGCGGACTGGGCACCGAGGCCAACAGGGTGGGATCGGTGACGGTCGCCGCGGAGAGCACGGCGACGATCGATGCGATGGTGGGCGCCGTGTCCGCCTCCGGTGCCGCCGGCGCGGGCGGCGGAGTCGCCGTCGGGATCGGGATTGCCGTGGCCCGGAACTTCATCGGGTCGAATCCGACCGGAACCACGATCACGGCCGACTTTTCCTCGCACGACACGCCGTCACGGCTCGACACCGGCAAGAAGGTGCGGATCGCCTCCGGTCCGATGGCGGGAGAGGTCTTCGAATATCTCGGCGCGACGGTGGTCGATGGCGATCCGAACCAGAACGGCAACCAGCCGGTCGACCTGTCGACCGAGGACTTCTCCGACAACCGGCTCTGGAAGCATGTGAGTCTCCAGAGCCTTCCGGTGGAGATTCAGGCCGAGGTGTTGAATTCGAGCATCCATTCGACCGGCGGCGTGACGCTCGACGCGAGGGCGGATCAGGCCATCGACTCGCTGGTCTTTGCCGGATCGATGGCGGTGGCCGGTGGCGGCGGGGCCGGCGTGGGCGTCGGCGGTGCCGGAGTCCATGCCGAAAACCGGATTGCATCGTTGGTGACGGCGGGCATCGACGGCGACGGGGCGAACCCGGCCACCGACGGCATCACGGCCGGCTCGGTCACGATTCGCTCGGTCGATTCGTCGATGATCAACGCCGTGGCCACCGCGGCATCGCTTGCCGGCGGCGTGGGCGGCGGGATCGGTGCCGGGGCGGCGATCGGCATCTCCGTGGCGTTCAACGAGGTGTCCAACGACGTCTCGGCCTTCATCGCCAACGCCGACGAGGGCGTCTTCACGTACGGTGGCACGATCACGATCCTGGCCGAAGTGCAGGGCGACGGTGGGCCCGATCTGGCCATCGGCGGACTGATCACGGCGGCAAACCTTGACGACGCCGCCCGGGAGGATGGCGGCAGCGGCGCGGCTGCCGATGCGACGGGCGATCAGGCCATTCTGAGTGCGGTCCGTTCCGCACTCGTCGCCAACGGCGTCGCGATCGCGCCGGACACCAGCAGCAGCAAGCTGCGGATCACGACCGTCACGGAGGGCGAGCGGTGGACGCTCGTCGCGCCGGACGGCTCGAGCTTCACGCTGAAGCTATCGAGCGACGGAACGAGGCTCGAAGCAAGCCACAACACGATCAACGCGGTCTCGTCGGCAGCGTCGCTGGCGGCCGGGTCGGGCCTGGTGGGCCTTGCTCTCGCCGGTGCGGGCGCGTTCGCGAGAAACGTCGTGCTGTCGGAGGCGGTTTCTTACGCCGCGAACAGCCGGCTGGGCACGGCGACGAGCCTGGTGGGTGACGTCGACATCGACGCCCGCAGCGGCTCGGGGATCAACGCGCTGGTGCTGGCCGCATCGGCCGCGGCCGCCAGCGGAGCCGCCGGAGCCGGCGCCTCGATCGGTGCGGCCGACGCCGCGAACGTGATCGGCGGTGCCGTGCGGGCCAATCTCCTCGCCACGAGCGTTCGCTCCTCGGGAGTGATTTCGCTGGACGCCGTGGGAGGGCAGACGATCGATTCGGTCGTGGTGGCCGGCTCGGCCGCGATTGCCGCCGCCGGGGTGATCGGCGTGGCCGCCAGCGGCGCCGGCGCGAGCAGCGTCAACACGGTGGGAGTGGCCATCGACGCGGGCATCGATGGCAGCGGCGCGGCTGGCATCCGCGGAGCCAGCATCACGCTCAACGCCCAGGACGCCTCCACCATCACCACCTGGACCGGCGCTGCGTCGCTCGCCGCGTCGCTCGCCGGCATCGTCGGAGGGTCGCTGTCGATCGGTGTCGGGCTTGCGAAGAACACGATCAGCACCGTCGTCACCAGCGGCATCAGGAATGCCGTGGATGTCTTGACAACCTCCGGCGACGTGCAGGTGTCAGCTGCGTCGAAGGCCACGATCAACGCGACGGCGATGGCCGCGGCCGTCTCGGCCAGCGGCGCGGGGCTCGGTGCCATCTCGCTCAGCGGTGCCGGCGCCGAGGCGAACAACACGATCCAGCCGAGCGTGAAGGCGACGATTTCCGGCAGCACCGTCACGACCGCCGCCGACATGAAGGTCGCCGCGTCGTTCGCCGGCACGATCGATGCCGTGATCGACTCCGGCGCCGCCGCCCTTTCAGGTGCCGGCCTCGCCGGCGTCGCCGCCGCCATCGGCACCTCGCTGGCCACGAACACGATCGGCACGAGCGGTGCTCGCGCGGAGGTGAAGGCGTCCGTGACGGGCTCGCATCTCGTCGCCGCAAGCGACGTGTCGCTGGCGGCGACCGATGTGGCTGCGATCACGGCCAAGGTCAAGGCCGCATCGGCCGCCCTGGCTGTCGCCGGCTTTGCCGCGGGCTCGACGGCGGGGGCGGGGTCCGATGCACGCAACTCGATTTTCAACGACATCGCGGCCACCGTCTCGGGCGGTACGCTCGCCGCCGGTGGCGTGGTCTCGATCGCAGCCTCCGATACGGCCACGATCTCGGCCGAGGCCCTCGCGGCCGCAGTGAGCGGCGCCGCATCCTTCTCTCCGATCGGCGGAGCCATCGCCGTGTCGGTGGGCGCCTCGATCGCCCGCAACACGATCGACTCGCGGGTCGCGGCCGGAGTGTCCGGCGGCGCCCAGGTGACGAAGGCGTGGCTGCTCGAGGTGAAGGCCGACGAGGCCGCGACGATCACGGCCCACTCCACCGCGGCCTCGGTGGCAGCCGCGACCGGTGCGCTTTCCTACTCGGCCGCCGGCGGCGGCGCCGAGTCGACCAACACGATCACCACCGACACCCGGGCTACGGTGGCCGGGTCGACGCTCACCCTCTTCGGCGACGTGGCCGTGACGGCGACGGTCGTGCCGACGGCGTCGACCACGGTCGGCTCCGTGACCGCGGCCGCCGGTGCGATCGCGCTGGCGACGGGCGGTTCCGTCGCCGCGGTGACGATCAATCCGACGGTCGACGCCTCGATTTCATCGTCCACCGTCACGGCCGACGACGTGGATGTGAGGGCCACCGTCACACCGAAGGGGCAGGCACTGGCCTACGGTTTCAACGCGGGCACGACAGGGGCCGTGGGCGTTTCGAAGTCGACGATCGACGTGACGCCGGTCGTGTCGGCGACGGTCGGCGGCACGATCAGGGCGTCGACCGTCGACGTGGCGGCCACTTCGGCGCGGCCGGCATCGGCCGCGACCGCCGCCGCGCGGTCGACGGGCGCCTCGGGCGGCCTGCTCATCGGCATCGACGCCACCCGCACGGTCGTCACGCATGGTGGCTCCGTCACGGCCGGGATCGCCGCCGGGGCGACCCTCACCGTGACCGGGGCGACCACGGTGTCGGCGGCGAGTTCGGCTCGGCATACGGCCGAGGCCGACAGCATCGCCGCGGGTGCGATTGCGGTCGGCGTGAGCTACGCCAAGGCGACCTCGTCGGCGACGGTGGCCGCGACGGTCGGTACGACCGCGACGGTCACCGGCGGATCGCTCTCGATCTCCGCCACGCGCGATCACGACCAGTTCGCCGACAACTTCGCCGGCGGCGGTGGTGTGGCGGCCGGCGCCTCGGCCACGGCGGCCACCGCGCAGACCGGCGGTGTGACGGCGACGGTCGGCAGCCAGGCGAAGGCGACGCTCTCCGGGGGGATCACGGTCGACGCCGCATCGACGACCACGGTGAACGGCCGTGTGCGGGCGATCAGCGGCGGGCTGCTCGCCGGGGCGGGCGCTGAGGTCAGCAACGCGGTCTCTGGTCCGGTGACGGCGGGGTTCGGTGCCAGCGCGGAAGTGACGGCTGCGTCGATCGTGGTCGATGCTCACCACCGCGTCGAAAAGCCCGACCTCGGAACGGACAACATCAGCGGCACCACGGGCGGCCTTGTGTCGGGTGCGAGCGCCTCGAGCGTCACGACCGTGTCGTTCGACACGAAGGTCGACGTCGGCACGAATGCAATACTGCGGGTGACGGGAACCGAAGCGAACGCCGGTGAGTTCGCCCTGCGGGCGGACAACCGGATCCAAGCCGTCGACAAGGTCACCTTCAAGACCGGCGGCGCACTCAGCGGGGCGCGGGCCGAGTCGGTGGTAAAGACGCTCGAGGACAAGGCGACCGTGGCGATCGGCTCGGCCGCCAGCCTCACGAGCCCCGGCGACATCGCCATGTCGGCCCGCGGCGGCGGCTCCGTGAGCACGGCGACAAACGCCGAGACCTACGGCGCGGTGACGGTGGCGATCGCCTCGTCGCGGTCGGAGATCCGGCCGGTGAACCTGGTGACGATCGGCGGTGGTGCGGCGGTGAACGCCAGGGGCAACGTGCTCGTCTCGACCGGCACCGATACGAATTTCAACCGTGATGCCTACGCGCTCACGTCCCGCACCGACACGTTCGCGGGCAGTGCGATCCCGGTCGACAAGGTCGACTCCGATGCCGAGCTCGTGTCAGACAACCGGATCATCGTGTCTGCCGGCGCGGTCGTCACGTCGGCAAAGGACATCAAACTCCATGCCGAGCGGTTCGGCTTCGGCACGATGGACAGCAGGTCGAAGGCGGTCAACTGGGCGTCGGCTACGGCTTCGGCCATCAACTCGGCCCTGGGTGGCTCCGAGCAGGTCGGCGGCGACGTGCACGTGGATGCCACGGGCATCGTCACGGTGAACGGCACGCTGCAAACCGGGACCAAGAGGATCCGCGAGCTCGTGTTGGGCACGAAGCCGTTATCCGGCAATCCCTCCGGCTGGGACGCGTCGACGGGTCTCGTGACGCAGATCGACAACCCGTCCGGATTGACGATCATCCCGGGGCTCGAGCGGCTGCAGTCGGTCCTCGTCGACCAGCTGCGGAATGCCCAGGCGAACAAATTGCTGTACGAGGGCACGAACCCCACGATGGTGGCGTTCTATGACTCGGAGATCTTCCGGATCTCGGCGGAACTGGTGAGCCAGGGTCTGGGCACCGTGCAGCAACTCAACGGCGCCCCCGTCGTCGTCCCGACCGAGCGGTACATCATGACGGTGACGGTCGACGAGGCGACGGCCCAGGCCGGCGTGATCGACGTGCGGGCCGACGCGCTGGTGGGAACGGGCGCGGTCGAGGCCCCGCGGGACGCCCGGATCACGATCACGAACCACACGCCCGCCCAGCTCGTGATCGCGGGGCTCGAAATCCCCGAGCAGATCGGCGGCGTGTTCCTCAACGGCGATTCGATGCTCGACAACGCGGCGGTCACCAAGGTGAACGTCTCGGGGCTGGGTACCGCCGGCTTCACGAAGATCACCCCCTCGACTGCCGCCACGTACGGCGCGGAGGGTCCGGCGATCACGCTCACCAACACCTTCAACGGCGCTACATGGACTGGATCGGGCACCTACGTCAGCCCCGACATCGTCGTGCAGGGAAACATCACCAACCTCAGCGGGAAGCTCACGACGACGTCAGCGGGCAACGTCGTCATCAGGGGCAGCATCCGGACCGGAGCGCTGACGGTGGAGGCGGGCGACTCGGTCATGGTCGAAGGGGTCTCCGTCTACGGCGTCGCGGGAGACCCCTACGGGCAACTCAAGTCGCTGGGCGACGGCATCAAGCTGTACGACGAGTCGAAGGCAATCGCCGCGCTCACCACTATGACGGCGACCCCCAACGTGCTCGCGGACGCGGTCACGATCGACGCCGAGTACATCAACCTCAACGGGCTCATCCAGAGCGGCAAGGACGCCTACACGCTGACGATTCCCGCGTCGGTCGACACGGAGATCACCCGAATCCGGGCGAGCGCCGGAGAGCGGCTCACCCGGCTTTCGGTGAGCACCACGGACTTCAGCGTGTTGTACGACCGCGTGGACGACAGGATCGTCGTCCGCGAAGTGAGGGCCAGCGGCGGCAACGTGCAGTTGACGGGAAAGCTGCTTTCCACGGGCGGCGGGAAGATCAAGGTGCTCGACGGCTACGCGACGGTCTCCGTCGCGAACCAGACGACGCGCGACATCGCGATCGAGCGGATCGACGTCTCCAAGCGGGGCAGCGGCACGCTATTGCTCGCCGACAAGGCCAAGGCTCCGGCCACCTCCACCTACACCACCGCGAGCGGCACGCAGGCAGTGGTCAAGGACTCGACCACGGTGCGGCTGGCTGCGGGCTACGGCGGCGGCGGCACGCCGGGCGCCGTCTACAAGTACGTGGGTTCCGGCGCCACGCTCAACCTCGGAACCCAGGACTACCGCAACCTCGACAATTGGGTTCAGGTGCCGCTGGCCACGCTCTACAGCCGCACGACGCCCGGGGCGCTCACGCCGACCGACGGCACCTACTCGCCGGCGACCGGCTGGCGGTACGGCTTCTCCGTGGGCATGCAGACGGCCACGCGCACCACCACCACCTATGCCAGTTCCAGCTGGGCCGGTATCGACGCTTTGGCCGCTGACCCCAGCAACATCGTCGGCGTCCCGATACACGAGGTCATCTCGCAGCCGAGACTGATGCCCGAGGGTACTTACTACTATGCGTCGAAGGCAGGTGACGCCGATCACCTGGATGACTACGCATTTGGCGAGACCACGCAGAACATCGAGACGCCCAAGAAGTATCAAGTGGACAAGTGGAGCACGTCGACCTGGTATGGCACAGAGACCGTCTACCAGAAGTGGACGGAGGAGAAGAAGCAGGAGACCGTCGCCACCCACACGTTCCGGGCCGACCGCTCGGTGGCGATCGACTTCATCGGCGGCGAGACGGGGAGCGTTTCGGTCACATCGAACAGCGGCGGCCGCATCCTCGTGAGCGGCCCGATCCTGAATCCCTCGGGCACGACGACCCTTACGGCCAGCCGCGGCATCGTGCAGACGAATCCCGACGCCAGCGTCGGCGGCAAGTCGATCGTGCTCTCGGCGACGCAGGGTGCGATCGTCGATCTCGTCACGAACGTGGACGACACGGTGGGCACCGGCCTCAAGGCGGTTGCAGGCGGGGCGATCTCGATCGCCGAGATGAGCGGCGGCCTGCCGATCGACACGGTTGAATCGACCGGGCGGCAGACGGTGACGCTTTCCGCCCGCACCGGGATGTCGCGGGCGAGCGGCGCCACCGCCACGGCGGCGGTCAAGGGCGGGTCGATCTCGCTCGCCGTCGCGGCCGGGGGCGTGGGGACGTCCGGTGCGGCCCTGCCGATCGACCAGGGAAGCCACGGCACGCACGTCGTCGACGTCTCGGCCGCCGGTGGCGTCTTCCTCAGGGAGACGTCGGGCAACCTCGCGGCCCGCAGGATCTATTCGACGAACGGCGCGGTGTCGATCACCGTGGACGCCGGCTCGCTGGTCGATGCCAATCGTGTCGAGAGCCGCGACGAGCGGACCCGTGAGCAGTTGCTGAACACCGTCTGGTCGAGCCTGCAACTCACCGCGGGCACCGGCGCCAACGACAAGGTCGCCCAGACGCTCGCCGACTTCGCCGCGGCCAAGACCCGCGACTACCAGCAGTATTGGAAGTGGCGAAACACGACGGCCGATCCCGCCACGTATGACGAAGACTCGCGGATCAGCCTCACCGCCGAGGAGGCGGCCGCCTATCGCTCCTACTACGCCTCCCAGGGCAAGTCGGCGGCGGAGATCGACGCCGCGATCACGACGCTCGAGAACTCCCGCACGCAGCAATATCACGCCCTGCACGACGAGTTCGCCGCGTATGACCGCGGCGGTTACGCGGCCGGTCAACTCACCGCGTCGTTCGTCACCGGCTTCACCTACGTGCTCTCGGCCGAGCAGGAGTCCACGCTGCGATCGGGCATCAAGGTCTGGACCGAGGACGAACTCCTCTACATGGTCGGCGGCGGGCTGCTCAAGGAGGTGACCGACACCCAGATCACGGTCGAAGAAGACAACATCCGGGGGACGAACGTCGCGATCGTCACCACGGCGGCGACCGGCGTGAGCGGCAGCGGTGTCGTCGGCTCGTTCTCGAGCCCGGTGACGATCGACCTGTCCCGCGCCCTCACGACCGACGAGCGGGTGATCCTTGCCGCTGCCGAGCGTAGCGATGTGACGTACATCAGCGGTCAGAAGTTCACAGGCAGTGTCACGTTCGCCCGGAATGCGGCCGGCGACACGCTCACCCGCGCGACGGGCTTCTGGGCCACGGACGGCTTTGCGGCTGGCAAATACGTTCGCATCCAGGGGGCGACGTCCAACGCCACGCCCGACCGCAGCGTGTGGAAGATCGCGAGCGTCGCCGGTCGCGTGCTGACCCTCGAGCGGAAGGGGCTGGCGATCGTCGAGACCCGCACGGTGACCGTCACGCCCGTGATCCTCGATCCGTTGGCGACCGGCGCGAATCCGACCGCGATCGAGGTCGCCCAGCGCGACGACGTCGACCTGACGGCCTCGGGCACGCTCGACGTGACGGCGGCCGGGGCCGCGTTCATCGGCTCAGAGTCGGACCTTGCGATCAAGCAGGTCAAGGCCGGCGGCGACGCCACGGTGAAGACGGCCGGGAAGATCACGAGCGCGGCATCAACCGCCGCGACGGTGGTCGTAAGCGGCGTGAATCTCACGCTCGAGGCTGCGGATGGCGGCATCGGCACACAGGCCCTGCCGCTGCGGATCGATGCCGGCATCTCGGGCTGGCTGACCGCCCGGGCCGGCGACACCGTCTTCCTGACGGAGGACGCCGGCGACATGCGGGTGGACACCGTCTACTCGCAGCAGGGCGACGCGGTGCTCGTCACCAAGGCCGGCTCGATCATCGACGCGGCGGCCAGCGACCTCACCGACGTCAAGGCGGCGAGCATCGTCCTGACGGCCGGCGGAGCCGGCACGGTCGGCACGGCAGCCGATCTGCTCGATGTCGACCAGGGAGCCGAGGGCACGCTCACTGCGGCCGGCGCAAGCGTGTTCGTCAACGAGGCCGTTGGCGACATGCGGGTGGCGAACGTCGCTGCCGCGACGGGCGACGTCGTCCTCCGCGCCGCCGTGTCCATCATCGACGCCGACGCCGCGCCGGAACCGGTGACTGCCGACGTGACCGGCACCTCGATCACGCTCGCCGCCGTCGCCGGAGGCGTGGGCGGCGCCGGGGCGGAACTCGAGATCGACAGCAGCAATGCCGGCCTGGGCAGGGTGACGATCTCGGCGGGCCTGCTCAACGTCTACATCAACGAGGTCGCCGGTGACCTGCGGCTCAACACGATCGTCACCGAGGCCGACGTCAAGACCTTCGTGACCGCCCTGGCCGGCAGGATCGTCGATGACCGCAGCGACTCGACCACGTTCAACATCACGTCGGGCCGGGTCTACCTGTTCGCCTCCGCCGACATCGGCACCGCCAGCAAGCCCATCAACACAAAGATCGCCAACGTCGAGGGCACGTCGACCACGGGCAGCACGTTCATCGACAATACCGGCAAGCTCGTCGTCGGCGGCGTCACAGGTGGGCCCAAGGGGATCGAGTCGGGCGGCGTGGTGCGGCTCACGGCCCACAGCCCGGTCGAGATCTCGACGAGCATCACGGCGGGGTCCGACATCCTCATCACGGCCCTCGAGAACGCGGCGAATGGCGATGACGACATCACCGTGACGGCCACCGGCTCGCTGCAGTCGACCAACGGCAGGGTGGTGCTCCACGCGGGTGACGACGTGAACCTCGCCGCCGGATCGGTCGTGGCCGCCAAGTCCTTCATCGAGGTCCGCAGCGGCTACGACGACCTCGACACCAACGGCTCCACGATCACGCTCGCCGGCGGGCTCGAGGCGAAGCTCATCGACGTGCGGGCCACGGCCTACGCCGATACGATCGCGGTCACGATCGACGCCACGGTGAAGGGCACGCTCGTGGTCGTCGGCCTCGGTGGCAAGGACACGATCACCAACTCGTCCGACGCGAGCCTCACGACGGCCGTCGGGGGGATCGTGTTCCTCGCGGGTGATGACGTGGACGTGACGCTCGACGCGACCACGCTCGTTCCGACGAAGGTGGCCTCCAAGGCCGGCACGAGTGACGACGACGAACTCGTGAACTCCGGCGGCTTCGCGGTGCTGATCGGCGGAACGGGCGCCGACACGCTCACCAACGGCGCGGGCACCGCGATCATCCTCGGTGACGACGGCGTCGTCGAGTTGACGGGCTCGGTCGTGACGAAGGTCGAGTCCACCGGCACGGGCGGAGGTTCCGACACGATCAAGGCGGGAACCGGCACTGGGGTGATCATCGGCGGCCGCGGCGCCGATGCGATCGAGGCGGGCAACGGCACGAACTACGTGATCGGCGACGCCGGCCGGATCACCGTCGGTGCGACCGAGACCACGATGGAGTCGGTCGAGCCCGGCACGGGTGCCAACGACACGATCACGCTGGGGGCCGGCTTCAACGCGGTGATCGGCGGCAGCGGCGCCGACACGGTCAAGGTGCTGCCGGCTACAGGCGGCACCGCTGGGGTCGGCATCGTGCTTGGTGACAACGGGTCGTTCACGTTCACCAACGCGACGGGCAAGGTCAAGGAGATCACGGCGCTCGTGGGCGACACGAACGGCCAGGCCGACGCGATCGAGCTACAGGATGGCGTGAACACGGTGATCACCGGCCGCGGCGCCGACACGATCACGGCCGGCGGCGGCACAAACACGGTGCTCTCCGATACCGGCCGCGCAACGTTCTTCGCCGACGGCACGCTCGCGCTCGCGGAGACGACCGAGACGGGCATCGGTGACGCCGACGTCATCACGCTCTCTGCCGGCACGAACGCTGTCATCGCCGGCGTCGGCGCCGACGAGATCGAGGCCGGAAATGGCACGAACTACGTGCTGGGCGACGAGGGGAAGATCGAGGTCTTCGCCAGCGGCCCGAAGGCGGGGACGACCGAGGTCACGACGACGAACGGCTCGGCCGGCGGGATCGATGAGATCAAGATCGGCGGCGGCACGAACGTCGTCATCGGCGGCGCCGCGGGCGACTCCATCACGGCCGAGGGCGTCGGGGCCGGCGCCCGGGCAGTCGTACTCGGTGACAGCGGGAGGCTCGTGCTGACCAATTCCGGAGTGCTGCTCTCGGCGGAGAGCACCGACTACGCCTCTGGTGCCGCCGACACGATCACGCTGAAGGCGGGTACCAACACCGTGATCGGCGGAGCGGGCGGCGACGCGATCGAGGCCACGACCGGTCAGAACACGATTCTGGGCGACGACGGGAAGGCGGAGTTCTTTGCGACCGGGCTCGTGAATTCGATCGAGTCGA
>JBBAVU010000011.1:0-29014 GCA_040397565.1 Pirellulales bacterium | reverse complement strand
CCGGACGCTCGCTTCAGGCATCCTGCCTTCCGCTCGCTCGGATGCAGACTTCGCTGCGCAATCCTTGCTTCGCTTGTCTGCATACGCCGTCTCGGGCACACGGGCAGCCCCGAACCGGTCAAACGTCGCACATTGAGATGAGTTACACAGGCACTCTGATGCTGAACGCCGTGGGAGCGGACGTTGAGGAGCATCAGGTGTATCCTCACCGTAGCGACGAGGCGTCCGCTCCCACGGCGCCAATGCGGCGTCGTTCAAACGTCCCAGAACGGTTTCCAAAGCAGCGAACCACGACGATGCCTTGCAGTTTTCTCTGACGGGTTCGGGGTAGTGCTCGCGGCCCTTGCGCAGCCTGCCTAGTTAGCCAGCGTTCATCCCGTCTGACATTGCCGCTTTCTGCCGCGGTCGGATACAACCCGGCCTCTTCGCACCCGGAGCCGCAAGGACGTGGCCCGGGCGGTCGAGTCAAGGAGGTCGTCGATGAACCGCCGAGTGCTTGCGCGGCCCGATATGCCCCGCCGCGATCGTGGTCGCGGCTGGACGGGGGGCGATGCCCCACACGACCTGCTCCTTTTGCCGCAGGGCTACGAGTCGGGCTACCGCTACCCGCTCATCGTCTGGCTTACGGACCAGGGGGCGACTGGGAAGCGTCACTTCGATCTCGGCCGCGTGATGACGCGGGTGAGCCTCCGCAACTTCGTCGCGGTGCAGCCGCTCTCGGGGCAGACCACCGACGTCGAGCGCGGCGTCTGGCGGGCCATCGACCGGGCCGTGCGCGAGGCGAGCATCCATCCCGAGCGGATCTACCTCGTCGGCGAACGTTCGGCCGGTACGGAGGCGTTTCGCATCGGATGCCGCCACCCGCGGGCCTTCGCCGGCGTCGCGTCGCTCGGTGGAGGCTTTCCTCTCGGCGAGAACGCGTTCGCGGGCCTGGGCGACGTCCGCTCGCTGCCGATGCTGCTCTGCTGCAGTCGGAAGCCCATGCTCGGCAGCGGGCTCGACGACGCCTCGATCGACCGCACGCTGCGGCTCTTCCACGCCGCCGGAGCGTCGCTCGCCATGCGGATCTACGCCGGCAAGCGGCCGCTCTCGCGGGCAATCCTTGGCGACGTGAATCGCTGGATCATGGACGACATCTGCGGAACGTCCACGCTCCCCATTCCCTCGATGAACCGGTGAACCCATGACTGCCCATGACGACGGCCCCGACGTTCATCCGATCGACAGGTGGCCGACCATCCTGCCGCTGGTGGCCTCGACGAGCGTCCCGCGGGCCGCGCGTCGCCGCGATCCGGTTTCGAGCGACCGCATGACCGAGGTGATCCGCACGGCCGTGTCGCAGCTGCGGCGGCGGCTCGATCGCCTCGCCGAGGGGCTGCGCGACACCGACCCCGGCAGGATCGTGGCGCTCCTCGACGGCGACCGGCTGCGGCACATCGCCGCCGAGGTCGATGCGATCTCGCAGACGCTCGTCCAGCTCGGTGACCTCGTCTCCCCCGACGTGCCGACCGCCCGCTGGGTGTCCCCCCGGGGCGTGCTCGAGGCGGTGCTCGCGAAGATCCAGCATGTCTCGGGATCCGCCCAGCTGCCGCGGGTCGCGCTCGACGTTCCCGAGGGGCACGCGGTCCACGCCGATCCGGCGCTCGTCCGCCGCGTGCTGGAGACGTTGCTGGTCAACGCGGTCGAGGCGGCCGGCGGTCGCGGCGAGGTCGTCGTGACGAGCGTCGAATACGCCGATGCCATCGAAATCGAGGTGGCCGACTCGGGGCCGGGGCTCACGGCCCACTCGAAGGCCTGGCTCTTCGAGCCGGGATTCACGACGAAGGCCGACGGTTCTGGCGTAGCGCTCGCCGCTGCCTCGTCGCTCGTCGATCAGCTCGGCGGCACGCTCGACGCTTCCGACTGTCCCGACGGTGGTTCCGCGTTCACCATCCGCCTTCCCCACGGCCGTCGCAGGCTCGCCGCGTAGGACCCGTGCATGGACGACCACTATTCCCCCGTCATGGTGCAGCGAGGCCTCTTCACGCCGTCGCGTCTTCTCGCCGTGGCCTTCATCGCGGTCTCGGCGGTCTCCGCGGCCTGGATCGTGAGGGAGGAGCCGGCCCTCGGCCGTGTGGCGCTCCTCTCGGGGACGCCGCTGCCGACGTCGGAGCTCGCCCTGATGGAGGCGGCTTTCGACCGCGCGAAACTCACCGACTACTCGATCGAGGGCGGACGCATCCACGTGCCGAAGCATCGGCAGAGCGCCTACATGCGGGCTCTCGTCGATGCACAGGCGCTGCCGAAGGAGTTCGGCGGCAGCCTGCGCCGGGCGCTCGAGAGCAACAGCCCGTGGCAGAGCAGATCGATCCAGCAGGAACTGCTTCGCGTCGCAACTCAGGAGGAGCTTTCGCTCGTGCTCTGCTCGATGCCGGGCGTCCGGCGGGCGAGCGTTCTCTACGATTCCGAGGATCGCCCCGGCGTCGGCCGCGAGAAGACGGCCAGCGTCAACATCGAGACGGAGGGCGAGGCGTCGATGTCACCCGAGCGGATCCGGGCGATTCGCGTGCTCGTCGCCGCGTCGATCGCCGGGCTCGCCGCCGATCGGGTGGCCGTCACCGACCTCCGCAGTGGTCGCGTTTTCGCGGGGCCGCTCGACGACGAGTCGCCGCTCGTGGCCGTCGACCCCGCGGTCCGCGCACAGGCGTCCTACGAGGAGCATCTGGCGGGCAAGGTCCGCCAGGCGATCGGATTCGTGAAGGGTGCGATCGTGGACGTGTCGGTCACGTTCGCGGAGAACGCTCCTCCCCGCCAGGGGCGGGCCGCCGCCGAGCCGCCCGCCGTGGATGCCCGTGCGAACGCGCCCGCCGAGGTCGCGCCGCCACCGCGGCCGCTCGATCTGGCCGCCGCTCCAGCGCCGTCCGGCAAGCGGATGCTCGACACCGTGCAGGTCTCGGTGGCCGTGCCGGAGACCTACTTCCGATCGCTCCTCGAGCGGACGTCGACGCCGCTCGACCCACGGGCGCAGGTGGAGCTCGAGGATCGCGAGATCGAGAGGATTCGCGATCACGTCGCCCGCGTGCTGCCACCGGCGGCCGACGCCGATTCCCGGAGGGTGGCCGTCACGAAGTTTCCGGTGATCGCTTCGGCGGCGTTTCGACAGGATGGCCCGCCGGCCGGTGACGACGCGGCGAGGCTCGGCTACGACGCCATGCCCGCAGCCGAAGCCGTTCACGGCGGACAACCGCTCTCGAAGGACGAGGAGGTGATCTCCGTCCGGCTGCCCGCCTCCCTCGCGAGGCTCGTCAGCCGCGAGGACGGTGGTCCGCTGTCGCTCACTCGCGAGTCGCTGCTGGGCGGAACGAGCCTGCTGTTCGCGCTGCTCGCCTGCATGTTCTGGGTCTTCGGCAGGCCCTCGTCCCGAGCCACGCTCCTGCTCCTCGCCGCGGTGGTCGCCGTCGGGTCGCCGGCGAATGCGGCCGACGACCTCTCTTCGCCGCTGCAGGCGGCGAATGCGGCCGCAGCCGTCGATCCGCCGTCCCCCGCCGCGTCGGCCGAGGTCGGCTCGCTCGCGGGCTTGCTCGAGCGGCTCTTCGCCGGCCGCTCGCTCGGCGTCTCGCTCTCGGCGGCGGTCGTCTTCGGCGTCGCGAGCCTCGCCCCGGCGGTGCTTCTGATGACGACGGCGTTCGTGAGGCTGAGCGTCGTGCTCTCGCTCGTCCGCCAGGGGATCGGTACGCCGCAGCTGCCTTCGAACCAGGTCGTCACGTCGCTGGCGATCTTTCTCACGGCGCTCGTCATGTGGCCGGTCTGGACGGCCGTCTGGCGGGACGGCGTGGAGCCCTTCACAGAGGGGCGGGTCGGCCTGTCGGAGGCGTTCGACAGCGGTTCGAGGCCGCTCAAGCGGTGGATGACCGGGCAGATCGAGGCCGCCGGTAACGCCGACACGCTCGGGTTCTTCGTGGCCCGTGCCGCCGCCGCAGGCGGCGCGAGCGGCTCGCCCGCCACAGCCACGGCCGGTGCCGCCGCCCCGCTCGAGGCGATCCTTCCGGCCTTTCTCGTGAGCGAGCTGGAGGTCGCCTTCGCGATCGGGCTGAGGCTGCTCGTGCCATTTCTCGTGCTCGACGTCGTCGTCGGGTCGATCGTCACCGCGATGGGGCTCGTCACGCTCTCGCCGGCGACGGTAGCGCTGCCGCTGAAGCTGCTTGTGTTCGTGCTCGCCGACGGTTGGACGCTCATCGTGAAGTCGCTGCTCGACGGTTTCGCGGCGGTCGTGTGATCGGCGGAACCCGGGCGGAAGGAGACGATCTGCCATGCAGACCGAACTGGTGGAGCTCGTCCGCGAGGCGATTCTTTCGGCGGGGCTGGTCGCTTTGCCGGTGCTTGCGGTCGCCTTCCTCGTCGGCGGCTTCGTCGGTCTCGTGCAGTCGGCCACGGCGGTGCACGAGCCCGTCGTCGCGTTCCTGCCGCGGCTCGTGGCGACGGCCGCGATGTTGTTCCTCGCCGCCCCGTGGATGATCGAGCGGCTTGTCGAGTTCTTCAAGACGGCCGCGGGCCCGTGAGGAAGCGATGAACCAGGATCTCGCCGCCGCCGTGGCCGTCTGCCTGGCCGTCGTGGCGAGGTGCGGCGGATTCGTCGCCGCCTCGACCTTCCCGGTCTACCCGGGCGTCGACGCGAGGGTGCGGCTCACGATGGCGATCGCCGTGTCGGCGGTGGCGATGCCCGGTGTTCTCGCCTCCACGGTCTCTCCGCAGGCGATCACGCCCATGGGCATCGTCGCCGAGGCGATGCTCGGCCTGGCCATGGGCACGGCCGTGGCGTGCGTCACGGCCGCGGCGGCGTGGGCCCTCGGGATGGCGGCGGCGGCGTGCGGGCTCGCGGAAGGTGACGACGCCGATCCGCTCTCGGTCGAAGGGGTTGGCATCGCGAGGCTCGCCTGGTGGATATCCGCGGGCGGCTTCGTCGCGGCCGGCGGCGCGAGGGGCGTGCTCGGCGGGCTCCTCGACAGCTTCGTCGCGATGCCGCTCGGCGGCCGCGGCGACGGGGTCATGTCGCAGCTGCTCGCGGTGGCGACCGCGCTGCCGGCGGCCGGCTTCACGATCGCGGTCTCGCTCGCGGTGCCGTTGCTCGCGGCGATCGTCGCCTACCACGCGGTCGTGGCGATCGCAACGCGGGCGGCCGGTTTCGAGCCGGGCATCGGGCTCGTCCAGGCGTCCGCGGCGATCCTGCTTGTCGCGATTCTCTTCCTCACGGTCGACGTTTGGATTGTCGGCTTCCCGCGTCGGATCGACGACGCCGTCGCCGGAGCGTTCGCGGCGAAGGAGGTCCGCTAGTGTCCGACGCATCCGACCGCACGATTCCGGCGACGCCACGCCGCCGCCGCGCCGCGGAAGAGCAGGGGCTCGTGCCGACCGCTGGGCTCGTCGCCTGGGCGGTCGCGGTCCTCGTCGGCTTCGCACTCCTGCCCGGCTGGCTTCGGGCCACGGGCGGGTCGGCCATCGGCTGGCTTCGCGAACTCTTGCCATCGGCCTGCCTTCCCCGGGCTGACGAGATCGGGCCGCCGCTCGGGCTCGTCGCCCTCACCGGTGGCCTCGCGGTCGTGCTGCTCGCCTCGACACTCGCCGTGCGTGCCCTCTTCGACCGCATACGCCTCCATCCGGCCCGTTGCCTGCCCGACGCCCGGCGGCTTGGCCTGCTCAGGGGCACGGCGAGGATTTTTTCACTTCGGTCCGTCGGCCGGGCCCTCGAGTCCGCGGTTGCCTTCGCGGTGGTCGGTGCCGCCGCGGCCTACTCGCTCGGCCGGCTCGTCGCGGGCCTCGGCGACATGATCGTGGCGGAGCCGACCGCATCGCTCATGCTCGCCTGGCAGAGCCTCTGGCCGGTCGTGGCCGCCGCCGCGGCGACGGCGTTCGTACGGTGGGCGATCGCCCGCGCGAGCTTCGAACGCCGCATCCGGATGACGCCGCAGGAATACCGCGAGGAGATGCGGAGCCTCGAGGCCGACCCCAAGGTCAAGCTCCAGCGTCACACGCCTCGGCGTGCCGCGCCTGCGTGAGCTTCCATTGCGCGTCAAACGTGTTGGTTCGGGGCTGCCCGTGTGCCCTCGCCGGACGCTCGCTACGCCCATCCTGGGCTTCGCTCGCTCGGATGCAGACTTCGCTCCGCAATCCTTGCTTCGCTTGTCTGCATACGCCGTCTCGGGCACACGGGCAGCCCCGAACCGGTCAAACGTGGTGCTGATTGGGGCACACAGGCACTGTGATGCTGAACGCCGGGGGAGAGGACGTTGAGGAGCATCAGGTGTATCCTCACCGTAGCGACGATGCGTCCTCTCCCCCGGCGGCAATGCGGCCTCCATCAGCTGCACCGGCGCGGTTTCCCTACAGCGGAACCATTGCGGCGTCATTCAGGCGGATTCGGGACAGATCATCCGTATGCTGGGCCAGGGCCCTCGGGATTCCGCGGAAATCCATCGAAAAATCGACGGGTTGCAACCTGACCGTAACATTTTGTCCAGAACGGTCATCGTATTGTAGGCTGACCGTGGTCGAGTTCAGGCCGTGTTCGCCCAGCCTTGCGTCGCGTTTTATCTGCCCCATCGGTTCGCCGGGGCACGAGCCCGAGGAAGGTGCCCCATGCCGATTGACCGACGCACGCTTCTGAAGTCGCTGCCAGCCGGAGCGATCGCGCCGTATCTCGCCCCGCTCATTGCCCGGGCCGAGGCCGATGCCGCCGGTATCAAGCCGATGCGGTTCGTGTTCGTGATCGAGGGCAACGGCCTCTGGCCCGAACAGATCATGCCGAGCGGCTTCAAGCGGAAGGAGATGAAGAATCCGCGCGGCGGGGACCATCGCTTTCAAGTGACGAACGGCGAGGACGAACTGACCGACCTTCCGCTCGGCGGCTCTGACACGCAGCTTTGCGAGGCCGTCAAGCCGCTCGAGAAGCACATCGACCGGCTCACGCTCCTGACGGGACTCTCGGGCCGTGTCGCAGGGGGCGGCCATGGCAACGGCTTCGGGGCGCTCGGCGCCTACCCGGGCGTGGCGGGGCCCAGGGACGTCACGATCGACTGCGCACTGGCAAAGACGAGCCCGGCCGTCCGGGAGATGGTGTCGCTCGGCTTCTGGCACGATCCGGCGACCGCCCCGGCCATGAGCCCTTCGGGCCTGTCGGCCTTCGGCCCGAACCAGAAGGCCTCGGTGATCCAGGATCCCGTGCTGGCCCACAAGATGCTCTTCGGGAAGATCATCGGCGGCGATCCGAAGGAGGAGGTGGGCGTGCAGTCGCTCGTGCTCGACATGCTCGCCGAGGATATCCGCCAGATCCGCGGCCGGCTGCCGGGCGAGGAGGGCCGCAAGCTCGAGCGGGCCGCCGACGCCTTCTCGATGATCCGGCGGCGGCAGGCGAGGATCGGCGACGTCGACCCTTCGAAGATCCCGCCCGTGCGGCCCGACTTCCACGGCACGAAGTCGGAGACGACGCGGATGGAGGCCCACGTCGAAATCGCCGCGACGGCGCTCATAGCGGGGCTGACCAACACGATCACGCTCTGCTCCGGCATCGGGTATCCCACGTGGAGGGGGCTCGGGATCACGATCGACACCCACGACATCGGCCACCGGGCGAACGACCCCAAGGCGATCGCCGACCGTGAGACGATCCGGAAGTTCAATGCCGGCCTGATCGCGAAGCTCGTCGACTCGCTCGAGGCGGTGCCGGAGGGCGACGGCTCGATGATGGACAACACGCTGATCGTGTACCTCAGCGACTCGGCCGAGACGCATCACTCCGTCTGCATGGAGTGGCCGATGGTGCTCGTCGGCAACCTTGGCGGCCGACTGAAGCTCGGCGGAAGGTTCATCAATCTGCCGAAATACGGCAACAAGGGGCACGCGACGGTGGCGCAGTTCTACACGTCGCTCCTCCATGCGGCCGGCGGCCCGGTGGACCACTTCGGGATGAAGGACCGCTTCCTCCTCGAGGTTGGTCTCGACCAGAGGGAGCCGTGGACTCACATCCTGGCTTGAACGCCCGTCGTTATCGGTTCCGCCCGGCATTGACGGTCGGCTGGGTCGCCACCGTGGTGGCGACCCTTCCAGCATTCGCCGCGGGCGAGCATCGCCACGCGCTCGTGATCGGCCAGTCGACCTACAAGACCGGCACACTCGCCGCACCGCCGCGGGATGTCGCCGCGGTGGCCGAGGCGCTCGCGAAGCAGGGCTTCACGGTGACGAAGGTGGAGAACCTCGCCGGAATCAAAGACCTCGACGAGTCGGTGAAGGCCTTCGCAGGTTCGGTGCCGACCAACGGCACGTCGCTGGTCTATTTTTCCGGCCACACGATGGCCGTGCCCGTGGCGACCGGCACCAATCCGCCGCGGAGCGACATGGCCCTTTTGGCAGTGGACGGAGGAAAACATCCGCTGACGGCGGTGCTCCGGCAGCTGGTCGTCGCGCCGTACGGCCCTCGTGTCGGCGGCGTGAAGTCGTTTCCCTGCGGCAGTCGAATCAACGTCGTGATCCTGGACGCGACCCCGCCGCCGCCTCCGGCCGCGGCGGGCAAGCCTGGGGCCGCCCCCGCCCCGCAGCCCGCCCCCGAGACGCTGCCCCCGCTCGACGTGACGCCGGACACCCTCGTCGTGTTCCGGCCGGCAGACCTCGCCGTTACGGCCGTCGGCGCGGCCGGGCCGTCGCCTCTCGCCGAGCGGCTCGTGGCTGGCCTGGCTGCCGGCGAGCCGCTCGGCGCCGTGCTTCCGGCTCTCCCTGGCCGCACGATGTCGTCAGTCACACCGGCGGATCTTTCCCGCCTGAAAGGCCCTGCATCACGGTCCGTTTCCCCTCCCGACACGCTCGCCACCGGCCCGGAGCCCGGTGTCGAGTGGGTCGACAGGCACGGCATGGTCTTCTGCTGGTGCCCTCGTGGAGAGTTCACGATCGGCAGCCCGGTGACCGAGCCGGAGCGGCAACCGGACGAACTGCGGGCTGTCGTCACGTTCGCCGAGGGCTTCTGGATGGCGAAGCACGAACTCTGCTACCGCGAAAGCCTCCCGCTCGGCGGTCAGGACAACAACTCGACGGGCGAGCACAAACTGCTGCCGCTCAACGCCACCTCGCCGCCCCACGTCGCGAAAATCCTCGCCGGGGCCAACGCGAACGCGCCCGCCGGGTGGGAGTATGGCCTGCCGACCGAGGCCGAGTGGGAGTACGCCGCCCGGGCCGGCACGAAGACGGCCTATTCGTTCGGCGACGCCCCGGCCGATCTCATGCGGCACGGCAACTTCGCCGACAAGGCGCTCCGTGAGAGCCAGTCGTTCGGCGAGGTCACGAAATGGTCGAGGCCGCGGTCCGAAACGGCGTTGTTCTTCGGAGACCGGCAGACCGGCCTCTACTCCTACGCCCACCCGTTCTGGAACGACGCGAGCGTGGGGCCGGCCCGGGTGGCGACCTACCTGCCGAACGCCTGGGGTCTGCACGACATGCACGGCAACGTGGCCGAGATGACGAGCACGATCTATGCGGCGAATCGGACCGGGCTGGTGCTACCCCCGGAGCAGCACAAGGAATGGTCGGCCCGGCCCGAGAGCGAAACGGACGCCGTGCGAGGCTACGTCTGCAAGGGGGGCAGCTGGGCGAGCACGCCGTCCTACTGCCGCTCTGCGTTCCGCGGCTGGGCGAGCGTGAAGGACAGCATCCTTGGTCTCCGGCTCGTGTTGCGGCGGAAGGGCGCGGCGGGCATGCCGCCCGCGACCCGCTGGACAACGCTCCTGCCCGCCGCGGTGACGACGACGAGCGGCGCGATGGCGACCGTGGCAGCCGACGGCACGGTGACCGTGTCGGGGACGCTCGTCGCCGGCGACACCTACACGGCGACCTGCCCCGTGCCGTCCGGCATCGATCCCCGGGAACTGCGGCTCGAGGTGCTCGCCGATGCCGCGCTTCCGAAGCTCGGGCCGGGCCGCGGGCCCACCGGGGTCGTCCAGGTTTCCGACCTCTCGATCACGGGCTCCCGTGGCGGCGGCCCCGCCGTGGCGATCGATCTGCTTGACGTGCGGTCCGACGACCCGAAGGACAGCTGGTCGAGGAACCCGAATGCACCGTCGGCTGCCGTCGTCGACGGCCGGCCGGCGACGTTCTGGTCGGCGGCGGGAGACGGCAAGAACCGCGAGCTCATCGTCACGATCGGCCTGCCGTCGCGGACCGGCTCCGATGCCGCCCGCTGGCGTTACCCGGTCGAGAGCGTGACGCAGGGGCCGCTGACGTCGATCACCGTGACCATCGCCCATCGCCAGGAGCTTCCCCCCGCGTCGCTCGGAAAGTTCCGGATCTCCGTGCTCCACGAGGAGACCCTGCCATGACCATCCGATTCCATGCACTGCTCGCGGTCGTCGTGGCCACGCTCCTCCCGAGCCCCGCTCGGGCCACGCCGGCACCAGCGATCGGCCCCTGGCTCGCGAAGCACTGCGGCGACTGTCACGCCGGTGGGTCGACGGAGGGCGGCGTGTCGCTCGACGGCGTCGCCTCCTTTCAGGACCTCAAACCCGACGTCTGGGGGGCGGTCCACGAGCAATTGCAGTTGGAACTCATGCCCCCGGCCGATGCCGATCAGCCGTCGGCCGAGGAGCGGTCGCAGGTGCTCGCCTGGGTGGCCGGCTCGATGCGGGCGGCCGGTCACCACGTCGTCGACAAGCTGGCGCTGCCCAACTACGGCAACTACGTGCCTCACGAGCCGCTCTTCCGCGGCCCTGCGCATCCGGCGGCGGCCACGCCCGCGCGGGCCTGGCGGGTGCGGCCCGACATCTACGAGAAGCGCGTTCCGGGGATCCAACCGTTCGCGTTCGTGCCCGGGCAGCACATTTCCGACTACGCGAGCCTCTACGAGGTGGATGAGTCGTCGGCGGAGGTCGTGCTCTCCAACGCCCAGGCGCTCGTCGAGACCTGGATGACGGGGCAGTTCAAGTCGCTCCTCGACCCGAAGGCCGAGCCGGCTGCCGCGGCGGTCGATGCGGCGGTCAAGGTTGCCTACGAGAGGGCGATGGACCGCGGCCCGACGGCCGACGAGGCGGAGCGGGTCCGCTCGCTTTACGCCAAGGCGGCGGCGGCCCACGGGCGGGAACGCGCGGTGCGGGCCGCCCTCGTCTATCCGTTCCTGCAGCCGGACGCCTACTACCGGCTGGAGGTGGGCGTCGGTGAGCCCGACGCCCACGGCCGTCGCCGGCTCCCGAAGGAATCGATCGTGATGGCGATCCAGCTGACGCTCTTCGGCGACGCGCGGCCGCCGCAGCTCCGCGCGGTCCTCGCCGACGAGAAGGCGACGCTTGGCACGAAGGAGGACGTGGCCGGTCTGGTTCGCGAGCTCCTCGACGCCGAGAAGCCGGGCGACGTCAACGCCCGCGTGCTGCGGTTTTTCGACGAGTACTTCGACTACCGTAAGGCGACCGGCGTCTTCAAGGAGGTGCCGCAAGGGCTGGCGGGCTCTTACAGCGCGGACCGGCTCGTCGGCGAGACCGCCAAGTTGATCACCCGGATCGTCGCGGAGGATCGCGACGTGCTCCGCCGGCTGCTCACCTCGCGGGAGGCATTCGTCACCAATCATTTCGGCGGACGGGTCCACGCCGCCGACTACACCGTGTACAACTTCCCCCCCGACTTCAAGTCCGACGGACTCGTGTCACTCGACCCGGCGACCCGCTGCGGGATGCTCACGCAGCCGGCCTGGCTCGTGGCCCATTCCGGCAACTTCGACAACGACCCGGTTCGCCGTGGCAAATGGATCCTCGAACACCTGCTCGGCGGCACGGTGCCCGACGTGCCCGTCACCGTCTGCGCGAAGGTGCCCGACGAGCCCACGCAGACGCTCCGCGAGCGGTTCCGGGTCGTGAGCGGCGACTCCTACTGCTGGAAGTGCCACGAGCGGATGAATCCGCTCGGCATGGCGTTCGAAACCTACGACCACTTCGGCCGCCACCGGATGCAGGAATTGAACCGGCCCGTCGATGCCTCCGGCGCGGTGGCAAACAGCGGCGATCCATCGCTCGACGGCCCGGTGAAGGACGCGATCGATCTGATCGAGCGGCTCGCGAATTCGCAGCGGGCCGAGGAGGTGTTCGTGCGGTACGCCTTCCGTTTCTTCCTGGGCCGCAACGAGACGTCCCGCGACGCGCAGACGCTCCGTGATGCCCACGCCGCCTACGTGCAATCGCAGGGAAGCATGAAGGCCGTCGTGACGTCACTCCTTTCGAGCGACTCGTTCATCTACCGGTACGATTCTCCACCCGCTCCGTCCGGGAGAGATCCGGAGTGAGCGCGGCTTCGACGGCGGCGCTCAGGTCGCTCCTGCCGACGGCCAACCCGCGAGTCGCGATGCTCCCGTGGAACCCCCCTCGGGGTAACCACTCCCCTCGCTCGGTGTTCCGGGGCAGGCATCGTCGGCGTCCGGCACCTTGTAGCCGTAGCGGTCGATGAAGGGCTTCCAGCCGGAGGCGACCTTCTCGATCTTGGCAGCATCGAGCGTGTAGCGGTTCGTCTGGTAGCGTTTCATCGAGCGGGCGTGGTCCTCGAGCGGCTGCCGCACCCTCGAAAAGTCCCCGAGGTCGAGGGCCTCGTAGGCGGTCGCGAGGCTCGCGACCGGGTCGGCGACGAGATCCTCGTACTTCAGTTCGTGGAGCCGGCCGGACTCGACGAGCGGCCGGTCTCGCTCAAAGGCGGAATACATCTCGTCGAAGGCGTTGAAGACGTACCGCTCGGTCGCGTCGTCGGCCTCCTTTTGGAACGACTGCACGGCATGGAGCGATTTCCAGAGCCGCACCGTCGATGGGAACACCACGAACGGATCCCGCACGATGTGGAGGAACTTCGCCTCGGGGAACATCTCCGCGAGCACGCCCACCCGCGCGGTGTGAGGCGGGCTCTTGAGAACCGGCCGGCGGGGATCTCGGATCGAGAGCATCCGCAGGAACCGCTCCATCGTCCGCTTCCACTTCGCGAGTTCCGCCTCCGGCAGTCGGCGGAGATCGAGCGCGTAGGGCCGGTCGGAGGCGTTCGCCGGAAAGGCCATGCGGCGGTAGGGCGAGGGAGCGCCCATGTTCATGAGGGCGAACTCGTCCTCCTGCGGCCGGTCCCATCCGGCGGCGACGTTGTCCATCGGCCGCTTCTCGGGGATGACCCCGGAAAGCAGCCGCGTGAGCACCGACTCCGTGAGCAGGAAATGCCCCGGCGCGAAGCACTGGAACGTGCTCGGGCAGGAGAAGTTCGGGTCGAGCATCATCAGCTCGTGCAGGAGCGTCGTGCCGCTTCGCCAGTGGCCGATGATGAACACGGGCTGCGGCAGCAGCGGCTTCTGCCGCAGCAACCGGCCGAACCTCGCGTTCGAAAGCGGCTCGGCCACCGAGTTGAAGGCGGAGAGCGCGGTCACCGTCACCATCATTCCCCACTGCGACGGCATGGCGCGTCCGCCGTTCTCCCGCGCGAGATCAAACCACACGGAGAAGGGCATCCCGTGCCAGAACCGCGGGCTATACCACGGGTAGCGATGGAAGGAATCCTCGCTCGCTCGTCCTGCCTCGCCGCGTGTTGGCATGAAGGGCCCGCCGGGGTTGTGAAGTCGCCGGAGAATGTAGCCGATTCCCTAGCCGGGCGTCGCCATGGCGGCCCTACCGCACGGTCCTGGTCGCGGGTGCGGCAAGGCTCGCCGCCGCGGAATCGACGTCGTCGAGCATGGCGACGAGCGTCTTCAGCGCGACCTTGCCGGTGCGTCGGGCGATCTCCCGCCCGTCGGGGGAGAGGACGAGAATCGTCGGGTAGCCCCGGACGCCGTGGGTGCGGCAGATCCCCGGATCGCGGTCGGCATCGACGGCGACGCAGATGAACCGGCGGGATCGTTGCACGACCTGCTGCTCCGAGAGCACCTTCGCCGTCATTTCGCCGCACCAACGGCACCAGCTCGCGCGAAACAGCACCAACAGCGGCTTGCGCTCGAGCTCTGCGCGGGCGAGGGCCGACGGATAGCCCTCGACGAACTCGATACCGGACGGTTTCCCTCCGACGTACGGCCGCTGCCCTTCGGCCAGCCCGTTCCAGCCGGGCGCGATGTCGCGGTCGGCGACCGGACGCACCGGTTCGTCGTAGACGTCGCAGCCGATCGCCGCGAGCACGACGGCGATCGACAGCCATCCCCCGAGGGGCGGCCGGTCGCGGGGTAGATCCTTCCTCATGCGGCGTGGTCTACGCCGATTTCGCCGGGACGACAATCTCGATTGCCGGGCCCGAAAGAGGGCGAAGCGGGGCAGGATGGGATGCCCTTTCCCGGCCGGGCATGGCCGCGCGGGCCGTTGTTCCGCGGGCCGCCGCTCGCTACCGTGTCGCACCGCGCGGCAGGGGCCAGGAGGGCCCCGGCAGGCGGATTGAGGTGCGGATGCCATCGGCCACGCGGACGGTATTTCCGGTCGTCGCTGCGATCGTGGTCTGCCTCTCCGGAGGCTGCAGCCTCATTCCGCGGCAGGGCCCGGTCACCAAGGAGATGGCGGCCGCGCGTCGGCTCTCCAACGAGGCACTGCTCGCCGTCGACCGGCAGGATCTCTCCCGCGCCGAGACGCTCCTCGCAACGGCCGTGAAGAGCTGTCCGGCCGACATCGATTCGAGGCGGCACTACGCGGAGGTGCTCTGGAAGCGTGGGGAGAAGCTCCAGGCGGTCGCGCAGATCAAGGAGGCGCTGCGGCTCTCCCCGGGCGACGTACCGCTGTCGGTGGCGGCCGGGGCGATGGTGCTCGAGCTCGGGCTGCTCGACGACGCCGACTCGCTCGCAGGCTCCGCCGTGACGCTTTCACCGCGGTCGGCCGACGCCTGGCACCTCCACGGCCAGGTGGCGCTCGCCCGCGGCAGGCCGGAGGAAGCGCTCGCCGACTTCCAGCGGTCGCTCGCGCTCGATCCGGACGACAAGCAGGTTCTCCTCGACACGGCCGAGGTCTACCGTCGGCTCAACAGGCCGAGGCGTGCCCTCTCCACGCTCGCGGTGCTCGAGGAGCAGTACGGAGTCGAGGGGCCACCGGCCAACGTGCTCGCGCTTGCGGGGCTCGCGCAGGAAGCGCTTGGTCGGCCCGAGGACGCGATCGACTGCTACCGCCGCGCGGTGGCCAAGGGGAATCCGCCGGAGGGGATCGCGGAACGGCTCGCCGCCCTGTCGTCGCCGTCGCAGGCTCCCGCCGACGCTAGCCCGATCGTCCGGTGATCGCGTCGAAGGCGCCGAGGCTCGGCACGAGCATCGCCGCCGTCGAGAAGCCGTAGGCCGCCACCACGACGAGGAACACCTGCAGCGGCTGCCCCTGCAGGAAGCTCGTGATGGCGACGAAGGTCAGCGAGGGGAGGAGGGCGGCCGCCCAGCCGATCGCGGCCGAGGGCACCCGCGCCGCGAGCGCCGCGTAGAGGCCCACGCTGCCACCGACGATCACCGCGAGGAAGGGGGCGAGCTGGAGCTCGAAGCTCGACGCGAAGGCGACCATGATCCGCATCGCGGTGGCGACGCCCACGAAGAGGAAGGCCACGGTGCCGAGCGTCACGGCGATCGCGACCCGCGACCGGTCGTGGGAGAGCCCGACGTAGAGCCCGAGCACGGCGCAGAAGAACACGAGCACGGCGAGGCCGACGACGAGCTCGAAGGCGTGCTCCGGCGTCGCGATGCGGCCGGCCACGGCGGCCGCGGCGACAAGCGGCAGGATCACGATCTCGCGGGCGACCACGAGCACTCCCCCCAGCTTGCCCCAGACGATTTCCGCAGGCGTCAGGTCGCTCACGAGCAGCAGATCGAAGCAGCCGCGGTCGCGTTCCGTGGTGATGCTCGTGACGCCGAGCGCCGCCACCGCCAGCAGGCTCGCGACCGCCATCGGCACGACGGCGACCGCCGCCGCGGCGGCGTCGGGGCGATCGCTCCGAACCTCCCGCCACAGCCCATGCACGGCCGCGGCGAAGAGCAGCAGCCAGGCCAGCCGCACCAGCACGATCGTCCGTCCATGCGCCGCGGTGCACGTCTCCCTCCAGAAGATCGGATTGCCGCGGACCGTGCGGATCGCAGGCCTCGGCCCGGCCTCCCGCCGTCGGAAAGGCTCCTGCACGAGGTTCCACGCCCGCACCCGCCGGATCGCGACCGCATTCGCAACGAGGACGATCGCGGCCGCCACGCCGAGAAACCGCAGGATCGACGTCGGGGCCGCGGTCGAGGCGGCGATCGCGTCGAAGGCAGCCCGGGCCGGCGACAGGCCTCGGCCCGCCTCCTCGCCAACGAGCCCGCGCACGAGTTCGCCGGCCGCGGCCCACGCGACGATCAGGAAGACCGTGATGGCGATCGCCTGGAAGGTGGTCTCCTTCCAGAAGGCCACGGCCGTCGCCACGCTCGCCGCCGCGAGGCTCGCGGCGACCGTCACGGCGAACAGCCTCGCGAGCTGGCCGGCAGTGACCCCTCCGAAGACCGCCGCGATGGCAAAAACCGGCACGGCGGAGAAGACGAGCAGCACGACCTGCAGCAGGCTCCCGGCCAGCTTCCCAACGACGAGTTCACGGTCCGTAAGGTCGCTCACAAGCAGCATCTCGAGCGTGCGGCGGTCCTTCTCGGTGGTCACGGAGATCGCGGCGAGCATCGCGGCCACGGTCACGGAAAGCGCCATCTGCAGCGGGGCCAGGATCTTGAGCAGGGTCGCCCCGAACCGGGCCGAATCGCCGACCGTCTCGACCGACTGCGTGGCCGTCACCACGAGCCAGCAGGTGGCCAGGATCGCCACGAGCAGGCCGGCGTAGAGGGCCCTCGCGACGTAGAAGCTCCTGCTGCGAGGGGCGATCGCGAGTTCACGTTCGAAGACGGCTCCCAGAAGCACGGTTTCGGCACCTTATCGGGCGGGGATCGGGGACCGCGGGGGCCGGGCCCTTGCAGCGGCCCCCGATCCCGATAGGCTACAAGATATCGGTGGGCTGGGATGCTCGATTCCCAAGAACGCCCGCCCAACCACCCGTGTTTCAGGAGATTCTCATGAGCCTGGTCAAATCGGCCGCCAATAGTCGTCGTGCGCTCCGGTGCGAAGCGGAATTTCGCGGGCTTGCCGCGCTGGTGGTCGCCATCGCCACAGTAGGTTTGTGGGCCGGCGATGCCAGGGCCCAGGTGACGGCCCGAACGCTCATCGGCAAGGCGGTGTCAGATTCTTCGAGCGACCAGGACGTCACCAACGCGATCAACCGCTTCCGAGATCGCGACATCGACGGCTGCCGCGCCCTGCTCGAGCGGGTGAAGAGCAACGATGCAAAACTGCCGCCGCCCGGCGTGATGATGGCGACGCTCTGGCTGAGCGTGAACCAGCTTCAGCCCGCCCGGGCCGAGCTCGAGGATACGGCCGTGAAGTTCGCCGCCGATCCGGAGCCGTACCTCATGCTCGGCGATCTCGCCTTCCAGGATCGCCGCGTGACCGACGCCGAGACGCTCTTCGCCCGTGCGGTCGAGCTCACGAAGGCGTACAACGACAATCCGAAGCGGAAGCGTGATTTCGAGATCCGCGGCCATGCCGGGACGGCCGCCGTGGCCGAGGCCCGCAAGCAGTGGACGAAGGCGGAAGAGGAGTTGCGGGCCTGGATTGCCCTCGACCCCGACAACGCCAGCGCCCACCAGCGGCTCGGCATCGTGCTCTACCAGCTCGCAAAGCCGCAGGACGCTCTCGAGCAGTTCCGTGAGGCGAAGAAGCTCGACGACAAGGCCGTGCAGCCGGAACTCGCGATGGCGAGGCTCTACGACGAGGCGAAGAAGCGAGACACCGCCAAGAAGCTGATCGAGGCGGCCATCAAGGAGTCGCCGAAGGATCCGGCCGTGCTCCTCGCGGCCGCCCAGTGGTATCTCGGCCAGGGTGACACCGAGATGGCGAAGGCGAAGGCCGACGAGGCCATCAAACTCGAACCGAAGTCGATCGACGCGAAGATCGTGCGCGGAGCGGTGGCGCGGATGGCCCGCGACTACAAGACCGCCGAGCAGCTCTTCGGCGAGGCCCACACCCAGTCGCCCGGCAACTTCCCGGCCGGCAACTCGCTGGCGCTGGTGCTCATCGAGAGCGACAGCAAGGAGGCCCGCCAGCGGGCGCTCGAGATGGCGGAGGTGAACGTGGCGCTCCACCAGAAGAACTCGCCCCAGCAGGTCAACGCGCTCACCACGCTCGCCTGGGTCTACTACAAGCTGGGCCGCCGCGAGGATGCCGAGCAGATCCTCGGCCAGATCACGCAAAACAATCTGCTCACGACCGACGGCGCCTACTACGTCTCGCGGCTCCTCTCCGACCGCGGCGACACGCAGCGGGCCCAAAAGATCCTCGAGGAGGTGCTCGCCAACGACCAGATGTTCCCGACCCGGCGCGACGCCGAGGACCTCCTCGCGAAGCTCAAGAAGAGCGAGAAGTAGCCCGAAGATGGCCCGCCGTGGGTGTCGGCGGGGTGTAAGGCTTGTCGGTCGTGCGGGTCGTGCCGTTTGAAAAAACGGCCTGACGCCGCCGGCCGCCGGGGTCGAATGAGCAGAGGGCATCGGCATCGCCGATGCTTCCAGTGCGGGTTCGCCCGCCATCGCACCCCCGAGGATGGTTCATGCACCGGCTCTCCGATCGACGTGTCGTTGGCCGCGTGTGCGCGTTCGTCGTGGCAATCCTGCTCGTCGGAAACTGCGACCGCGGCTTGGCGATCGAGATGTTCACGTTCTTCGGCGACGGCAGCCGGATCGGGCTGCCGAGCCTCGAGGTGCCCGTGGAGGCGTATCCCGGGATTCCGTTGCGGAGCGACCGCATCCGGATGCAACGGGGTCGGTTTGCCCGCTGGCGTCAGGTTCCCCGGCAGCAGGTCGCCCAGCCGATCCCGGAGCCGCGGCAGGAGGCGGCAAAGCCGGCGGGCGGCGTGCGGATCCGCCCGATGGAGGCGGAGTCGAAGGAGTGGCCGATCGCGCCAATGCCCCCGGAGTGACGGCCGCCGGAGTGACGGCCGGTACGTCGTGGGCCGTGCCGGTATCCGGCCCGGTTGGTAGTGCGTTGTAGCCGCAGAGTGGCACTCTGCGGAACGCCTGGGGCCACGGTGTGCAGACTGCCAGTCTGCACCTACGACGCCCGCGGTGGAGCCGCGAGTGGAGTTCGTCGAAAGTACAATTCCGTTCATGCCCCTTCTTCCAGATATCCCGCCCGTTGTCACCCACGCGATCGTGGCTGCGTTTGCGGCGGTTGTGGCCGTCGCAGCCGGCGTCGGGGCGTGGCGGGTGCGGGGCACGACGGCCGTGCCCGCGGCGGCGTGGGCGATGGTGGCGGCCACGAGTTTCGCGGGACTCGAAGCATGGGCCGCCCGCGGCGGGCTCGCGGAGCCGTCGGCGGAGGCATCGGCGAGGCTGGTGGCGGTCGCGCTGTCGGTCTGCCCGGCGATGTCGCTGCTCGGGGCGAAGCGGCCGCAGCATGGCGTCTGGCAAGTGATCGTGGCGTCGCTGGCGGTCGTGATCGCGATGCCGGCCGCGTCGGCCGCGGTCGTGCGGCCGGGCTCGCTGCCCGACGTGCACCTGCTCACGAGGGGGTTCCTTCTCGTGCTGGTGGTCGCCGGCTGGGTGAACTTCCTGGGAACGGGCCGGGTCGCCGCGGCCACGCTGCTCACGCTCGGCCTACTGCTGCTTTCGCGGCCGTTTCTGCCGGGCGTCGATACGGCCGGGTCGCTGGCGGCCTCGTGGGCCGACGTCGTCGGCGCCGCGGCGGCCGCCGTCGGCGCGGTGGCGGCGATGCTGCCCACGAGACACCTGGCCGCCGAGTCGATCACGACGCCCTTCATCGCCCTCCGCGACACGATCGGCTCGGCATGGAGCCTGCGGATCGCGGAACGCTTCAACGCCACCGCCGAGTCGCGCGGCTGGCCCTGCCGGCTCTCGCTTGACGGGCTCACGGCCGGCGGCGATCCCGACGACGACGGCTGGCGGCCACAGGCCCGGCGGGTGTTCGAGAGCCTCATGCTTCGCTTCGTGTCGCGGGAGTGGCTGCGGCGGCACGGCGGCGGCACCACCCAAGCCACTCGCGATTGATGCCGGACGCTGGTGCTCGCCGGAGGGGGAGGATAGAGTGGGGAATTCCAGATCCCACCCCCTTCAAGGAGCTTTTCATGGCCGAAGAAACCCGTCCGCAGACACCCCGTGGTCCCGAGCCGATGCAGGTGCCCGTCGACGAGTCGCACATCGTCGCGCACTACGCGAACTTCTGCCGCGTCACCGGCACCCCGGAAGAGCTCATCGTCGACTTCGGCCTCAACAAGCAGGTCGCCGGCACGACGCCCGATACGATCCAGCTCACCCAGCGGATCATCGTGAACTTCTTCACGGCCAAGCGGCTCGCCGCGGCGCTCGCGATGGCGGTGAACCGTCACGAGCAGGCCTTCGGCGTGCTCGAGACCGACGTGCAGCGTCGGGTCGTGCACCAGCAGGCGAAGGCCTGAGGCCGTGGCCTGCGGCGTCACGGGACGGGGCTGGCGTGACAGGATGTCCCCATGAGCTACGACGAATCCGAGGAGATCGAGCGGGCGCGGCAGCAGATCCGCAGCCTGTTCGACGAGATTCGCCAGCTCGCCAGGAGCGACGTGCAGGAGGCGGAGTTCTTCTCCGGCCTCCTCGCACGCACGCTCAAGGCGATGGAGGCGTCGGCCGGTCTCGTCTGGCTCGCGGGAGAGCAGGGGAGGGTGGAGCCGGTCTGTCACCTCGGCGTCGAGAACACTGGCCTCGCGAGCCTGCCCGACGGCCAGGCGGCCCACGGCAAGCTCGTGCAGACGCTCATGGGCAACCCGACGGGGCTGCTCGTGCCGCCTGGGGCGAGCCTGAACGGCCCCGACGGCCAGGCGGTCGCGACGAACCCCACGAGCCTGCTCGTGGTGGCGTCTCCGATCGACCGCTCCGGCACGCGTCAGGGGCTCATCGAGATCTTCCACCAGCCCAACCAGGCCGACGTCGAGCGGGGCTACCTCAATTTTCTGGAGCAGGTGTCGGCGATCGCCGGGGCCTACCTCGAGAAGCGGCAGATGACCCTGCTCGACTCGCAGCAGACGGCCCTCGCGCAGGTCGACCAGTTCAGCCGCGCGGTCCACGAGACGCTCGACCCGATCGCGACGGCCTTCGTGCTCGCGAACGAGGCGAGGCGGATCATCGGCTGCGACCGCGTGAGCGTCTTGATCAAGCGGGGTCGGAAGCTGCGGATCGAAGCGGTGAGCGGCCAGGACTCGGTCGAGCGTCGGGCCACCGCCGTGCAGTCGCTCGAGAGCCTCGTGCGGGTCGTGGCGAAGGCGGGGGAGCCGCTTTGGCATCCGGAGCCGGGCCGCGAGCTGCCGCCGCAGATCGAGGAGGAGCTCGACGCCTACATCGACGAGTCGCACGCGACGGCCCTGGCGATCATTCCGCTGGAGAAGCCGAGGCCGACGCCGGTCGTGAAGCCGGGGGGCGTGGATGCCGTCGCGGTGGCGAAGGCGGAGGCCGCCCCGCGGAAGGCCCCCGAGCCGATCGGGGCGCTCGTGGCGGAATGGTTCCAGTCGAGCTCGTTCGAAGGGGGCAAGCGGGCCCGGGTCGAGCTCGTGGCCGACCATGGCAGGATCGCCGTCGCGAACGCCCTCTCCCATACGTCTCTCCCCTTCTACGGCGTCATCAACGCGCTCGGAAAGTCGAAGGTGCTCACGACGGCCCGCAACCTCCCGAAGACGGTGCTCGCGGCGGTCGCGGCCACGGCCGCGGCGGCGGCGCTCGTGCTCGTGCCGGCGGAATTGCGACTCGAGGCGATGGGCACGCTCGAGCCGGTGCACCACCAGGACGTGTTCGCGAAGATCGACGGCGTGGTCGAGCGGGTTGAGAAGGGGGTCGAGCACGGCGCGACCGTGGAGGAGGGGCAGCTGCTCGCGACGCTCCGCAACACCGACCTCGAGGTCGCGATCACCGACGTCCTCGGCCGCAAGACGAGCTCCGAGGAGCAGCTCGTGGCGACGCAGCGGTCGCTCTTGGCCGACACGAAGCTCTCCGAGGACGAGCGGACGCGTCTCCAGGGCCGGGCCGCGCAGCTGCGGCGGGAGATCGGCAGCCTGGAGTCGCAGATCCAGCTCTACGACACGAAGAAGAAGGATCTCAAGGTGACGAGCCCGATCACCGGCGTCATCACGACCTGGCAGGTCCGCGACAAGCTGCTCCTGCGGCCGGTGCAGACGGGCCAGTCCCTCATGAGCGTGGCCGACATGAAGGGGCCATGGGAGCTCGAGGTGCACCTGCCCGACGACCGGCTCGGCCACGTGAACCGGGCATGGGAGGAGGCGGAGAAGGCGGGGCGGCCGCTCGTGGTCGACTACATCGTCGCCACCGACCCCGGCACGCGGCACCGCGGTCTCGTCCGCGACATCCACGAGCAGGCCGAGGTCCGCGGCGAAAAGGGCAACACTGTCCTGGTGCGGGTCGAAATCGAGACGGAGAAGCACGAGGAGGAGGAACTCGGCGCGGGGGCCACCGTGACCGCGAGGATCGCCTGCGGCAAGCGGCCGCTGGGCTACGTCTGGTTCCACGACGTGCTCTCCTTCATCCAGACGCAGATCCTGTTTCGACTGTGGTGAGAACGGGGCTTCCGGGAACTGTCGGCAATTCTGCGTACAATGAGAACCATGAAAACAACCTCGATGCTTCTCGTCTGGTGCGGCTGCTTCACGGTGGCGTTCGTCCCGGCCGCCCGGGCCGACGAATCGTCCGACGAGCCTGTGCTGTCTCGGTGCCTCGTCTCGCTCATCGACCAGGCGAAGGTGCCCGCCCGGGAGGCGGGAGTGCTCGTGGAGCTGAAGGTCCGCGAGGGGCATGTGGTCGCGAAGAACGAGCTCATCGCCCGGATCGACGACAGCCAGCCGCAGGCCGAGAGAAAAAAGATGCAGGCCGAGCTCGATCAGGCAAAGGCGAAGGCCGCAAGCGACGTCGACAAGCGATACTCCGTGGCGGCCGAGGGGGTGGCGGAGATGGCCTTCCTCAAGGCGAAGAAGTCGCACGAGGCGGTGCAGGGGGCGGTGACGGAGGTCGAACGGGAGCGTCTGCGGCTCGAATGGGAGAAGACGAAGCTCCAGATCGAGCAGGCGGACCTCGAGCGAAAGCTCTCCGGCCTCGCCGCCAACGCCAAGGAGGTGGAGGTGGAGGCCACCGACATCGCGATCGAGCGCCGTCGGATCACCTCGCCGCTCGACGGCGAGGTCGTGGAGGTCTTTCCGCACCTCGGCGAGTGGATGCAGCCGGGCGACCCGCTCGCGCTCGTCGTGCGGACCGACACCTTGCGGGTGGAGGGCTACGTGGACGCGAGCAAGTTCGATCCGGAGCGGGTCCGCGACCGGCCGGTCACGGTGACGGTCTCGCTCGCCGGTGACCGCAAGGAGACGTTCCGAGGAAGGATCATCTTCGTGAGCCCTCGGGTCGAGAGCGGCGGCGATTACCGCGTCTGGGCGGAGGTTTCCAACCGCCGCGAGAAGGATTCGGAGACCTGGATCCTGCGGCCGGGCCAGACCGCCACGATGCAGATCCATTCGAGCGCCGAGCCGCTCGCCGCCCGCACCGGGGGGCGGTAGGGGCCATGTCCTCCGCCGCCGACGCCTTCCGATCGAGCACGACGCGGCCGGTCGGCCTCCGCCGTCGGGCCGATCTCGACACGACGCGACAGACCTACCAAGGGCAGGCCTGGTGGGTCGTGAAGGACCCGATCTCGCTCCACTACTTCCGGTTCCGTCCGGAGGAGTACGCGCTTCTCAACATGCTCGACGGGAAGGTGAGCCTGGAAGCGCTCAAGGAGCGGTTCGAGGCGGAGTTTCCGCCGCGGCGGATCGGCGTGGACGAGCTCGCGAGGTTCGTGGCCACGCTCCACCGCTCGGGGCTCGTGATCGGCGACCGACCCGGGCAGGGGCCGCAGCTCTTCGAGCGGCGGCGGCAGCGGATCTGGAAGCAGTGGATGGCGTGGCTGGCGAACATCATGTCGATGCGGTTTCGCGGCATCGATCCTGACAAGCTGCTCAGGCGGCTCGATCCCTGGTTCGGCTGGCTCTTCTCACCGCCGGCGATCCTCGCGATGCTCGCCTTCGTGGCGAGTGCCGTTCTGCTCGTGCTCGTCAATTTCGACACATTCCGGTCGAAGCTGCCGGAGTTTCACCAGTTCTTCGCCGCGGGCAACTGGCTCTACCTGGCGATCGCGCTGGGCGTGACGAAGGTGCTGCACGAATTCGGCCACGGCCTCTCCTGCAAGCATTACGGCGGCGAGTGCCACGAGATGGGGATGATGCTGCTCGTCTTCACCCCCTGCCTCTACTGCGACGTCTCCGACAGCTGGATGCTCCCCTCGAAGTGGAAGCGGGCGGCGATCGGGGCGGCCGGCATGTACACCGAGCTGATCATCGCGTCGTTCGCGACGTTCCTCTGGTGGAACAGCCATCCCGGCACGTTCAACCAGCTCTGCCTCGACGTGATGTTCGTGTCGAGCGTCTCGACGATCCTCTTCAATGCCAACCCGCTTCTGCGATACGACGGCTACTACATTCTCTCTGACCTCATCGAGATCCCGAACCTCAAGCAGAAGTCGTCGAGCATCCTCCAGCGTGTGGCCAGCAAGTGGTGCCTCGGGATCAAGCAGCCCGAGGACCCGTTCCTGCCGCAGCGAAAGCGGGGGCTCTTCGCCCTCTACGCCGTGGCCTCGGCCGTCTACGGCTGGCTCGTGACGGCGTCGATCTTCTTCTTCGTCTGGAAGGTGCTCGAGCCCTACCGGCTGGAGGTGCTCGGGCAGGCCATGGCGATGACGGCGATCTGGGGGCTCGTCGTCCGACCGATCACCGGTCTGGTAAAGTTCCTGCGAGTTCCCGGGAGACGCGACGAGGTGAAGACGCTGAATCTGCTGACGACGGCCGCCGTCGCGGGAGTGCTCGCCGCGGCGATCGCGCTCGTGCCCCTGCCGCAGCGGGTCTGGTGCCCGGCGGAACTGCGGCCGCGGGATCCGGAGACCGTCTACGTGACCGTGACCGGCAGGCTCGAGAGCCAGGACGTGAGGCCCGGCGACATCGTGAAAGAGGGGCAGCAGCTCGCGAGGCTTTCGAGCATCGATCTCGCGCTCCAGGTGGCTGATCTGGAGGGGAAGGCGACGCAGTCGCGGGCGAAGCTCGAATCGCTCGAACGCGAGCGGTTTTCCGATCCGGCGGCCGGCCTCGAGATCGGCACGGTCCGGGAGTCGCTCGAGAGCATCGAGGAGCAGTTGGCGAAGAAGCGGCGGGACGTCGAGGAACTCGTACTCGTGGCCGGCCGCGACGGGGTCGTGCTGCCGCCGCAGTCGGTGCCGGAGCGGCCCGACCCGACCGGGAAGCTGCCGACGTGGTCGGGCCTCGCGCTCGATCCCAAGAACCTCGGGGCGACGCTCGAGCAAGGGACGGTGCTGTGCCTGATTGGCGAGCCGAAGGCGCTCGAGGCGGTGATGCTCGTGGACCAATCGGAGATGGAGTTCATCGCGAAGGGGGAGAAGGTCGAGCTGAAGCTCGACGCCTTCCCGTGGCGGACGATCGAGGGGGAGGTCGAGGAAATCGCGGAGACGGAGATGGAGGCGAGCTCCGAGCGGTTGAGCGTGAAGGCCGGGGGACAATTGCCGACCGAGACCGACCCATCGGGTCGGGAGGCACCGATCTCGACCACCTACGAGGTCTCCATGCGGGTGGACGACCCCGACGGCCTGCTCACCGGCGGCATGCGGGGCACGGCGAAGGTGAAGGTCGGCCAGCGGACCGTCGGCGGCTGGCTCCTGCGGCTGCTCTGGCAGACGTTCAATTTCCGGCTGTAGGGCGGGATCGGTGATGCTCGTGGTGCTCGACACAAGCGTAATGGTCGCTGCAGCGAGATCCCGCAACGGAGCCAGTTTCGAAATCGTTCGACAAATCGGCTCCGGTGCGTTCCAGCCCGCACTCTCGATCGCTTTGTACGCGGAATGGAGGGATGCGCTGACGCGGCCCGAGAATCTGCCTTCGGGGGTGTCCGCGTCCGAAGCCCGGGATTTTGTCCGGTTCGTCGCCAGCCAGTGTCACGTCCAGCCGATATACTTTATGTGGCGACCGTGGCTCCCGGACGCCGACGACGACATGATCCTCGAACTTGCCGTTGCCGCGAGTTGCCGATTCATCATCACTCACAACGTTCGGGACTTTATCGGGAGTGAAAGATTCGGCATCGAGACAATCACCCCGTCAGCCTTCCTGCAAATTATTCGCTCCAAGTCATGAGTTCCGTCACGATCGAGATCCCCGAGTCGCTCAAGCGCACCATAGAAGAGCTTGCCTCTCAGGAGGGCTACACCCTCGAGCAATTCCTGGCCAGTGCGGCGGGCGAGAAGCTTGCGGTTGTCCTGACGACGAACTGGCTTCGCCAGGAAGCTGCATTGGGGCGTCGCGAGGATTTTGACCGTTACCTTGCCGCGGTGCCCGCCGGGCCGGTTTCGGAAACGGATCGCGTGCCTTGAAGTTGCACCGTGACAATGCGCGGCACGGCGAAGGTGCAGGTGGGCCAGCGAACCGTCGGCGGGTGGCTCCTGCGGCTGCTCTGGCAGACGTTCAATTTCCGGAGGGGACGGGCTGCTAATTTCCAGAGGGGACGGGCTGCGCGTTGCGAGGCGAGGTCGAAGTGGTGAGCAGCGGCTCCACCACGATCCGCGGGGCGTTTCGGCCGCCGGCGACGATCTCCTCGACGAGTCCTGACGTTTCGAAACGGCCAAACTTGGGATGCACCCGCGGCCGGTGGTGATGATGGGCCGTGATGGCCGGATCGCCATCCAACTGGACGACCGCGACTCTGTACTGCCCCGCTTTGGCCCCTGCGGCCGCTCCGGAACGCAGGGCGAACCGGCCGTCGGATCCGATCGCGGCGCGGGCCGGCCTGCCGCCGGGCCCGTCGGGATCGAATTCCACGACGCCGCCCGCCACAGCCCGCCCATCGGGAAAGACGACTTCTCCGACCACGATCTCCAGCCGGTCGCGCCCGCCGCAGCCCGAGGCGGCGACGAGCAGGCCGAGCGTGCATGCGGCGAGCGGAAAAGACACCCTAGCGGGAATCATCGGCCCGATCGCACAGGGATGAGAGGACATCGGCGGCGATGGCCGTGGAGACCGGCACGATTCTCCCGTCGCCAAACGCCGCGTGACAGACCCCGGGATGCCAGCTGCCGAAGGCGAACAGCCCCATGCCGGCCGCATCGTCGTCGGGGCCGTCGCCCAGGGGCACGCCCCGGCCGCCGACGCGGCTTGAACTGAAGAAGTCGGTCGCGTCGTACGCGGGGCCGTTGTCCGGCGGGCGGCAGAGCCGGCCACGGGGAACGTGCATCTCGGCTGCGAGAAGCGTGTGCGACAGGCCGTCCCGCGCATCCTGCGGACGCACGCGCGGCAGCCAGCGGGCCGTGCCGGGCAGGTATTCGGCCGAGACGATCAGCCCTGAGCCCGCCGTAGCGGCTCCGGGCGCCGTCGGGGGGGAGTGGCCGTGGTTGCCGCCAAAGTCGGCGACCGCGCCGCCCGCGACCGGCCGCCCCGGGATGAGGCAGCCGCATGAGGCGAATCGGTCGGGAGACATGGTCGCCGCCGTGACTGCGTTCGACGGCTCGCGGCGCGTGGGGCAGAGGAAGTCGGCCACGACCAGCCCGCGGGCAGCGTCGCTCTGATCCGCATAGGGCTTCGAGTCGTCCCAGGCGGCGGCAGCGGGCTGCTCGAGGTAGGGCATCACCCGAACGAGCCACGTCGCCGAGGGCACGTCAGCCGCGGCGGCCGGCAGGACTCTCGCGGGCGGAAGGCAGCCGCGGCCCTGCTCGAACCGCAACGTCGCGAAGGCCAGCGACCGCAGCCGTGACCGGCAGGTGGTCCCCCGGGCCGCCTCCCGAGCCATCTGGACGGCTGGCGCGAGGATCGCAGAGAGGATTCCGATGATGCCGATCACGACGAGCAGTTCAACGCTCGAAAAGGCCCGCCGCTCGGCTGTGCCGGCGCCCTGCCGCATCGGCAGCCCGCAGACTGTCCGACGGTTCATCCGCTCACCCAAACATGTTGGGATGCGCGGCAAAGACCCGGGCTGATGGGGCCAAGGCGACGGTGGAGTCGGGAGTCAACGAACTAGCTGCCCGGGGCCGGGGCACCCGAATGCCCGGGCTGCTCGACGGCCATTCGACCGGAATCGCCGCCGAAGCGGAGGCCGGGCCGGGATTCGGACTCATTGGTGAGGGGATCGGTGCCCCGCGGCCCGCCCGGATCGGTACCGTGACGTTCGCCCGGCTGAGTCCTCCGCCCGACGTCGGCGGCGCAAGCCGGGATGGCCTCTGGTAGGGCTCGGCAGCGGCGTAACTGACGGAGTACCCCATATCCTGAAGGGCCCCGATCGTCACGGTGCTGATGTACTCACGGACGCCGAGCGGTTCCGCGATTGGAGACATCAATTCGTCGTTGAAGATCGCCTCGCTCCAGTGCGCCAGAGAACCGGGCTCGAGAGGAACAGTTGCCGCTGACACGCCGAAGAGGGTGTTGTATTCCCGGACGGCGTTCGGGCCTGTGAAGCTGTTGCCGACGACGTACCGGTCGTAGAAATCAACGCCGGGTGCGAAGCCGATCGCGTGGCCGATCTCGTGCGTGATCGTGTCGAGCAGGAAATTTCTCTCTGCCAGCGTGTTGAACGTAGTATAGAACGGGTTCAGTCCCGTGATCCCGGTGTAGGGCAGCCCGTTGGGACCGGGCCGAAAGTCAACCGGCCTTGCGTTGGCGAGGATGCCCGAGTCGCCATTTGGGGCACCCCCAAGGAGCCCCATCTGCACAGACATCTCGAGGTCGTCGATGAACAGCCCGCCGACCACGACCCCAGGCAGGTCGCCGATGATCACGCGGGTCCAACGGTCGACAGCCTGTTGGGCGAGGCTGCGGACGGCCGGTGGCACGGCCCCGAGCGGCGAGTCGATGAAATTCACCGTGATCTGGAAGCCCGGCTGGTCGGGCTCGTCGTTGCGGATCGTGCAGACGCCCGTGGCGC
>JBBAVU010000010.1:0-29016 GCA_040397565.1 Pirellulales bacterium | reverse complement strand
TTATGAGTCCCCTGCTCTAACCACTGAGCTACGGGCCCGACGGACGTGCGTTATACGGTTTCACGACGGGGCGAGTCCAAACTCGCTGCCTGGTCGCTGCGATCCGTGGGGGCCACCCCGCCCGCAGGGAGGCTTGTAGCAAGGCATCGTTATGTTAACTTCATGTTTAAGCGTCGCACCGGCGGCGGTTTCCTGTCACAGGTATGAAAGCAGTTACATCACAATGGCTGAAACGAAGTCCGCCGCGAAGGGCGTCAACAAGTCCGAAGAGATACGCAAGCTCGCGACCGCGATGAAGCAGAAGGGGGAGAAGCCTCGTCCCGTCGTGATCGTGGCGGCGCTCAAGAAGCAGGGAGTCGCGGTGTCGAGTCCGCAGGTGAGCATGGTGCTCAAGCGGATGGGACTCGGGGCGAGGCCGGCCCGCAGCGAGGCCGCGGGTTCGACCGGCGGCAAGCGAGGCGCGATCTCGGTCGACGACCTCTTGGTCGCCAAGAGGATCGCCGGGCAGTTCGGTTCGGTGGACCGGGCGATCGCGGCGCTCGAGGCGCTCAAGCGGTTCCAGGCCTAGCCGCCTGCCGCTTTTTGCCTGGATTGCCTCTCTTTCCCAGCAGGGAAAGTCTGCAGGATCGCGCCAGCCGTCACCGATAGAAGAGTCGGTGTCGTGGGCGAATCCGCGGGACATCCTCCATGCTGCGCTCTCCTGGAAACCTCCGCGGTTTGTCGGCCCTTCTCGCCGTGTGCGTCGCCACCGCGACCTTCGGCGCGGTGCGAGCCGAGCCGGAGGTGTACGAACCCGACGAGGCGTATGTCTCGGAGCCTGACGTCTACGAGTCGGACGACGCCTTCGTGGCGGCCGCGACGTCATTCGAAGTGGACGCCGCGGAGTCCGAAGGGGCCGTGTCTGCGGGCCTCTCCGAGGAGGAGATCCGCACGCTCGTCGATCAGGCGGTCGAGGCGAGGCTCGCCGGCATCCCACGGCCGAGGTACATCCCCGCCACCGACATCGAGCCACCCAAGGGGCTCGTCTTCCTGAAGACCGACCCTCGGCGCGGGGAATATCCATTCTCCATGGCACTCGGGGGCTACCTGCAGCTGCGGTGGTTCGAGTTCGCCCGCGACGCGACCGAGTGGTACCCCACCGGGGCGACGTCCAGCAGGCCCGTCACCAACATCAACACCTTCAACATCAACCGCTTCCTGCTGTCGTTCCACGGCCACGTGGTCGATGAGCGGCTGCTCTACAACTTCGCCCTCTTTGGCACGACGAACGTCGGGATCCGTTCGGGCGTCGTGCCGATCGGGATGGCCGGCTGGAAGTTCAGCGAGGCGGCGATCGTCGGCGGCGGCATGACGATCGTTCCGGGCTCCCGCGAGTGGCAGCAGATGACGCCCTGGACGGTCGGGATCGACCGCAGCATGGCGAATACCTTCTTCCGGCCCGGCTTCAGCCCGGGCCTCCAGGCGATGGGCACGATCGGCGGCGGCACGGTCCACTATGTCGCCGGCGTCTGGAACGCGATCGACGGCGGCACGACCGGCGTGCTCCGCCGCGGCACGTCGATGGCGTGGGCGGGCAACACCTGGTGGGAGCCGCTCGGCCCCTTCGGCCTCGGCGTCTCCGACATGGAGCACCGCAGGAATGCGGCCGTCCGCGTGGGCTGCAGCGGCGTCCAGGCCCTCACCAACGCCCTGCCGATCCCCGGCAACAACCCCGAAGACACGATCGTGCGGCTCTCGAACGGCACGCCGATCACCGCCGACGGCGCCCTCGGACCCGACAGCACCGTCGAGCAGTTCGTCTACCGGCTCGCCACGGTCGATGCCGCCTGGAAATGGCGGGGCATCGGGGCGAGCGCCGAGTATTACTTCCGGATGCTCGACAGCTTCAGCGGGAAGGGGACGTTCGACCGATCGAGCATGTTCGATCACGGCGGGCTGGGATACCTCTCCTGGTGCTTCGTGCCGCGGACCTACGAGGCCTACGCGCGGTCGAGCGTCGTCACCGGCCCCTATGGGACGGGGCAGGAGTACGGCGGCGGGCTCAACTGGTATCTCAAGAAAACGCGGCAGGCGAAGCTCACGCTCGAGGGGCTCTACATGAACCGCAACCCGGCGCAGAACTTCCTCTACCCCTACCGCGCCGGCTACACCGGCACGGCGATCCAGACGCAGTTGATGGTGATCTTCTGACCGTCCGTCGCCACGTCAGAAGTCAGAAGCAGTCGTTGCGGACTTCCTGCCTGATCAGCTGCTTCAGCCGCTGGATCGCCTGCTGCTCCTGGGCCTTCGCGTCCCGCCAGAACTGGGCGATCTCGTCCCGCCACTCGGCGTTGGCGATGTACTGGTCGTATCGCCAGAGGGCGTCGAGCCGGCGGCCCAGTTCGTGCACGAGGTCGTGGTCGTGGTCGGCGCAGCCGCAGGTCTCGCCGAGGTGGGTCATCTCTTTTTCCGCTGCCAGCGTCATGGCGTGGTCTCCCGGTGGGGTTGAGGGTCGGGCGAACTCCCTCCCTGGGATGCCGATCGCGGTTCTTCGCAGCTCGCGGCGGAACTCTTCCGGATCCGCGGCACGGTTTCAAGCGGGCCGGCTGCCGACGTTCTGCGACGGGAATTTCGGCCTACGTGCGAGAGGACAGATGCGCTGCACGACTGCGGACCGGCTTCCGTGAGTCCTCTCCGACGGTGGCGGCAAGGGCAAGCGCGGCCACCGGATCGTCGTCGAGGATCGTGCCGGTCGCGGCTCCGCCGGTCGGCGAGATGGTCGCGCCGTTCGCCGACGAAAGGATGACGCGGAAGGATTCGTTTCCCTCGGAAAGACGGTCCCCATGCACGAGCACGCGGACCTTACGGCTCGTCTGTCCCTTGGGGATGATGAGCGTGCCGACGGTGGCTGCGTAGTCGCTCCCGGCCGTCGCCGATCCGTCGGCCGTCGCCCACTGCACGGTGGTCCTCTTCGTGGCCGGTGTCGAGAGCGTGATCGTGAACGTGAGCCAACGGCTGCCCCTGTGCCGCTCGAGGATCTCGGCCGAGGCGATGCTCACGGTCGGCAGCGCTGGGGGCGGGGAGGGGGACGGCGGAGGCGTTGGCGGCTGTGGAGTGGTCGGACTGCCCCAGAGCGCCCCGGTGGCGGCGTCGAGAACGGCCCGGTAGCGGTGGGCCGTCTCAAGCGGCTGGTCCATCCGGTGGAGCTTCGCGAAGTCGCCCCAACTCGACGCGCCGGCGGAACCGGTGAACTGGAAGTCGCAGTAGAGGCTCATGCCGGCGGCATCGAGCCCGCGAAGATAGTCGCGGTAGAGGTCGCCCATTCGCGGGTCGTTGCCGGCCGCGTAGAAGACGTCCTGGTAGGGGCCGTTTCGGCCGTCGAGGTGCGGCCCGCCCTCGTAGGCGACGAGCTGGATCGGGCGGCCGAGCGTCGTCGTCCACTGGTCGGCGAGACGCTTGTGGTTCGCCGTCCAGCCGATCGCCTCGGTGATCCCGGTCCGCGAATCGGCGAGCACCGTTTCGACCGTCGTGGCCGAGGTGTAGGCGTCTCGCTGCGCATCCGACGGGCTGAAGTAGGGAGCGATCGCGATCGCGTCGAACGAACCGGCCATGCTCTCGACGACGCGGTTGGTGACCCAGTCGTTGGCGGCCCAGCCGGCGGCGACCCGCACGAGCCGCTGCGGCTCGTCGCGGAACACGTCGGCCCAGATGTCGAGATCCCGCTTCGCCTCGCGGCCCGCCACCTGCCAGTTGTCGAGCCCGGCGTATTCCCCGCGGCCCATCTGATCGACCACCCACTGCGACGCCTCGAACCCCCAGGCGAAATTCCAGATCTCGTTCGACCACTCCACGTAGACCTTGCGGCCCGGCTCGAGCGAGGCCTTCACGGCGGTCGCGAAGTTCCGCACGAAGTCGTCGTCGGCCATGTGGGGCATGTTGAACCACGGGTCGGCGTCGAGGTCGTTGGCGAGCCGCACCATGTACTCGAGCGCCATCCCGTTGACGGTCGAAGGAGTCGGCGGCGGACCCGAATCGGACGCCTGCCGGATGTCGGACGGTTCGCGACGGTCGGCCCAGCTGCGGATGTCGGAGGAGTTGGTCTCCTGCATCCCCATGAACCGCAGCACGCCGAACGGGGCGAGCCGCTCGCGGAAGAGCGGGTGGAAGGGGGAGAACGCGGCGTTCGGCTGCCACGCCTGCCCCGCGAACGACTGCCCCCCGTAGTCGGGCATCCAGACGTGGATGTCGCGGATCGGGTCGGTGGGGATCGTCTCGTCGATCCGGAGATGAATGCCGCCGTCGCTCGGCGTCACGGCCAGTTCGGCGAACGAGCGGCCGTCGGGGAGCGTCCCTCGCGACACCTCGCGGGCGTCGAACCCGAAACTCACCTCGCCGGTGCCCCGCCACTCGGCCCGGTAGGTGCCCGCCGGGTAGGCCCCGCCGAGCTCGCGAAACATGAGCGTGCCGGCGGCCTGCCGGTAGGTCTGGCCGCCTTGCGTGAAGGTCTGGAGCGAGACGGGAACACCGTTGCCATCGACTTGGATCGGCCTCGTCGCCCCGACGTCCCAGATCGTCTGCCAGGGATCGGCCACGTTCACGGCATGCGCGATCCACGGCCGCGACGACTGGAAGGCGTCGGTGAAGGTCCAGGCGGGGGACCAGTCGGCGACCCGCTCGAGGTTCATGCCGATCCGCATGTGGCCGGTCGAGTCGGCCGCACAGAGCCGCCGCGACTCGCACCGCTCCACGTTGAGAGCCTCTGGAAAGGTCTTCCTCGTCATGGAATGGCTCCCGCAGCCGGCATCGCAAGGCCGCCGCAGAATGCCGCACGGCTTTGCAAAATCGAACGCCTCACCGGAGGATTCCCCGCGTTCAGTGGCGAATCCTGCCGGACGGGAGAAGAAACCGCAAACCGTGTGCCGAACGGGAGGCAACGCCCCTCGTCGCGGCGGCTCACGGGGCGGTTGGTTTGGCCTCCGCCTCCTTGAGCAGGCGGAAGAGGTCGCTGTCGGTCGTGAGGATGAGGGTCGTGCCGCCGTCGAGCGTCTTGCGGTAGGTGTCGAGCGTCTTCGTGAACCGGTAGAACTCGGCGGCCCGCGGGCTGGCCGTATAGGCCTTGGCGTAGATGCCGGAGGCCTTCGCGTCGGCCTGCCCCATGATCTCCTCCACCTTGCGGTAGGCGTCCGACTCGATCTGCCGCAGATCACGCTCCCGGCGGCCGTCGATCTTCGCGGCCTCGCCGGCCCCCTCCGAGCGGAACCGCTCCGCGATCTGCAGCCGCTCCGAGATCATGCGTTCGTAGATCTTCTCGATGACGCCCCGCTTGTAGTTGAGCCGCTTCACGCGGACATCGAGCAGCTCGATCCCCCAGATGCCCACCTTCGGCGCGGCGGCCTCGAGGATCTCCTTCTCGAGCGCGAGCCGGCCGAACCGGATCGGCGGGAGCACGTTCACCGCGGCGCCGGCCTCGGCGAGCAGGAGGTCCTTCTCCGGCGCGCGGAGCTTGTCGGAGCGAACGAGCTCGATCAAGTCGTGGCGGGCGACGACGTTCCGCGTCTCGCTGCCGATGATGTCGTCGAGCCGGGAGAGGGCGCTGCGCTCGTCGCGGAGGCTCTGGAAATAGCGGAGCGGGTCGGCGATCCGCCACCGCGCGAAGGTGTCGACGACGACGTAGAGCTTGTCACGGGTCGTCATCTCGCTCGGCGGCCCGTCCCATTCGAGGATCCGCTTGTCGAATCGGTTCACCGTCTGGATGCCCGGCAGCTTGAAGTGGAGGCCCGCGCGGCCATCGGACCCCGGGGCGTTGATCGGGCTGCCCACCGGCCGGCCGAACTGCGTGATCACGACCTGCTCGGCCTCGTCGACCGTGTAGGCCGACGCGTAGAGGACCGCCGCGACCGCGACGGCGGCGAAGCCGCCGATCGGCGACAGGAGCGTTCGCAGCAGGTGATCGACGCGTTCGGTCATTTTGCGGGCCGGGTGGACTGGAGATTCAGGAGCGGCAGCAGCTGCTTCGCGTCCTCGTCGAGGACGATCTTGCCGCCGAGCTTCGGGATCACGTCGGAGAGCGTCTCGAGGTAGAGCCGCTGGCGGGTGACCTCGGGCGCCTGGTCGTACTGTTCGAGCATCGCGCGGAAGCGGGCGACGTCACCCTCGGCCTCGTTCACCCGCTTCACGGCGTAGCCCTCCGCCTCGCTCAGCCGGCGCTGGGCGTCGCCGCGGGCTCGTGGGACGACCTTGTTGTATTCGCCGTTGGCCTGGTTGATCCGCTGCTCGCGTTCCTGCTGGGCGCGGTTGACCTCCTCGAAGGAGTGCTGCACGGCCGCCGGCGGATGGACGTTCTTCAGCTGCACCTGCTGCACCCGGAGCCCCATCGCCAGCTCGCCGACGAGCGACGAGAGCCGCTCGATCGCCTCGTTCTCGATCCCCTGCCGGCCGATCGTGAGCACCTCGTCCACCGTCCGGTCGCCGACCACCTCCCGCAGAACGCTCTCGGAGAGGTCGCGGAGCGTCGGGCCCGGCTCGCGGAGGTTGAAGAGGTAGGCCGCCGGATCTTGGATCTCGTACTGCACGACCCACTCGACGTGCGCGGCGTTGAGGTCGCCGGTCACCATGTCGCTCTCGCGTTCCTGCTCGTTCGACGTCTGGTCGGGGTTGCTCGAGCCGGGCGTGCCGAAGCCGAACTCGAGCTTCAGCTGCCGCTTCACCGGCACGATCGTGACGCGGTCGATGCCGAAGGGGAGGCGGAACCGCAGGCCGGGCTCGACCGTCCGGAGATAACGCCCGAACCGCTGCACCACGCCGACGCTCTCGGGGCCGACCGTGTAGAAGCATCGCACGAGCGACGCGAGAAGCAGCAGAGCGATGGCCCCGACGAGCACCGCCGGCACGTGACGCTCCGGGCGGATCGTCGGCAGGCGGGGAAACTGCGGAAATTGCGGGTCGGCGGGCATATCACAGTGATATCCTCGGGATTCCTCGGCTCCAAACCGACGCCAAAGGTTCACTGTTCCGGCAGCAGTCCGTCTGGTTTCAGCGGTGGAGCGATGCCACAATGAGGAAGCTCGACCCGCCGATCGACCCGTGGGGTCCGCGTCCGCACCGTGCCTTCGGGGCCGTCAGGACGGCGAAGCGGGTGTTTCGAACAGCCTCGAGAGAGGATGAATCGTGAAACACTCGATGCCCCTCCGAGTTTGCCCCCGTCGGTCGCTGCCGTGCGTCGCCGTGGCATGGCTCGCCGCGGCCGGGACGGCTGCCGCGGAATCGAAGATCGATTTCAACCGCGACATCCGGCCGATCCTCTCCGACCGCTGCTTCGCCTGCCACGGGCCCGACAACGAGGACCGGCAGGCCGGCCTGCGGCTCGACCTTCGCGATGCGGCGATCGCCGAACTCGAGAGCGGGGCGTTCGCGATCGTGCCGGGGGCGGCCGAGAAGAGCGAGGCTATCGCGCGGGTCACGAGCACCGACCCCGACGTGGTCATGCCGCCGCCTCGGCTCGGCAAGCCGATCACGCCCGCGGAGGCCGATCTCCTGAAGCGGTGGATCACGGAGGGGGCGGAGTACCGCGGCCACTTCGCGTTCGAGCGGGTGGAGCGGCCGACGGTGCCGGAGGTGAAGGACTCGTCGTGGCCGAGGACGCCGATCGACCGATTCATTCTGGCGAGGCTCGAGCAGGAAGGGATGAGGCCGAATCCCGAGGCCGACAAGGCGACGCTCGCCCGCCGGCTCGCGCTCGACATCACCGGCCTGCCGCCGGTGCCGGCCGACGTGGACGCCTTCCTCGCCGACGCCTCGCCCGACGCCTACGAACGCTACGTGGACCGACTGCTCGCGAGCCCGCACTACGGGGAGCGGATGGCGATCGAATGGCTCGACGCGGCGAGGTACGCCGACTCCAGCGGCTACCAGACCGACTCGAGCCGGCAGAACTGGCCGTGGCGCGACTGGGTCATCGAGGCCTACAACGCCAACATGCCGTTCGACCGGTTCACGATTCATCAGCTGGCCGGTGACATGCTCGAGAAGCCGACCCGCGACCAGGTCGTCGCCACCGGCTTCAACCGCAACCACCGGCTCAACGGCGAGGGGGGCATCATCGCCGAGGAGTGGCGGGTGGAGACGGTGATCGACCGCGTGGAAACGACCGGGCAGACGTGGCTCGGGCTGTCGGTCGGCTGCGCCCGCTGTCACGACCACAAGTACGATCCGATCACGCAGAAGGAGTTCTATTCGCTCTTCGCGGTCTTCAACAACGTTCCGGAGACCGGCACGAACCAGGGGTCCGTGCATCGCGGCGGTGGCAACGTCGATCCGGTGCACCTGCTTCCGTCGCGAGAGCAGGAGCAGGAGCTCGTACGGCTGGAGAAGGTTGTGGGAGACGCGGAGGCCGCCCTGAAGGAGGAGGTGGCCGCCATCGACACGCTCGTGGCGAGGTGGGAGGAGTCGATCCGGCCGTCGCTCGCGGCGCCGCAGAAGGCATGGGAGCCGTTCGAGCCGCTCGAACTGCGGAGCGCCGGCGGCGCGAGCTTCCGCAGGAGCGAGGACGGATCCTGGTTCGTCGAGGGGAAGCTGCCGCCCAAGGACACCTACGAGTTCGAGACGCTCGTGCCGGCCGACGCGATCGGCGGCATCCGGCTGGAGGTGCTCCCCGATCCGGTGCTCGCCGGCGGCGGCGGCTTCGGCCGCGGCGGCAACGGCAACATCGTCGTCACGAAGATCGAGGCCGAGATCGAACCTCCGGGCGACGCGAAGGTCATCCCGCTGGAGCTCGTCCGGGCCGAGGCGAGCTACGACCAGGACGGATGGCCTGCCTCGAGCGTGCTGCAGATCGCCGGGGAGAAGGGAAAAGGCTGGGCGATCGACGGCAACGACATCACGAAGCGGGAGCCACGGCGGATCGCGGTGTTTCCGCGGAAGGCCGTGACGCTGCCGGAGAACTCTCGGCTCGTGATCCGGATCCGACAGGAAGCCTTCGACGGCCACACGATCGGCCGGTTCCGCCTCGCGTTCTCGGGCGACGATCCGGGCCTGCTCGGCGTCGAGGGTTCGAAGCTGCCGCCGGCCGTCAAGGATGCGATCGCCGTCGAGGCCGTCGATCGTTCGCCTGAGCAGAAGACCGCGATCACGAAGTTCTACCGGGAGAACGTCGACGGGCCGATTCGTCGGGCTGAGGCTGCCCGGGATGCGGCGGTGAAGAGTGCGGCGGCGTTCAAGGCCTCCCTGCCGAGCGTGATGGTCATGAAGGAGGGGCCGCCGCGGGACGCCTTCGTGCTCATCCGGGGCGAGTACGACAAGCGAGGGGAGAAGGTCGAGCCGGGATTGCCGGCGTTCCTGCCGAAGCTGCCCGATGGGACGAAGGCCGACCGCCTCGCGGTCGCGAAGTGGCTCGTGGCGCGGGACCACCCGCTCACGTCGCGGGTCTGGGTGAACCGGACGTGGGAGCGGTTCTTCGGCACGGGGCTCTCGAAGACGACCGAGAACCTCGGCAGTCAGGCGGAGTACCCGAGTCATCCCGAGCTGCTCGACTGGCTCGCGGCGGAGTTCATGGAGACCGGCTGGGACATGAAGCGGTTCGTGAAGCTCGTCGTGACGACCGCCGTCTACCGGCAGAACGCGACGGTGACGCCCGAGAAGATCGCACGGGATCCTGCCAATCGGCTGCTCGCCCGCGGGCCCCGGATCCGGCTGCCGGGCGAGATCGTTCGCGACGCGGCGCTCGCCGCCTCCGGGCTTCTCGTGCCGACGGTCGGAGGTCCGAGCGTGCGGCCGTGGATGCCCGACGGTGTCTGGGACGAGACCAGCAAGTACGGCGACCTCCGCGGCTACAAGCCCGATGCCGGGGCGGGCCGCTATCGCCGAACGATGTACACGATCTGGAAGCGGACCGCCGCGCCGCCGACAATGCTCCTCTTCGACGCTCCCAACCGCGAGACCTGCACGGTGAAGCGGTCGCGGACGAACACCCCGCTGCAGTCGCTCGCCCTCCTGAACGAGCCGACGTTCGTGGAGGCGTCGCATGGCCTCGCGAAGCGGATGATCGCCGAGGGCGGGGCGACGCCGGCCGACCGCATCGCCCACGGCTTCCGGCTGGCGATCGGCCGGAAGCCGACAGCCGACGAACTCGGGCCGCTCGTGGCCGGCTTCGAGGCCGACCTGGAGACGTTCACGGCCGAGCCGGAACGCGCGGAGAAGTATGCGAAGGTGGGCCTCGTCGGGAAGCCCGACGAGCTGCCGGCGGTGGAATTCGCCGCCTACTCGCTTGCCGCGAACGTGATCATCAACCTCGACGAATTCGTGATGCGAGAGTGAAAGGAACACCATGGCCCTCCAAGACATGCTTCGCATCCAGGACGCGATGAACCGACGCGTGTTCCTGGGCGGCGCGGCCGGCGGCCTCGGCTATGCCGCGCTCGCGAGCCTCCTGAATCCGGGGTCGGCGGGGGCGGCGACCGCGACGGGGGCCAAGGCCGTGTTTCCCAACTTCCCGCCGAAGGCGAAGCGGGTGATCTACCTGTTCCAGTCGGGCGGTCCATCGCAGATGGACCTCTTCGACCCGAAGCCCGAGATGGAGAAGCGGCGGGGGGAGGACCTGCCGGAGTCGATCCGGCAGGGGCAGCGGCTCACGACGATGACGAGCCAGCAGAAGAATTTCCCCGTGGCGCCGTCGCTGTTCAAGTTCGCACGGCACGGTGAAAGCGGCATGTGGTTCAGCGAACTCGTGCCGAATATCGCACGGCATGCCGACCGCTGGTGCATGGTCCGCTCGATGTACACCGAGCAGATCAACCACGATCCGGCCATCACGTTCTTCCAGACGGGCCACCAGCTCGCCGGCCGGCCGAGCATCGGGTCGTGGGTGAGCTACGGTCTGGGCAGCGAGAACGCCGACCTGCCCGCCTACATCGTGCTCACGAGCTTCGGCTCGGGCCGCAAGGACGACCAGCCGCTCTACGACCGGCTCTGGGGGGCGGGGTTCCTGCCCACGGAGCACCAGGGCGTGCGGTTCCGCAACACGGGCGATCCGGTGCTCTACCTTGCCGACCCGGCTGGTGTCGATCGACGGATGCGGCGGTCCACGCTCGACCGGATCGCGAAGCTCAACGCCGCCCGCACCGCGGTCGTGGGCGATCCCGACATCGCGGCCCGCACGGCCCAATACGAGATGGCCTTCCGCATGCAGGCGAGCGTGCCCGAGATCATCGACTTCGGGAACGAGCCCAAGCACGTGCTCGAGTCGTACGGTCCCGACGTGCACCGCGCCGGCAGCTACGCCTTCAACTGCCTGCTCGCGCGTCGGCTCTCCGAGAAGGGCGTGCGGTTCGTGCAGTGCTTCCACATGGGATGGGACCACCATGGCGGCCTTCCCTCCGCGATCAGCGGACAGGTGAAGGACACCGATCAGGCGACGGCCGCACTCCTCGACGATCTTGCGCGGCGCGGCCTGCTCGACGAGACGCTCGTCATTTGGGGAGGGGAGTTCGGCCGCACCATCTACTCCCAGGGGGCCCTCACGACGACGAACTACGGCCGCGACCACCATCCGCGGTGCTTCACGATGCTCCTGGCCGGCGCCGGCATCAGTCCCGGTCTGACGTACGGCGCGACCGACGACTACTCCTACAACATCGTCACGCCCGACCAGAAGGTCCACGTGCACGATCTCAATGCCACGATCCTGCACCTCATGGGGGTCGACCACCTGCGGCTCACTTTCCCCTACCAGGGGCGAGACTTCCGGCTCACCGACGTGCACGGCAACGTGGTCAAAGGTATCCTTGCCTAGCCGGACCGCCGGCGGCTGCCACCCGAGCGGGGCCAGGGTTTCGAAAGGAATTCATCCGGAGCGTGCGTTCATGAAAAGGCATCTCGTCGTCATCGTCATCGCCTGCTGGCTCCAGTTGTTCGCGACATCGGTGACGCGGTCCGACGAGCGGTGGCTCGTCGTGGAGGGGGGTGACGGGCCGGGCAAGGGAAAGCACGTCGTGCTCGTCAGCGGCGACGAGGAGTATCGCAGCGAGGAGGCCCTCTCGCAGCTGGCGAAGATCCTCGCGAAGCACCACGGGTTCCGCTGCACGGTGCTCTACGCGATCGATTCGGCCACCGGCGAGATCAGCCCCAACAAGGTCGACAACATCCCCGGCCTCGAGGCGCTGCGAACCGCCGACGTGATGGTGATCGCGACGCGGTTCCGGAACCTGCCCGACGAGCAGATGAAGGAGATCGACGGCTATCTCCGGAAGGGGAAGCCCGTGATCGGCATGCGGACGGCGACACATGCCTTCAACATCCCGCAGGGTCGCGGCTACGCGCACTACGGCAACGGCTACGCCGGCGAGAAGAAGGAGTGGGCCGACGGCTTCGGCCGGGCCGTCCTCGGCGAGAAGTGGATCAGCCACCACGGGAACCACGGCAAGGAGAGCACCCGCGGGATCGTCGCACCGGCCGCGAAGGACCACCCGATCCTGAAGGGCATCCGCGACGGCGACATCTGGGGCCCGACGGACGTTTACGGCGTCCGGATGCCGCTGCCGGGCGACTCGAAGCCGCTCGTGCTCGGGCAGGTGCTTTCCGCGATGACTCCCGACTCCGCGCCGGTCGCCGGGGGGAAGAACGACCCAATGATGCCCGTCGCCTGGGTGAAGAGCTATTCGGTGGAGGGAGGGCCGTCCGGCCGCGTCTTCACGACGACGATGGGGGCCGCGACCGACCTGGCCAACGAAGGCATGCGACGGCTGCTCGTGAACGCCTGCTACTGGGCGGTCGGCCTCGAGAACGCGATCCCGGAGCGGTCGGTCGTCGATCCGGTCGGCACGTACGCTCCCACGCCGTTCGGGTTCAACGGCGCGAAGAAGGGGCTCAAGCCGGTGAACTACAAGTAGTCACCGAGTCGCCACCGGCACGGGGCGCACGAATGCCGCCGTCGCCGGAAAGCGAAAGCGGCCGGGGTGGAGGACGCCCGCGAGCGCCTCGAGGGAATCGACGAGCCGTGGCCCGGGCCGGTTGAAGAGGTGATGGCCGTCGATGGCGACGACGCGTCCCTCGCGGGCGGCGCGGAGCGTCGCGAGCCGCTCTCGGACCGCCGGCGTGGCCGCCTCGGCGATCACGCGTTCGAGCGTGAACCCGCACGGCACGAGCACGACGACGTCGGGATCGGCGGCGGCGACGTCGTCCCAGGTAATCCAGTGCGAGTGCGCCCCCGCCCGACCGAGCACGTCGATGCCGCCGGCGAGCTTCACCATCTCCGGAACCCAGTTGCCGGCGGCCATCGGCGGATCGAGCCACTCGATCACGGCCACGCGGGGCCGCTCCGGGAAGGTGCGGACGCGGCAGGCGATCGAGGCGACGCGGGCCCGCAGCCGGGCGACGACCTCGCGGGCCTTCGCGAGCGTGCCGGTCTCGCGGCCGACCACGATCAGGTCGTTCATGACGTCGTCGAGCGTAGCCGGATTCACCGCGACGACACGGGGCGGCTTCGGCAGCCTCGCCGCGACAGCCCGGACTTCGTCGGCGGACACCGCGCAGACGTCGCAGGCCGCCTGCGTGAGGATGAGGTCGGGGGCGAGCGTTACAAGCCGCGGGGTGTCGAGGGAGAAGAGCGGCTGCGGGCCACCGGCGGCTTCGCGGGCCCTGCCGACCGCCTCGTGGATCGCCCGGCTCGAGCCCGCGGCATCGATGCGGGGAGCGGTGAGCGCCGGCAGCGAGAGCACCTCCGGCGGGAAATCGCACTCGTGCGAGCGGCCGACGAGTTGTCCACCGAGGCCGAGGGCGCAGGCGATCTCCGTCGTGGCCGGCAGGAGCGAGACGATGCGGGGTTGCGAACTGTTCGGGTCCATGGCACTTGCTGAAAGGATACAATTCGGCCGGTCCGTCCAGCCACCGAGGTGCCCTGCCATGCTCATGCCCGCCCATTCCCATTCGCCGGCCGAGAAGCTTGCCGAGGCCGCCCGCTACCACGATTACCGCTACGCCTCGAACCCGGTCGGCGACGGCACGATCGGCCCGATCCCCGCGATCCAGTGGGGAGCGGAATTGCACGAACAGGGGGGCACGCGGGTCGTTCCGCTCGACAACTCCCAGGCGATCGCGACGACCTGTCCGGCCACGACGCCGGGGTTGCTTGCGAGCTTCGTGCACGTGCGGCCCGGGGATGCGATCGTCACGGAGGCCGATGCGACGAGCCAGCTCTTCTTCGTGATGCGAGGGTCGGGCGGGTCGCAACTCGTCGACACGATCGGCTCCGGCGGCTATCCCTCCGACGAATTGCCCTGGCAGGCGGGCGACCTCTTCACGCTGCCCGCCGGCTGCCGGGCGACCCACGTCGCCGGCGACGATGCCGCGATCTACTGGGTGCACGACGGCCCGCTGATTCACTATCTCGGCGCGACGGCGTCGCGTCCTCGTTTCTCGCCGACGCTCTACCCGCGTGAGCAGATCCGGCGGGCGCTCGACGCCGTGGCCCACGACCCGTCGAGCGCGACGGCCAACCGGATCAGCGTGCTCCTCGGCAACCGGGTCTTCCCGCAGACGCTCACGATCACCCACGTCGTCTGGGCGATGTTCGGCCTCCTGCCGGTGAACGCCCTCCAGTCGCCGCACCGGCACCAGTCGGTCGCGGTCGACCTCGTCGTGGACGCGAAGCCGGGCTGCTACACGCTCGTGGGGGAGAAACTCGACGCCTCGGGGGCGATCGACAAGCCGAAACGGTTCGACTGGAAGCCCCACTCGGCGTTCGTCACGCCACCGGGTCTCTGGCACAGCCACCACAACGAGTCGGGCCACCCGGCCCACATCCTGCCGATCCAGGACGCGGGCCTCCACACGTTCCTGCGGACCCTCGACATCCGCTTCTCTCGGAAGACGGCCGCGGGTTGCGAGGTGGTCGGCTCGGCGGGGTGAAGGGGCCGTCGTCGCGTCGGGTGGACTACCACTTCGCGTTGAAGCCGAGCGTCACGCCCTGGAGCACCGTGCCGCCGGTCATGTCGACGCTGCCGCGGTCAGTTCTACCTTCGACGATTCTCTGGCTGCGGAACTGGTTCGTCGGCTGGGCGAGGCTCTCGAGCCAGAGGCCGAGGTAGCCGAACGTGAACTCGAAGTGGTCGGTGAGCGGGATCGTCCCCATGAACCCGAGTTCGCCGACGAAGGCTGCGGTGCCGGAGTCCTGGTAGGTGCGGCCGATGAGGCCGGTCGGGCCGTCGACCATGCCGAACCGATAGCTGGAGTGCTGGGTGGCGATGTTGTAGTAGGCCCCGCCCTTCATCACCGCGTCGAGCCGCAGCCAGCCACGGTCGAACATCCGGGCGTCGAAGCCGATCTGGTAGCCGTAGAGGCTGTTCATCGTGCTCGTGTCGTAGAGGTCGCGGTTGATCTGGCTGCCGTCCCAGTTGAGGTACTCGTCCGTGATCGAAGCCGACTCCCGCCATTCGACCCAGCGGAAGCCGCCAAGGAGCGAGATGTTGCGGGTGAGACACTTGCGGCCGTTGATCTCGAAGCTCTGGATGCCGCTCGTGAGACGGGCCGTGCCGGTGTCGAGATCGGCCCATTCATTGCCATAGATGCCCTTGGGGCCGATCGTATAGCCGCCGTCCGAAGGCACCGTCGCCTCCTCCGCCACGAAGTCGGAGGCCTGGAAGTAGGTGAACTCGGTGGTGTGGCCGTGGCAGTCGGTCCGGAAGAGCGAGATCCGCGGGCCGGCGGTCATCGTGCTGTTGAGGTCATGGGCGTCCATGACCGTGTCACCGACGGTCTCCAACTCCTGGTTCCATTCGGAGAAGATCGGCCGCTCGCGGGGCGCGTTTCGCCAGAGGAGGATCGCGTCGAGCCGGGCGGTCCAGCAGGCGTTGGAAGCCTCGCGGCAGACCTGGATCAGCCCCGGCGGGTCCTTGCACTGGACCTTACAGCAGCTGTTGCAGCGACAGGAATTTCCGTGGGCGACCGTGGGATCGAAGAGAGCCGGCTGCTCCGCCGCGAACTCCATGTCCTCGGCGGCGCCTGCGTCCTCAGCGGCATCGGGCTCGACTGGCACCGCGACATCTTCGGAAGACGCAATCGGTTCGCCGACTGCCCTGTCCGAAATGACCACCTGCCCCTGCGCGATCCCGCAGCGGCCGGGCAACACCGCTCCCGTCGCCAGGATCAACACGGCCCCCAACGACCTGATTCCCCCGCATCGCATCGTGCGTTCTCCGTCGAGACTACCGATCCGACCGGTTGGATCGGTCGTGTCGGTCGCCCGGCGGGAGGGTTCTTCCGGCGGTTCGCGTCAGGAAGACTGGGAAGCCTGGGCAAGTCTCAGACGCGTCGCCAATGGAGCTCCGAGACGACGTTCATGGAGACGCCCCCGTCGATCGCCACGATGGCCTGGGAAGGCCCGACGACGAGGCGATAGGAGCCGACCCGGTTGGTGAGGTTGGCGGGGAGGGTGAGGGTGTAGTTGCGGCCGCTGCCCGTGATCGTGGCGGTCCGCAGCGAGATGCTCTCCCGCTCGTTGTAGAAGAGCTGGAAATCGGCGATCGAGACGCCAGTGACCGGGGTCGTGAAGACGATCGGGATCGACGTGACGGCGAAGTTCTTCGACGGGGCGAGGGCTGGATCGGAGGAGAACCCAACGGCGGAGGCCCGGATCGCGGCATCGACGATGATGTTCGTGAGCGCGAACGGCACGGGCGGCAGGCTCGCCACCGGATTGCCCGCGATGTCCGAGGCGATCGGCGAGACGTTGGCCACCGAAACGATCGCGAGCGGCGCCGCAAGTGCGCCGGCGGCGACCCGGTAGATGCCGTTGAGCTGGCTGCTCTCCGTCGCGGTCGACAGCCTGACCACGGCGCCGGTGTTGAGCGTGACGTCGATCGCGCTACCGGCCCGCATGCGCTCGGAGGCCCTCGCGAAGATCGTGATCTCCGTTCCCGAGCCGTAGCTGCCCGCGGCGGTGGTCGAGCCGAGCGAGAAGATGGTGGGAGCCGTGGTGTCGATCGTGACGGTATGGTTGGGCGATGCAACGCCGTTGTTACCTGCGACGTCCCTCGCGAAGGCGTTCAGGTTGTGCAGCCTGACGGCGAGGGGATCGGTCACCATGGCCCAGTTGCCGGAGCTGTTCGCGAAGACCCGCCGGAGCACGGCGTTGCCGCTGCGGACGGTGACCTGGCTGCCGGGCTCGGCCGTGCCGGAGATTCGGAGCGTGGTGTCGTCGGTGCGTCCACCGTTCGCCACGTTGCCCGTGATGGAGCCGACGTTGTCGGTGACCGCGGTGATGATTGCCGCGGCCGGGGCCGTGGTGTCGACGGCGACAGCGTAGGCCGACGAGGAGCCGCTCGTGTTGCCGGCCGGATCGGTGGCGACGGCCGTGAAGGAATACGTGGCGTCGGCAAGCATCGCCGTGGTGAACTCCCAGTTGCCCGCCCCGTCGGCCGTGGCCGATCCGAGGACGGTCGCGCCGCTCCGAATGGTGACCGTCGCCCCGGACTCGGCGGTGCCGACGATGCGGAGTTCGTTGTCGTTGGTGCGTCCGCCCTGCGGCACGGTGCCCTGGAAGACCGGAACGTTGTCGATCACGCCCGTGATCACGGGAGCCGCGGGAGGCGTCGTGTCCACCGTGACGGTGTACACGGTCGAAGAGGTCGTGTTGCCGGCGGCATCGGCGGCCCGGGCTGTGAACAGGTAGGTCGTGCCGGTCGCAAGCGTGCCGGTCGTGAACGTCCACGTGGTGCCGGTGACGGTCGCGTTGCCGAGCTTCGTCGTGCCGTTCAAGATCTCGACCGTGGTGCCGGCCGCCGTGGTCCCCGAGAGGACGAGGGCCGTGTCGTTCGTGACGCCGCCGTTGGGAAAGTTGCCGGTCACCGGCGCGACGTCGTCGGCGACGGAGGCGATCGTCGGGGCGGCCGGCGGCGTGGTGTCGATCGTGACCGTGTGGGTCGCCGAGTCGGGGCCGACGTTGCCGGCGAAATCCGTGGCGCGGGTCTTGAACACGTAGGTGACGCCATCGGCGAGCGTGCCGGTCGTGAACGTCCAGTTGGTGCCGTTGACGGTGGCGTTGCCGAGCTTTGCGCCGCCGTTGAAGACCTCGACCGTGGTGGCAGCCTGGGTCGTTCCCGAGAGGACGAGGACCGGGTCGTTCGTCGTGCCACCGTCGGCGACCGGGCCCGTGATGAGCGGCACGTTGTCGTCGACGAGCGTGATCGGAGCGGCAACCGGCGGGATCGTGTCGACCGTGATCGCCGTGGCATTCGAGGCCTCGCCGCTCCGCGAAGTCCCCACGATCTGTCGCACTCGCACCGTGCCCGCCGCATAGGTGGCGTTGGCGGGGAGCGTGAACGTCGAACCGGTGCCGGCCGTCCACGTGCCTCCGCCGTCGATGCTGAACTCCCACGTGGCCACGGGCAGCACGCCTGCAACGTTCATGAGGCCGTTGGTCGTGAACCCGTCGGTCGCAGACACTCCGGTGTCAAAGGCGAGCGAGAACGTCGGAATCGGCAGCGGCACGACCGGCCCCGCGACGTTCGACCAGTCGCTTTCACCCACCGAGTTCACCGCGCGGACGCGGAACCAGTACTGCGTGCCATTGACGAGCGGCGAGTCGGTGAGCGTCAGGCTGGCGGCAGGGACGTTGATCCTCGTCGCGCCGGCGAACGTGTCGTCCGTGCCCCGCTCGACCTCGTAGCGGATGAGCGGGTTGCCGTCGCTCGTCGATGCGTTCCAGGAGAGCTGCGACAATTGGTCGCCCGAGAGGGCGATGAGGCCGGAGGGCGCGGTCGGCACGTCGGCGAGCTCGATCGTGAACTTCGTCGTGCCGTCGGCCTGGTTCGCGAGCATCGGGTTGCCAGCGAGGTCGGAGATAACGTTCACGGGCGTGGCACCGGCGGTCTGCACAACGGAGATGACGTACTGCCCCATCGCGAAGACCGAGGGCGACTCGAAGACGACCCGGTTCGACGACTCAAGGTAGTTGAAGAGGTAGTCCGTTCCCGCGACGAGCAGCGAGCCGTTGCGTCGCAGTTCGAAGGCCCCGGAAACCACCGTCGGCTTGTCGATGCCGACGCCGACGTCGTTGAGCTGGAGCTGGAAGCTGGTGATGCCGCGGGCTGCATCCCGCACGAACCGGACGGTGTCGGACGCCGGGTTCTGGTCGTCGGCGGAGTTGTCGAGCGGCACGGCCAGAGCCGCAAACGGCCGCGTGAAGTCGACTCGGTCGATCGCACCGCGGTCCTTGAACACGTTGCTGCCGAGGCCGGGGAAGCTCGCCTGCGACGGGTCGTCGCCGCGGAGCTGGCCGTAGATGTCGCGGTCGGGGGCGATCACCGGCGAGTCGGGGATCCCGATGACCTTGGCGACGGCCGTGTAGGTGGCCCGGTCGCCAAGTGTGTTGAGCGCACTGTCGATCGCGGGGGAGCCGGCCGTGAGGTAGAAGTTGCCTCGGGCGGCGTTCACGAACGGGTTGTTCGCGAGCGTGACCGCGTTGGTCTCCGTGACCCCGGCGGAGAGAGGTGTCGCCACCTGGTAGTACGCGGAGAGCCCGACCACCGTCCTGTCGTCGCCCGACCCACCGGAGCGGCTCGACGCGTCGACGCTGATGCCGTTCGAGAGATTCGCGAACAGGTTGTTGAGGACCGTCGGCGCCGCATTGTCGGTGACAACGATGCCGACCCCCGCCGCCTTCGAGCCACCGTAGATCGTGTTGTTCACGAGCCGGCCGTAGGGCACCGCCGCGGCCGGAACGTCGCCGGAGTTGGGGTCGCCGCTGAAGAGGATGCCGCCCGTTCCGCTGCCGGCGATCACGTTGTTGGTGACCACGACGCCGGGCACGAGACGGGCCGTGTTGAGCGTCGGGAGGTTTCGCGGGGTGCCGGGAACGGCGGCGTCGGTGCCGGCCTCGCGGGCCGCGGCGTCGATCCGGATGCCGTAGGTCGAGGCATTCGAGATCGAGTTGCCTTCGATCAGGAACTGCCCCTGCTGGCGGGGCTGGTTGGCGTCGCCGAGCCCGCCGTTGGCGATGACGAGATCGGCGTTCGTGTCGAACTGGTTGACGATCGCGACGTCGTCGACCTTGTTGAGGGGCTTGACGCCATACTCGGTGCCGCGGCGAATCTCGAGTTGGTAGGGGCCTGTGAGGCTCTGTTCCGCGAGGTAATCGGGACCGGATGGCACCGCTTTGTTGTTGAGGAAAAATTCGGAGTTGAAGAAATCGGTCTGCGACTTTTCGCCACCGGTCACCATCTCGCCCCGCTCGGAGTAGCCGATGATGACGTCGTCGATGTAGAAGCCTTCGTAGTCGTTGTTGCGGCCGCGTTCACGGCTCTTCTGTTCGTCGCCGCTGAAACTACCGGTCGTGTTGGCGTAGCCACCGATGCTGTTGAGCGGATTCCCGGAGGCGTCGCGCTGCGTTGGGTCGAACTCGCCGGCCGTGCTGAAGTCGAACCGGAGCCGCAGGTTCGCGGATCCCGCCCAGTTGCCGAGGTCGATCCGCGCCTGCCGCCACTCCGCCGTGTCGTAGAGTTCCTGCACCACCTGGTTGGCCTTCGTCGTGACGGCGGACGAGGCCGAGATGAAGTGCGGCAGTTCGCCCTTGTCCGTCGCGTACTCGGAACGTGCCGCGTTGTTGGTGGCGACGACCTGCCACGGGCCCCCGTCGGCGGAGATGAAGACGCGGGCGCTGTCGCGCATAAAGTCCTTGTCGTACGGGCTGGAGGCGTTTTCGGTCTCGAGCCAGTAGTTGAAGTAGAGCGTCGGCTTGTCGGTGTAGGTCTTGCCCGCGAGGCTGAACGAGTTCGTGATCAGGCTGCCGTAGGCGCCCCCCGGCAGGTTGTAGTTGTTCGAGATCATCGAATCGCCCGTCGTGAGGTCCCGCTGCCACTGGCCGTCGAGAACGCCGAACTGGCCGTCGTATGACTGGTAGTTAAGGTAGGGCGTGGTGTCGGTTCCGACGGGCCTGACGTACTTCTCGAGACCGAAGTACATGCTCGCCCCGCCTTCCTCCATGAGGAACGTGCGGTCGTCGGTGGGCTGCTGATACTTGATCTCGTAGTCTTTTTTGTCGAGTTCGTTCCGGGTTTCGTCGTACGAGATGTTGATCCCGTGGCCGTCGTCCTTGCCTCGCGTGACGGTGGGATGCCAGAGGTTGATGTCGAGCGGTGAGAAGGCGAGCCCGAGGACACCCGGGGTCGCGCCGCTGTCAATCGACGTGGCGTCGGCGATGCCGTTGCCATCGGCGTCGAAGACCTGTTGCAGCGTGCCGGTGGTGTCGAAGCAGTAGAGCGTGCCGTCGGTCGTGATCGCGAAGAGCTTGTCCGCGAAGGCACCGTTCTGCAGGTTTTGCGGGCCCGTCGCGAGGCCGGCGAAGGATGCGCCGCCCACCGTGTCCAGGATCGTCACGCTGGCGGAGGGACCTCCGTCGGTGGCAAAACCGAACCTGAAGAATCTGCCGGAAGCATCCACGCCGTACATCGTGCCCCCGACGAAGGCGAGGCCGGTGACCACGCCCACGCCGGCGATCGCGCCGCGGATTCCGGTCGCCGCATCGCCGGTCGTGGCGTTGCCGCGATAGAGCCGTGATCCGCCGCCGTCTCGGACGGAGTAGTAGGCCGTGTATGACGGGTTCAAGCCCGAGCCGCGGAGGAAGGCGACCGCATCGACCGCGTCGGAATCGACGGCGTTGGGGTTCGGTGCGGGCGGCGTCTGGTAGGTGTATTGGATCGACAGCTGCAGCTTCGTCGTGTCGATCGCCCCCGACCAATTGATTGTGGCCGTCGCGTTTTGGAGGGTATCACCTGCGTAGGCACCGACCGTCACCGTGCCGCTCGTGGGGGCGGCGAAGCCTGCGGGCGGGGCGGGCGTCGGAACGTTCGTGAACGCGAGAACCCCGGTGCCGTTCGAGGTGAAGCTCCACGTGTAGGTGACCGGGGTGCCGCCGACGCCTGCGGTGCTGTCGGTGTAGCGAAGCGTGCCGTTGACCGTCGCGCGTTGCAGGCCCGCGTTGGCGAGCTGGAACGTGCTCCGCGAGCCGCCGAGTTCCTGGGCGGTGAGCGTCTCCTGGGCGGTGGCCGCGGGAGCGGGCTGCGGCGGGGCGGGGATGTTGTCGTCGCCGACCGCCGTGGTGCCACCGGAGAAGGTGTCCACGGTGTAGAGGAAGCCGGCGTTGGTGCCGGGGCGGTACTGGTAGAGCTTCCCGTCGGACCGCATGGCGATGTCGCCGCTCGGGTTTTGCGGCGAGGTGAGCTGCCGGTAGAGCACCGTCTCGTTGCCACCACGCATCGCATCGACCGTCTCGATCGTCGTGCTCGTGTAGACGAAGAGCGTCACGTCGCTGAGCGTGAACGGGGTGACGTGCAGGTTGAGGCTGGTCGTCGTCTGGACGTCGAAGAGCTGCTGCTGTGGGCTGACTGTCGTGGGAAACTGCAGGGGCTTGGTGGGGCCTGACACGTAGCCGCTGAAGTAGATGTGGTCCTCGGCGATCCGTTGGATCGAGTTCACGGGCTCGAGGCGGATGAGCGGGTTGGTCGCCGACTGGTTGAAGTAGGCGTCGAGCGCGGCCGGCAGCCGCTGGTTGCTGGAGACGGCGACGTAGTAGCGGAGCTGCTGCGAGGGGTTCGGGGGCGTGATCGGAACGCCCCCCTCGATCGAACCGCCTCCGGTCGGAGCGCCCGCCGGCAGATGCACGGAGCCGATGAACGGATCGAGCTTGCCGAGGCTGCCCCGGGAGGTGTCGTCGAAATCGTTGCCCTGGCCGGCCCCGGGCTGGTCGGAGGCGACGTCGGAGTCGCGGCCGACGTAGAGCAGTTCCCCGTCCTCGCTGAACACGGCGAGCGTGAGATCGCCACGCAGGGCGTCGCCGTAGTCGATGTCGAAGACGGTGGCCCAGGTCTTCAGGCCGTTGCTCAACCCGCCGATCGACTGGATCTGCTCGAAGTTGAGTGCAAACGTGTACCAATCGACGTCGGTCGCGGACGAAATCTCGCCGGCGGCGCTGATCGCGCCCCGATCCGACTGGAGCAGGTTGCCGACGTACTGCGCCGAGCCGAACGTGTCGTTGGCCGAAGGCCGCTCGCCGGTCTCCCCCGTCAACTGCGAGTTCCGCGGCAGGCCCTGGACGTCGATGCCGATCGTGGGGTAGCGGATGTCGGAATACCGGACGGTCGAGCCTGGCTTCTCGTCGGCTTGGCGGAGCCGGACCCGCAGTTCGTAGCCGCCGCTCGTCGCGCCGGACTTCACCTTGGCGGCATCCCGCAGGTCGGCCTCGTAGGCCGGCTTGGCGGTGGACGTCACGCTGCCGTTGTCGGCCCCGGTTGCGGCCGGCTCGTACCGCGGCTGGCTGCGGACGCGGACAAAGTATTGCGTGAGAGCACCGATCGACTGGCCGGGGAGGGTCGGGAGCACGACCCGCATGCCCGGATCCTTGGGATTGCGGGAATAAAAATCGCCTCCCAAGGCGGGAGACTTCTGCAGGATCTGGGCGATGCCCCGCGTGGATGCGTCGAGCGCGGCGTCGGTCTGGCTGTCGGCCGAGCGGGCGAGCACCGTTCCCGAGGCATTGAGCAGCTCGATCATCGCGTCGAGCCCGGGGCTCGACTTGTCGACGTCGATCCAGGCCTCGGAGCCGGCATACCCGAAGAACGTGTAGAGATCGACGTCGGTCGCGTCGTCGCTCGCGATCCGGCCGTGCACCTCGAATCCCAGCCGGCGATTCTCGTCGCCGCTCTTCTCCTGGGCAGACTCCGACGTGTTGGCGCCGGAGGCAAAATTCGGCGCCAGCACCCCGAGCGACTGGGCCGTGAGCAGCGAGGCATTGACGTCGACGCCGCCCGTCGAGGGCTTTTCGACCTCCTGGACGATGGCGACGTTGCGGTCGTTGGAGTAGGGCAGGAACTTGAGGCTGCGCCAGTCGCCGGCCGTCGGCGTGGTCGAGCCGTCGTTGCCGGTGTCCTTGACGAACCGGCCGAGCGGGTCGATGCTCGCGCCGACCGTGTCGTCCTTGAGCGACGTCAGCACCACCGGATAGCCGGGCTGGCCCACGATCTGCACGGTGCCACCGATCCGGTCCTCGATGTCAAGCTGGTAGCCCGCGGCCGTGAAGCCCGCCTCGATCGGCTCGGTTCCACCGGGGACCGTGGTCCCGGGATTGAGAAGCTTCACGACCAGGCTCGCATCGGGCCGGCTCATGAGCCGGAGGCCCGTTGCCGTATGGAAGTTCTGGACGATGATCTCGCTCTGCAGGACGTGCACGATGTCGGTGTCGTCCCAGACGCTCTCGACGGTGATCTGCTCGCCGCGGACGACGAGTCCGCTGATCGAGCCCGCGACCGATTCGAACGGCAGACGGTTGCCGCGGACGAGCGGGCCGAGGTTGTCGTCGTAACGCCGATCGATGTCGACCAAGCCCGAGCTCCGGCCCGGGTCGGCCTGCTCGACGTCGCTCAGCGAGTTGGCGTTGGCGGAGATCACCGCGCCGGCGTTGTCGCGGAAGTCGTTGTCGAGGATCACCGGCTGGGCTCCGCGGACGAAGATCGTCGCAGCGTCGTTCCCTCCCCGGCCGGCGCGGGTCGTCGCCGCGGTGCCGTTGGCATTGCTCTCGATCCGGCTGTGGGCCACCCGGAGATCGCCCTGATGAACCTCGATGACGTTGAACCGATCGAAGGATCCCTCGATCGGTGTCGAGCCGCCGCCGAAGGCGACGTAGGCGTAGTCGATCGACGCCTTGGCGCCGGCGTTGAGCATGATGCCGCCCCAGTCGCCCGCGGCGCGGACGTCGGGCAGGTTGCCGTTGGTGTCAAACGTGCCGCCGGCGCCGTACCGGTTGTCGCCGAGGCTCGTGAACACGACCCGCTGGGAGGCGGTGCCCTCCGCGATGAGCTGCGAGGTGCCGCGTTCCAGCTCGATCCGCGAGCCCTGGAGCTTCACGACGACGCCGGGGTCGATCGCCAGTCGGCCGCTCTTTCGGGCCTCCACGTTCCCTGTCGTGGAGTTCAGGGAATACCCCCCGACTCCGCCGGCGATGAGAAGGTTTTCCTGGAGCACGTAGACGATGTCGGTGCTCTTGAACCGGGCGGGCACGTCGAGCTTGTCGAGTGGCTGCCCGAGGTTCGTGCGGATCTTCACGAACAGGCCGTTGATCGAGTTTTGGTGGGGCGCGACGCGGTCGGAGCGAACTTCCACGAGCCGGTTGCCCCGGATCTCGGGGCCCACCCGGCCGTTCGAGTCCTCGAAGCTGTTGGGATCGGCGGCGATCGCGGCGCCGGCGCTGTCGGTGATCGTGTTGAAGGCGATCGTGGGACGCGTGCTCTCCAGCTGAATCGGGGCGTAGGAATCGAGCGACGAGTCGACGTACACCTGGCCACCGCCGTAGCGGATCGATGCCTTGGCGATCGAGTTGACGAACGCCTTTCTGGAGGCGGAGTCGGAATCCTGCCGCAGCACGATGCCGCCCCACTGGCCCCCCTCGACGGCCGGGCCGACGTTGTCGGAGTCTCCCCCGACGGTGTCGTCGTGGTAGGAGCTGAAGATCACGTTGCGATCAGGAGTGCCGAGAACCTGGATCGCGGCCCCGCCGCGATCGACCAGCGGCGACGAGCTGCCGACGTCGACGATCGCGGCCCGCAGCTTGATCACCGCCCCCTCGTCGATCATGAGCGTCACGCCCTTCGGCACGTTGAGCGTCTCGCCGTCGGGCAACGCACGGCCGCCGAGGTCGGTGCCGACGAGGTAGGGCAGCGAGGTCCCCTGCTGGCCGGCCGAGTTGCCGATGATCCGCACGATAGAGCCCGCGCCGGCCGCCGCGATCGCATCCTGAATCCGGTAATACGGCTTGCCGAGGGTGCCATCGGCTCCCGCCGTAGTCGCGGCGGCGAGGCTGGCGTAGGCGGCCTTGTCGACGAAGAGCGTCTGGTTGGTCGCCGGGTTGTTCGTGGAGGCGGCCGTCTTGAACCAGAAGTTGAAGGCCCCGCCCGGCTGTCCGTCCCGATCGCCGTCGAGGAGCGTGCCCGTGGTGTCGGAAACGGTGGTCGCCGCCGTGCTGCGAGGCTGGAAGCCGAGCTCGAGCCGATAGTCGCCGGCGGAACGGCCACCGTAGCCGGAATCGCTCACCTCGGGGTTGAACGACGTGTTGCCCGTGCTCGAGACCGCGACGAAGTAGGTGCCAGGCTCGAGTTCCAGGCCGACGAACGAGTCCCTGCCGAAATAGTCGTCGTTGCGGGCGATCAATTCCCGCTTGCCGGTGACCGAATCCTGGCGATAGAGCGACAGCACGCTGTCGAGGGGGCTCGTCGCCACCTGGCCCGGCCGGGCGACCACAGTCTGCGCGGAGAAGGTGCCTGCCGTGGCGAGCGTGAAGCGATAGGTGTCGACGTCGGAACCGATCGCGGGAAAGAGTTGCGAGAGGTGGACGGTGTCGTAGTCACCGGGAAACACCGGCTCGCCTGCGAGCCCCGCTCCCATGATCGAGGGGATGTCGTAGGAGTGAGCGAGTCCGAGGGCGTGGCCGATCTCGTGCATCGCCACGATGAAATACCGCCCACCATACTCGCTCGAGCCCCAGTCGAGGAGCGAGTTCATGATGGCTATCTGAGGCATTTCGCTGGCGATGCCGGCGAGCGCGGTCGGCGGAGCCAGCGGGTTGAGGCCGCGGACGTCGCCGGTCACGACCGTGAGTCCGAAGGAGTCGCTCTCGACGAATCGCAGGCCGGTGTAGCGGCTGAAGAGTTCGAAGACTTCCCGGGCACGCTGCTTCTGCGTCTCGCTGATGGCGTTGATGAGCGGGTTGCCTTGGCCATCGCTGCCATACACGCTCTTAAAGTTGTAATAGCCAACGGCTGGTCCCGTATCGGGCCTGGTCGCCCAGTTCGGCAGGCCGTGCTCGTGGCTGTCGATCGCGATGAAATCTTCCTGGCGGTGGCCCGGCTCGTCGATCGAGCCGAATTGCGGAGGAAATTGCAGCGGCCCGGCGGGCGTGGCGAGCGTGCCGGGGTTCGTCGGATCGGTTGCCCGCGGCGGGTCGATCGCCCCATCGACCCGCTTCCCGCCCGCGTCGAGCACGCCCAGGTCGCGGGCCGTGGTGAAGCTCGAGTTGTCGTCGGAACCCTCGGCCACCGGTGCCGCCGGCATCACGATCGTCTCGGCCGCCCCGATCTGGAGCCGGTAGAGCTTGCCGTCGGCGATCACGCCGGGAGCGAACGTGAGCGTCGCCTTGCCGGTCGATTGGCTGTAGGCGACGGATGTCGGGTTCACCGGAGCGAGCGGGGCGACGTCGTCGCCCGTGGCCTGATCCACCTCGAAGAGCCGGTAGGCCGACGCGGTCCGTGCCGACGTCTCGTTCAGCGGGTCGTCGCGGTTGAAATAGACGTCGATCGCGTTCCTGTCCTGGGAAAGCGTCGCGCCGGTGCGGGTGACCGGCTGCGGTACGACCGTCTCGACGAAGGCGCCGAGATCGAGCCGGAAATCGATGGACCGCGGCGTCGCCGTGTCGCTGCCGGTCGTCCGGAGCCCCGCGCCGACGCTGATGCGGTAATTGTCGTCGGGCAGCGTGTCCGTGAAGCGGATCACGACCTCGTTCTGGTTCGGCAGGTCGTTCACGAGCGGCAGGTAGTCAGTGCCGCGAACGAGCGTGACGTCGGTGCCGTTGCCCAAAGCATCGCTGCCCGGGCCGCTCCGCACGACCGAGATCGAGCCGAGCGTGGTCGGGTCGATCTTCACGCCGGGGCTGAATCGCAGCGTGATCTGCTGCGGGGCCTCCGTGAGCGTCTTGGAAACCTCGCCGAGCTTGAAGAACGGGTCGTCGCTCGTGGTGGCGTAGGCCGACACGAGGTCAAACGCCATGAGCCGCCGCTCCTCGAGCGGTTCGCCCCTATGGACGGATGCGAGGCGTGACGCTGCGCGGTTTCGGGGCAGGCGGTCGGGCCGGCGGGCACGGCGACGGTTGAAGAGGTCACGGACCAGGGTCGCCCACGATGAAAGCATGCTGCACCTGAAACGGCGGGAATTCGACGGTAAGAGATTCGGTCAGTACGGAGCCTAGGGGCCGAAAGTTCTCAGGGTCTCGGCGCGCACGATCACCCGAGAAGAAAATTCCGGGCCAAAGCCGGCATTTATTGCGAAAACTGCCCTGCCTTTCGGAGAGTAGCAGTCCTGCCAAATTGACGCAAGAAACGGGTAAGCCCTGTTTTCAAGGGTTTTGAACGTCCGCGTCGAATCCGGAGCCGGTCAGACCCTCGTCCAGTAGAGGTTCAAGGCCGAGGTCAGCTGGGCCCCTCCGTCCACGGCCCGGATGCCGGTGGACGGGCCGATGGCGAGCCGGTAGGACCCGATCCGGTTGGTCAGGTTGGCGGGGATCGTGAGGGTGTAGGAGCGGCCGCTGCCAGTGATCGTGCTGCCCCGGAGCGAGATGCTTTCCCGCTCGTTGTAGAAGAGCTGGAAGTCGGCCAGGGAGACGCCGGTCACTTCGGTGGTGAAGACGATCGGGATCGAGGTCACGGCGGCGGTCTGGACCGGGGCCAGGGCGGGATCGGTCGCGAACCCGACCGCGGAGGCCAGGATCGAGGCATCGACGTTGATGCCGGTGAGCACGACCGGCACGGCCGGGAGGCCCGCGACCGGGTTGCCCGCGATGTCGGAGGCGATCGGCGACACGTTCGCCACCGACACGATCGAGAGCGGCGCGGCAAGGGCGCCAGGGATGACGCGGTACACGCCGTTGAGCTCGCTCCGTTCGGTGGGAGTGGAGAGCCTCACGACGGCACCCGTGTTGAGCGTGACGTCGATCGCGCTGCCGGCCCGCATCCGTTCGGACGTGCGGGCGAAGATCGCGATTTCAGCGGCCTGTCCGTAGTTGCCGGGGGCCGTGGTCGTGCCGAGCGAGAGGATGGTGGGGGCCGTCTGGTCGATCGTGACGGCGTGGGTGGCGGACGCGGGGCCGTTGTTGCCGGCGGCATCCCTCGCGAAGGCGTTGAGGTTGTGGAGCCGGACGGCGAGCGGATCGGTGACGACGGCCCAGGTGCCGGTTTCGTTGGCGAAGACGCGGCGGAGGACGGCGTTCCCGCTGCGGACGGTGACGAGGCTGCC
>JBBAVU010000009.1:0-29218 GCA_040397565.1 Pirellulales bacterium | reverse complement strand
CACGGCGAGGCGGCCCACGAGCGGGGCACGCACAACATGTTCACGGGCTACCGGCCGAGTCCGGCGCTTCGGTTCCCGAGCTTCGGCAGCGTGGTCGCCCATGAGCTTGGCCCACGGGAGAACCTGCCGCCCTACGTCTGCGTGCCCAACCTGACGTCGGCCGACGCCGGGGCCGGCTACCTCGGCAGCGGCTACGGCCCCTTCACGCTCGGCGCCGATCCCGGGTCGCCTGGGTTCACAGTCCGCGATCTCGCGCTGCCCGGCGGCGTCGACCCGCAGCGGTTCGAGCAGCGGCAGCGGCTTCGCGAGACGGTCGGTCGGCACTTTCAGCGGATGGAGGAGAGCGTCAACCTGCGGGCCATGGACGAGTTCTACCGCCGGGCCTACGACCTCGTCAGTTCCGAGCGGGCGAGGGCCGCCTTCGACATCAATTCGGAGTCGGCCGGCATCCGCGACATGTACGGCCGCAACGATGCCGGACAGCGGATGCTGCTCGCCCGGCGGCTCGTCGAGAGCGGCGTGCGGTTCGTGTCGCTCAACTACGGCGGCTGGGACATGCACCAGCGGATCCGTGACAACATGGTGAGGACGCTGCCGCCGTTCGACCAGGCGTTCGCCGCCCTCATCCGCGACCTCGAGCAGCGGGGGCTGCTCGAGAGCACGCTCGTGATGGTGTCGAGCGAGTTCGGCCGCACCCCGAAGATCAACAAAGACGCCGGCCGGGACCACTGGCCGAAGGTGTTCAGCATCCTGCTGGCCGGCGGCGGCGTGAAGAAGGGCCACGTTTACGGCGCTTCCGACGCGATCGCGGCGGAACCGGCCGACAACCCGCTGTCGGTCGAGGATCTCGCGACGACGATCTACCACTGCCTCGGCATCGTCGCCGACAAGGAACTCATCGCCCCCGGCAACCGGCCCGCCGAGATCGTCGACGGCGGCACGGTCCGGGAAGACCTGCTCGCCTGACCGAAAAACCGGGGAGGAAACCATGCGACTGCGTTTCGCCCTCGTCGCCGCGGCCTCGGTCGCCGCGAGGCTCGTCGCAGCGGGCTCATCGATCGACCGGATCGAGCCCCCGGGCGGTGCTCCCGGGTCGGAACTGGAGATCCGGATCACGGGCAACGACCTCAATTCGCCGGCCGAACTCTTCTTCGAGGACCGTCGGATCGAGGTGCTCTCGCTCGAACCCGACGGCGAGAAGGCCGCGAAGGCCACGCTGCGGATTCCCTCCGATTGTCCGCTCGGCGGGCATCGCGTACGGGTTCGCACCGCCGACGGACTCTCGGAGTTGCGGCACTTCCACGTGCATCCCCATCCCCAGACGCGCGAGGTGGAGCCGAACGACTCGCCCGCCGTCGCGATGCCGGTCGCGGCCGGCAGCACGATCTGGGGGACGGTGAAGAACGAGGAGTTCGATCTCTTCAAGGTGAACGCAAAGGCGGGGCAGCGGATCTCCGCCGTCGTCGATGCGGTTCGCCTCGACCAGCAGATGCTCGACGCGCACCTCGAACTCGTCGATGCCGAGGGCTTCGTCGTGGCAGCCTGCGACGACCATCCGCTGACCGCGCAGGATCCGATGCTCTCGGTGATCGTGCCGAAGGACGGCGACTACTTCCTGCGGCTCCGCGAGGCGGCCTACGGCGGAGGCGACGCCATCTACATGCTCCACGTCGGCTCCTTTCCGATTCCGCATGTCGCCTGGCCGCCCGGCGGAGTCGAGGGGGCGACCTTCGAGGCGGAACTCGTGGGCGATCCCGGTGGGCCGCAAAAGCGGTCCCTGACGCTTCCGCCGGCCGGGCTCGACGGCTTGGCGCGGGTCCGGCTCGTGCACGAAGGCCTCCCGACGCCCGTCGTGCTGCCCTTTCGTGCGACAAAGGGTGTGGTGCACGTCGTGAACGAGCCGAACGACGAGCCCGATGCGGTTGCCGCCGAGAAGACGCCGTCGCTGAAGCCGCCGCTGGCCGTCGTCGGCCGGCTTGAGGCTTCCAGCGACGTCGACTGGGTTCGGTTCGAAGCGGCGGCGGGGAGCAAATGGAGGGTGGCCGGGCACGGAAGGCGGCTCGGCTCGCCGATCGACCTCGTCGTCGCCGCCCACCGCGACGACAAGTCCCGGGCGCGGATCACGAGCAACGACGACGCCAACGGACCCGACAGCCTGCTCGAGGTGACCGTTCCGGCGGAGGGAGCTTTTTTCCTTCGGGTATCGGATTTCGAACGGCGGGGCGGCGAAGGATTTCTCTACTGGATCGACGTCGAGTCGATCCCGCCGGCGGCGAACGTTTCGGTCTCGCCTGCCACGACGAAGACGCAGGAGCGGCTCGTCGTCGCCGTGCCGCGGGGCGGCCGCACTGCATGCTTCTTCAATGCCATCCGGGCCGCCTGCCCGGAGCCGCTGCGGGTTGAGTTCGCCGGCCTTCCGGAAGGCGTGACGGCGGTCGCGCCGCCGTTTACCGAGCCGGCCTCCGGGGGGGTCGTCGTGTTCGAGGCGTCTTCCGAGGCCGTGCCGCGGACGTCGATGGTGGACGTGAGCGTCATGCGGGGCGAGGGGGCTGCCGCCGCGCGGGTCGGCGGTCTGCGGCAGGTGACCGACCTCGTCTTCGGCGAGCCGAACCGGGCGACCTACCGCTCGACGCTCTGCGACAGGCTCGCCGTGGCCGTGGTGGAGGAGACGCCGGTCTCGGTCGAGCTCGTCGAGCCGGCCGCGCCGGTCGTGCAGGGCGGCCTCGCGAATCTCGTCGTCAGGGTCGAACGTCCGGGTGAATTCGACGGAAAGGTTCGGCTCGAGCTGCCGTTCAAGCCTCCGGGAATCGGGGCCGGTTCCGTCGACGTGCCCTCCGCGAAGCTCGGCCCGGGGGCGACCGACGTGTCGATTCCGATCACGGTGGCCCGCGATGCGGCGGTGAGAGATTGGCCGATCGCGGTCACGGCGATGCTCATGCCCGACGAGGAGGCGATGAAGAAGGGGCAGAAGGACGACAAACAGGCGAGGAAGCGACGCGGCCGCTTCGTCGTCGTGTCGAGCCGGCCCGCGACTCTGTCGGTGGCCGCTCCGATGGTCGAACTCGCCGCCGAGAAGGCGGTCGTGGAGCAGGGGGGCGAGACGACGATCGTTTTCAAGGTGACGAAGAAGGGGGTGTTCGAAGGGAAGGCCAAGGCGTCGCTCGTCGGCCTGCCTTCGAGGGCGGAGTCGCAGGAACGCGAGCTTTCCGCGAACGACGATTCGTTGGAGTTCGTCGTGAAGGCCGGCGGCGACGCATTGCCGGGGAAGTACGAGCCCGTCGTCTGCCGTCTCGAACTGACCGTCGCCGGCGGGACGGTCGTCCACCAGAGCCAGCCGACCTCGCTGCGAATCGACAAGCCGCTGCGTGCCGTCGCGCAGGCGAAGCCCGGGGAGACGCGAGCCCCATGAACCGCCCCTTCGCCGCCGTGGCGATCCTGCTCTTCGCGATGGCCCCGGGCCTCGCCGCGGCCCCGGTTTCGATCGAGGTTTTTCCGCCGCGGGTTCGGCTCGACTCGGCCCGCGACCGGCAGCGGATCGTCGTGCAGGCGGTGCATGCCGACGGCCGCACGGAGGACGTCACGGCGGCCGCGGCGATCGAGATGGGCGGCACGAAGCTCGCCGCCGTCGAGAGGATCGGCGAGGCGCACGTGGTTCGGCCGGTCGCCGATGGGGAGGGTCGGATCGTGGTCCGCCACGGGCCCCACGCGAAGGAGATCCCGCTCGTCGTCGTGTCGGCGTCGTCCGATCCGCCGCTCTCGTTCCGGCTCGACGTGATGCCCGTGTTCGCGCGGGGGGGCTGCAACATGGGCAGCTGCCACGGCGCCGCCCGCGGGAAGGATGGTTTCCGGCTTTCGCTCTTCGGGTTCGACCCAGCCGGCGACTATGAGCGGATCGTGCGCGAGTTCCCGGGGCGCAGGATCGACCTTGGCGACCCGTCGGGAAGCCTGCTGGTGCAGAAGGCGATCGGGGGCGTGCCCCACACCGGCGGCAGGAGGTTCGAGGCGACGAGCGACCTCGCGGATCGTCTCGTCCGCTGGATCGCCGCCGGCGGCCCGGACGATCCGTCCGGGATTCCCGCGGTCATCGGGCTCGACCTCTACCCGCCGACCGCGTTGCTCGAGGGGGATGGGAGGCGTCAGCAGCTCGTCGCGGTGGCCCGCTTCTCCGACGGCACCGACCGCGACGTCACCGACCTCTGCTGGTACGGGTCGAACAACGATCCGACCGTGAAGGTCTCGCCCGAGGGCGTCGTGACGAGCGGCAACCGCGGCGAGGGCTTCATCATGGCCCGCTACGACGCGATCACCGTCGGGTCGCCGATCGTGGTCATCCCGAAGAATCTCGCCTTCACCTACCCGCAGTCACCGGGTGGCAACTGGATCGATGAACTCGTCGACAGGAAGCTCGCGGCACTGCGGATCGCGCCGAGCGGCCTCTGCGACGACGAAACGTTCCTGAGGAGGGCGACGCTCGACCTCATCGGAATGCTGCCGACGCCCGCTGAGCGGGAGGCGTTTCTCGCGGACGGCTCCGCCGACAAGCGGGAGAGGCTCGTGGAGAGGCTGCTCGCCCGCAAGGAGTTCGTCGACATCTGGGTGATGAAGTGGTCTGAAATGCTCCAGATACGCACGATCGGCGGGCAGGTGCCCCCGAAGGCGGCGACGCTGTTCCACCAGTGGCTCGATCGTCGCATCGCGGCGAACGAGCCGGTCGACGTGATGGTCAGGGAGCTGATCTCGGCTTCGGGAGGGACGTTCGTCAACCCGCCTGCCAACTACTACCAGTTGGAGCGGGACACGCTGAAGCTCTCCGAGAACGTCGCGCAGGCGTTCCTCGGCATGCGGTTGCAGTGTGCCCAGTGCCACAACCACCCATTCGACCGCTGGACGATGGACGACTACTACGGTTTCGCCGCATTCTTCAGGCGCATCGGCCGCAAACAGGGGGCGGATCCCCGCGAGTTCATCATCCACGACACCGGATCGGGCGAGATGAACCATCCGCTCACGACCGCCCCCGTGGCGCCGAAATTTCCCGGCGGCGAGCGGCCGAAGGTGGATGACCGGGATCGTCGCGAGGCGCTCGCGCATTGGATGACCTCGCCCGACAACCCGTGGTTCGCCCGCCACGTGGCCAACGTGGCCTGGACGCATTTCCTCGGCCGCGGAGTCGTGCACGAGCCCGATGACGTGAGGGTCAGCAACCCGCCGAGCAACGGTCCCCTGCTCGACGAACTCGGCAAGAGGTTCGCCTCGTCGGGCTGGGATTTCCGCCGGATCGTCCGGGACATCGTCGCGTCGAACACCTACCAACGGTCCTGCGAGGTGAACGAGACGAACAAGCTCGACGACGTCAATTTCTCCCACGCCGCCGTCCGCCGGATCCGTGCGGAGGTCCTGCTCGACGTGCTGTCGCAGGTCACCAACACGAAGAACAAGTTCCCCGGGCTGCCGCTCGGCGCGCGGGCGGTGCAGGTCGCCGACGGCCGCACGACAAACTACTTCCTCACCACCTTCGGCCGCGCCACCCGAGAGGACGTCTGCAGCTGCGCCGTCCGGATGGACCCGAACCTGTCGCAGGCGCTCCACATGCTCAACGGCGATGCCGCGAACCAGAGGATCAGGGAGGGAGGCCTGGTCGCCGCCTTGATGAAGGAGGGACGGCCCGACACCGAGATCGTCGACGAGTTGTTCGTGCGGTGCTACTGCCGCCGGCCGACTGAGCGAGAGCGGATCGAGACCATCGTCACCGTGCAGGCCGCCCCCAACCGCACGGCGGCCCTGGAGGACGTTTTCTGGGCGCTGCTCAATTCCCCCGAGTTCCTCTTCAATCATTGAAGTGCAAGCCAAAGGTGCGACCGTGAGAGTCCGACCGCTCATCGTGACGGCGATGGCCGTGATCGCGTCGGCACCGATGTCTGCGCCTGCCGCGGAGGCCGTGCCCACGTTCGAGGAACACGTGCTGCCGATCTTCCGGGAGAAGTGTGGTTCCTGCCACAACCCTGACAAGAAGCAGGGTGGGCTCGACCTTACGTCGTACGCGCTGGCGATGGCGGGCGGCTCGAGCGGCGAGGTGGTGGCCCCGGGCGATGCCGAGGGATCCACCCTCTGGCAGGTCGTGAGCCATTCGTCGGAGCCGAAGATGCCGCCGGAGTCGGACCGCATCCCGCAGGAGATGCTCGACACGATCACGAAGTGGATCGCCGGCGGCGCGATCGAGCGGGCGGGGGCGAAGCCGGTCGCGAGGAAGGTGGTTTCGCTCGCCGTCGATCCGGCGAAGGCGATCCGGCCGGAGGGGCCGGCCGTCATGCCGCCCCGGCTGTCGCTGGAGGTTGCGGGCGAGGCGGTCCGACCGATGGCGATCACCGGGCTCGCCGCCTCTCCCAACGGCCCTCTTCTCGCCGTCGGGGGCCGCAGGCAGGTGCTGCTCCTGGATGGTTCGTCGCTCGGCTTCCTCGGCGTGCTTCCCTTCCCCGAGGGGGACGTCAAGACGCTCCGCTTCTCACGCAACGCGAAGCTGCTCCTCGCCGGGGGCGGCGTTGCCGCCAAGAGCGGAAGGGTCGTGATCTGGGACGTCGCCACCGCCTCGCGGCTCACCGAGGTCGGCGACGAGTTCGACCAGGTGCTCGCCGCCGATCTCACGGCCGATCAGAGGACCGTCGCCCTCGGCGGGCCGCAGAAGGTCGTGCGGCTCCTGTCGGCGGAGGACGGCTCGATCGTGGCCGAGGTGCGGCGGCACACCGACTGGATCACGGCGGTGGAGTTTTCCCCGGACGGAAAACTGCTCGCCACCGGCGACCGGGCGGGCAACGCGTTCGTCTGGGAGACGAGGGGCGCGCGGGAGGACGCCGTGCTCAAGGGACACGGTGGCGGGATCACGTCGGTCGCCTGGCGTCCGGACGGAGCGGTGCTCGCCACTGCGAGCGAGGATGGAAAGGTCCGCCTCTGGGATCGCAGGAGCGGCGAAAAGATCAAGGAATGGGAGGCGCACCCGCGTGGTGTGCAGGGGATCGCGTGGCTCCCGGACGGACGCCTCGTGACCACGGGCCGCGATCGGAAGGCGGTGTCGTGGAAGCCAGAGGGGTCCCGCGAGCGGGATTTCGGACAGCTGCCCGAGATCGGACTGCGGGTGGCGATCTCGAGCGATCAGGCGAGGCTTTTCGCGGGAGATCTTTCGGGACGGCTCGCCGCCTTCTCGATCGCCGACGGCAAGCCGGCCGGCGTGGCCGAGACCAATCCGCCGAAGCTCCGGAGGCGTCTCGAGCAGGCGGAGAAGCTGCTGGCCGAGCGGGCCGCCGCCCATGGGGCTGCCGACGAGGCGCTCCTCCGGGCGAGGAAGGAGGTCGAGCAGGCGCTGGCGATGGTGGCGGCGGCCGAGAAGGCGGCGAAAGAGCGGGCCGAGGCCGCCGAGAAGACCCGGGAGGAATTCACCGCGGCCGAAGCGGAGGCGAAGCGGTGGCGCGACGAGCTCGAATTCAGTCGCGCAGAACGGAAGTGAGGGGATCTCGACGGAAGCGAGCGGGCAGCGATCGCCCGTCGGTTCGTCGCCTACCGGTTCGTCATGTCGCACGACACTCCGCCGGCGGCGGGGACGTAGCAGGCGCGGGCGTAATCCATCACCATGCGGTGGGCGCTGAACCGCCACGCGAGCGACCCGATCGAGTTCATCATCATCTGGATCCAGCGGCGGGGCAGGCCGTCGGCATCGCGGTCGTAGAAGCAGGGGATCACCTCCTTCTCGAGCGTCGCGTAGAGCGCCTCGTAGTCGCGCCGGTCGGTGATCTCGTCGTTGGCGTGTATCTCGCCGCGGCCGATCGCGAAGCCGTTCTTACCGTCGTAGGCCTCGGCCCACCAACCGTCCAAGATCGAACAGTTGAGGCCGCCGTTGAGCACGACCTTCTGGCCGCTGGTGCCCGAGGCTTCGAGCGGCCGACGCGGGTTGTTGAGCCAGACGTCCACGCCCTGGATGAGGTGTCGGCAGACGTTGATGTCGTAGTCCTCGATGAACACGATCCGCCCGCTGGTCCGCGGGTCGTGACGCAGGTTCGCGATCTTGCGGATGAGACCCTTGCCGGGCTCGTCGGCCGGATGAGCCTTGCCGGCGAAGATGATCTGGATCGGCCGATCGCGGTCGGCGATGAGCGAGAAGAGCCGCTCGAGGTCGTTGAGCACGAGGTCTGCCCGCTTGTAGGTCGCGAACCGACGGGCGAAGCCGATCGTGAGAATGTTGGGGTCGAGCACGTTGCGTGCAGCCTCGACCGCCTCGTCGCACTCGCCGCGCCGTCGGCACTGCCGCGATACCCGCCGCCGCACGAACTGCAGGAGCAGGTTCTTGAGGGCGTAGTGGGTCTCCCAGAGCTCGCCCGGATCGACGTCGTAGATGCTCTGCCAGATGCCGGGCTCGCCCATCTTGCGGAACCAGTTGGCCGGGAAGATCCGGTCGTAGAGCTGGAGCATCTGCCAGGAGAGCCAGCTCGGCACGTGCACGCCGTTGGTGATGTGGCCGATCGGCACCTCCTCCTCGATCCGCCACGGCCAGAGGTTCGCCCACATCTTGCGGCTGACGTGGCCGTGCAACTGGCTGACGGCGTTGGCACGCCGCGAGAGTTTCAGGCCGAGCACGGTCATGCAGAAGGGCTCGGCATGGTTGTGGGGCTCGACGCGGCCGAGGGCCATGAGCTGCTCGTGCGAGATGCCGAGCGAGTCGCGCATCGGCCCGAGGTGCTCCTCCATGAGGCCGTCGTCGAACCGGTCGTGGCCGGCGGGAACGGGAGTGTGCGTCGTGAAGACGGTCTGGCGGGCAACCATCCGCACGGCGTCGTCGTAGGAGAAGCCGTTCGTGTTCATCTGCTCGCGGACCGCCTCGAGCGTGGCGAATACGGAGTGGCCCTCATTGAGATGGTAGACACCCGGCGTCACGCCGAGGGCCCGGATCGCCCGTACTCCGCCGATCCCCAGGATCAGCTCCTGCCTGATCCGGACGCGGGTGTCTCCGCCGTAGAGTCGGCTCGTGAGCGCGCGATCCTCGGGGCTGTTCCCCTCGACGTCGCAGTCGAGAAGATAGAGGTGGCAGCGGCCGACCGCCATCTTCCAGACCTTGGCCCGGATCGCGCCGCCACGGGTATCGACCTGCACGACGATCGGCTTGCCGTCGACGCCGATCGCAGGCTCGATCGGGAGCAGATCGACCCGCGTCTGGAGGTATTCCTCGTGCTGATAGCCATCGATGTCCAGGTGCTGCTTGAAATAGCCCTGGTTGTAGAAGAGCCCCACGGCGATCAGGGGCAGGCCGAGGCCGCTGGCGCTCTTGACGTGGTCTCCCGACAGGACGCCCAAGCCTCCGGAGTAGATCGGCACCGATTCATGGATGCCGAACTCGGCCGAGAAATAGACGACAGGCTTCGAGCCGAGCACGCCCGCGTGCACGTCGCTCCACGTGTCCTCGGCGCCGACGTACTCCTTGAGCCTGCGGTAGGCCTGGTTGATGCGGCTGTAGAGCACGAGTTCGGCCGCCCTCGCCTCGAGCCTCTCCGGGGTGAACTCGGACAACAGCGCGATCGGATTGTGGTCGAGCTGACGAAACCTGATCGGGTCGAGCTCGCGGAAGAGGTTCGTCACCTCCGGGTGCCAGCTCCACCAGAGGTTCCTGGCGAGCGCCATGCACTTGTCGTAGAGGTTCTGCGGCGAAAGCTCGATGAGCCGCGGAGGCGAGTAGGTGGCGGAGTCGCGGAGCGCTTCGGAGGACCGGGCCTCCTCGCCGATGCGGGGCGTGCGGGGGCGGATCACTTCTTCTGCGTGGCTCATGCTGATGCTCCGTGGAGACGTGTCGGTCGAGTCGTATCGTGCCGCCCAGAAGTGCCGCCGATTATATCGGGCGGTCCGCGGGGCCGACAGTGCCCCGGAAAGCCGTCGGCGGCTCGAAATCGACCGGGAGCACGCCGCGATCAGGCGGAGCGGCCGAGCAGACGGCCGGCGGCCGCGAGCACGTCGTCGGCCTCGATCGCGACCATCGATCGGGTGTCGGTCTTTCGTCGCGGCCACGGCGGCCGCATCTCCGCGGGTGGCTCGACCGTCGCGTGGATGCTGCCCCACGGTCCATTGCGGCTCGCCGGCACCGGTCCGAAGAGTCCGACGCAGGGGGTGCCCACCGCCGCAGCGATGTGAAGCGGCCCGGTGTCGCTCGAGATGAAAAGCCGAGAGAGCCTCGCCATCTCGGCGAGCTCGGCGAGCGACGTCGGCGGCGCCTTCGTCGCGGCGCCGTCCGCCCCGGCCACGATCCTGTCCGCGGCGGCCGACTCGTCGGGGCCGCCCCACACGACCAGCGACGCGACGCCGTGCCGATTCCGGAGGCCGCGGGCGACGGCGGCGAACCGTTCCGTCGGCCAGAGCTTCGAGGTCCATCCGGCGCCCGGGTTGAGCACGGCCGTGCCGTCGGCCGCCTTCGGAAACCAGCTCGCCACGGACTCGCGGGCAGCCTCGAGCCTGGGCATCGCGAACTCGACCCGCGGCGCGACGATCCCGATCGGCGCGAGGAGCTCGAGGTGGCGCTCGATGATATGGGGCCGTCGTGGCGAGACCCGCCGCGTCGAGGCGAGCCAGGCCAGTTCCCTCGCGTGCGGACGCGCCGCCCCGATGCGGATCGGCGCGTTGGACAGCCACGCCGCGACCGCGCTCTTGAAGAGCCCCTGGAGATCGATCGCGATGTCGGCGCGGTAATCGGCAAGTTCGCCCGCCAGCCGGCGGACGGCCGTCGGCGACAGCAGCCATCCCCGCGGCACGCGGATGATCCGGTCGACCGCGGGATGCCCTTCGAGCACGTCCCCGGCCCGGCCTTCGACCACCCACGCGATCTCCGTGGCCGGACGGGCCCGCTTGATCGCCACCGCGGCTGGAATGGCATGCACGATGTCGCCGATGGCCGACAACCGCACGATCACGACGCGTTCGTTCATGGCCTGGCCTCCGGCATCACGGCGAGAGTCCCGCGAGCTCGCACATGACGGCCGACGCGACCGCCTGCGGGCAGCTCCAGACGAGAAAGAACATCGACTCGCGGATCGCCCGCTCGGCCGGATGGCCGACCATGTAGCCGACGCCCTTCGAAGCCACGAGCGAAGCCTGCGCGGTGCGGATGGCGAGCTGCGTGGCGTCGGCGCGGACGCCGTCACGGTCGGCGACGTCGCCGCCGGAGGGATGCCTCGCGGCCAGGAGCCTCATGCGGCCGAGGGCCGCTTCGCACTCCGTCGAGAACCCGTCGGCCACCCGCTCGATTTCCGGTCGGCCGTCGCCCTCGCGGGCCAGTTCCCGAAGCAGCTCGATCGACCGCTTTGCCGATCCGATGGCAAGCGCGGTCGTCGCGAGCCCGCCCGAACGCACGCCGCGGCCGCCATCGAGCTCGATCGACTCGCTCGCACGAGCCCGGTCGAACCGCACGGCCGAGGTGCGGCTCCCCGACAGGCCGAGCAGTTCCATCGGCGGATCGACACGCACCCCCTCCGCCTCCCGCGGCACGATGAAAAACCGCGTCACGACCCCCTCTCCGACCGCGACCGCCGCCCCCGTCACGATCGTGTCGGACGAGTCGCCGCCGGTGACCCACGGGCAGAGCCCGGAGAGCCGCCAGCCGTCGTCCTCGAGCGTCGCCGAAAGGACCGGTGACGCGAGATGGCGGCGGCTCGTGGTGAGCTGAGAGATGCCGACGGTCGTGAGCGTCTCGCCCCGGCCGAGCGGGGGCAGGTATCGCCTGCGGACTTCGTCCGATCCTGCGGAGATGAGCCTGCAGCCGCTCGCCCACTGCGAGAGCGCCAGCGCCGTCGTGAGGCAGCTCCGCGAGATCTCGACGAGCATCGCGAGCACCTCTGGCTCGGCGGCCTCGCTTCCGCCGCAGTCGGCCGGGATGAACGCGGCGAGCAGTCCGCGGCGGGCCATCGCCGCGAACGCTCCGCTTCGCCAGGGACCGTCGATACGGGTCCGCTCTCCGAGCGCTGCAAGCTCCCTGCAAACCTCTGCGACGGCGGGTGGCGACGGCGTCATGCCGCCACTATAAACGTCCGACGCCGGGACGGGGCGGCGGCTATCATGATCGCATGCCACGACCGCGTCGAAACCCGTTCACCATCCTGCTCGGCGTCATGGGCGTGGTCTTCACGATCACCGCGGCGAACTACTCGTTCGCCGTGCTCCGTGGCGTGAAGGCCGCCCGGGCCGGCGCGGCGGCCGACCCGCACCCGCTCCAGGCGGTCATGGACCGGCACGGCACGGCGATCCTCGTCGGCGAGCTCGTGGTCCTCGCGATCGCGACGATCGGCTCGGTGGCCCTCGACCACGCCGAGGGGGAGCGGGTCCGCCGAACGCGGCAGGCCGAGCGGGAGGGGAGCGGTGAGTGAGCCTGCGGCCAGGGTGATCGCGCGTCTCCGCGACGAGATCCGCCTTCACGACCGAAAATACTACGTCGAGGCCTCGCCGGAGATCAGCGACCTCGAATACGACCGGCTTCTCGAGAAGCTCCGGGCCCTCGAGGCGAAGCATCCCGAGTTCGTCACACCCGACAGTCCCACGCAGCGGATCGGCGGAGAGCCGGTGCCGGAGCTCGAGTCGGTGCGGCATCGCGTTCCGATGCTGTCGATCGAAAACACGTATTCGAGCGAAGACCTGCTCAAGTGGGGAGAGCGAGTGCGGAAGCTCGTTCCCGACGAACCGATCGAGTGGGTGCTCGAGCTGAAGATCGACGGTGTCGCCGTGTCGCTCACCTACGAGGACGGCCATCTCGTGCGGGCGGCCACCCGCGGCAACGGGATCGTCGGCGACGACATCACGCACAACGTTCGGACGATCCACGGCGTCCCGCTCGTCCTCGCGATCGACGAGCCACCCGCTTCGATCGAGGTCCGTGGCGAGGTCTACATGGCCAATTCCGCGCTCGTCTCGCTCAACGAGGCACAGGTGAAGGCCGGCCTGCCTCCGTTCGCGAACACGCGGAACGTCGCGGCCGGAAGCGTCCGCCTGCTCGATCCGAGGGAGTGCGCGACGCGGCCGCTCGGCTTCTTCTGCCACGGTGTCGGCGACGAGACGGGACTCGACGCGGGATCGCAGACCGGGCTTTTGCGGTGGGCGCGGGAGGCGGGGCTGCCCGTCGCGCCCGAGACACGGTCGTTCTCCTCGCTCGAATCGCTCGTCGAGCACGGCACGGCGCTGATCGAGCGGCTCCACGAGCTGGACTTCGAGGTGGACGGCTTCGTCGTGAAGGTTGATTCGTTCGACCAGCAGCGCCGGCTCGGCGCGACCGCGAAGAACCCGCGGTGGGCGATCGCCTGGAAGTTCGAGAAGTTCGAGGCGACGACGAAGCTCGCCGGCATCCGCGTCCAGGTCGGCCGCGGCGGCACGATCACCCCGGTCGCGGACCTGGAGCCGGTCGAGCTCGCGGGCACGATCGTGCGGCGGGCGAGCCTCCACAACGCCGACGAGGTTGCCCGCAAGGACGTCCGCGTCGGCGACGTACTCGTCGTGGAGAAGGCGGGGAAGGTGATCCCCCACGTGGTTCGCGTGGAGAAGCACCTTCGGAAGGGGCGTCCGCATGCCTGGAAGCCGCCGACGGAGTGCCCGGAGTGCGGCTCCGCCGTGGTGAAGGATCCCGAGGGGGTCTACATCCGCTGCCCGAACGTTCATTGCCCGGCGAGGTGCCGCGAGCGGCTGCGGTTCTTCGCGTCGCGGGGCGCGATGGACATCGAGGGGCTCGGCGACAAGCTCGTCGACCAGCTCGTCGAGCGGGGGCTCGCGCGGGATTACGCCGACCTCTACTCCCTCACGGTCGATCAGCTCGAGGGGCTCGAGAGGATGGGACGGAAGTCGGCCGAGTCGCTCGTGCGGGAGATCGCGGAGAGCAAGGGACGCGGGCTCGTGCGGGTGCTCAACGCGCTCGGCATCCGCCACGTCGGCCCGCGGGTCGCCACGATCCTCGCGGAAAGGTTCCACTCGATCGGCGCGGTCGCGAACGCATCCGAAGAGGATCTCGCGGAGGTGCCGGAGATCGGCCCGGTGATCGCAGCGAGCGTCCACGAGTGGCTCTCGAGCGGATACGGCCGCAGCGTGATCGTGGCGCTCGCGGGGGCTGGCGTCGACATGGAGCTTCCGGAGTCGGAGCGGGTGCGGCCCGGGCCGCTCACCGGCAAGACGCTCGTCGTGACGGGAACGCTCGAGGGCTTCAGCAGGGACGAGGCCGAGGAGGCGATCCGGCGGGCCGGCGGCCGTGCAAGCGGCAGCGTGTCGAAGAAGACCGATTACGTCGTCGCGGGCAGCGAGGCGGGCAGCAAGCTCGACAAGGCTCGTGCGCTCGGCATTCCCGTGCTCGACGTGGCTGGCTTCCGCAAGCTGCTCGAGGGATGAGACCCGTGCGACATCGTTGACAGGGCCTCGCGGGAGCGTTAGCTTTCAGGTTCAGGCTTCCCGCCTGCTGTCGCCCCCGCAAGCCTTTTCGGGGGATTAGCTCAATTGGGAGAGCGTCTGGCTGGCAGCCAGAAGGTCAGGGGTTCGAATCCCCTATCCTCCATTCAAACGGTGGCGACGCAGGCAGGTGGCGACGCGGGCAAACGACGGCTGCGCAGAACGGGCATGATCGCGTGGATTGACGGCCGGTTCGTTCCCGCGGAGCATCTTTCGATCCCGGTCGGCGACGCGGGATTCGTCCTCGGTGCGGCCGTCACCGAGCAGTTGAGGACGTTTCACGGCCGCGTGTTTCTCGCCGGGGAGCACGCCTGTCGCATGACAAACTCCCTGGCGATCGCCGGCATCGATCTGCCGCTGCCGCTGGCGGAGGTGTTCGAGGCGGCGAGCGAGGTCGCCGCCCGCAACCATGCATTGCTCGAGGCGGGCGACGATCTCGGTGTCTGCGTGGTCGCGACCCCCGGCGACCTGCCCGCGCAGCACGGTGGAGTTGCCGGCCGCCCGCGGGTGTTGGTGCACTCCTTCCCCCTGGCCTTCCCCCTCTGGGCCGAAGCCTACTCCGCGGGAGTCGGGCTCGTCGGCGTGTCGGTGAGGCAGGTCCCCAATGACTGCTGGCCGATCGATCTCAAGTGCCGAAGCCGCATGCACTACCACCTCGCAGACCGGGAGGCGTCGGCGAGGATTCCCGGCGGCCGGGCGCTCCTGTGCCATGCCGACGGCCGCGTGAGCGAGACCTCGACGGCGAACGTCGTCGCGGCGATCGGCGGAACACTCGTCACGCCTCTCCCGTCCGACGCGCTCCCGGGGGTGAGCCTCGGCCACGTGCGCCGCCTCGCCGTCGAGGAGGGGATTCCGTGGGAGGATCGTCCCCTCTCGCTCGACGAGTGCGGCGACGCCGACGAACTCCTGCTCTCGAGCACGCCGAGTTGCCTGCTTCCGGCAACGAGCCTCGACGGGCGGCCGATCGGCGGCGGCCGTCCCGGCCCCCTCTTCGGCCGGTTGCTCGACGCGTGGAGCCGCGGAGTCGGCCTCGACATCCGCCGCCAGGCGGAATCGGTGGTCGGCAGACCGTGTGCTTGACGCCCCGCGTGCCGACGCTCTGCGTTGGGAACCCCTGACTGGGCAACGGTTTACGGAGAAGGAACCCCTTGCCTCGGGTCGTCGGAAGCGGCACGGCGGGCGGATCGTGCGGGTTTCGCGGTTGCCCGGCCCCCCCGCATGTGAATAATTCCCTCCCGGAACGAGTGTTCTTCACCGCGCTGCGGTGGCCGCCCGTTCGGGTCGAAATTCGCTGCGCGACCGCAGCGACAGAAAAGGGAGGGTTCGTATGTTTTCCATGCCAGCCAGCACACTGTTGGCCGACGTCGGGGCCGTGGCGATGAAGTTCGACCCGGCAGCCGGCCTCGGCACGCAGCTTCAGACGCTCACCCTGTACCTCTTCTTCGCCGGGACCGTGGCGATGGGGGCGGGAGCGCTCTACTTCTTCCTCATGCGGAACAACGTCGCGCCGGAATACCGGAGCACGATGGTGGTCGCGGGGCTTGTCTGCGCGATCGCCTGCTTCCACTACCTGAAGATGACGGACGTCTACAAGACCGGCGAGTTTCCGACGGCCCTGCGGTACGTCGACTGGCTCTTCACGACGCCGCTGTTGCTCATGAAGTTTCCGCTCCTCCTTCGCATGGGCGAACGGGGTACGAAGTTCTTCTGGCAGCTCGTGCTGCTCGACGTCGCGATGATCGTGACGGCCTTCATCGCCGAGACCTCGCAGGTCAACTCGGAGCGGTGGTGGACCTTCTTCCTCGTGTCCTGCGGATTCGAGGCGTTCATCGTCTACGTGCTCTACATGTCGCTCGGCCAGGCGATCATGGAGGCCCCGGCTCCGCTCGCCAAGGCGCTCGAGACCATGCGTCTGTTCGTCCTGATCGGGTGGGCCATCTACCCGATCGGATTCCTCATGGCCCGTGCCGGCTACGGTGAGTACCGCGAGATCATTTACAACATCGCGGACGTCATCAACAAGGTCGGCTTCGGCCTCGTCGCCTATCGCGGCATCGAGGCGATGAGCCATGAGCACGGCCATTCGCGTGCCTGACGCCCTGCAGGCGGCCGGAATCGCGTCATCGACTCCGCCGCGCCGCGAAAGCGGTGCGGCGGAGTCCGACGCGGGGCTGTTCGATCGGATCGCGTTCCGGGACGTGCCGCTCGCACTCCTGGCCGGCGCCGCGATCCTCGCGATGGTCGCCGGGCCCGATTGGACGGAAGCCCTCGGGCCTTGGATCTGGATCGTGTCGCTCGTGCTCGTCGGGCTTCCCCACGGCGCGGCCGACGTCGCCATCGGCAGGTGGCTCGCCGGCCACTCGATTCGCGACCTCGCGGTCGGTGGCCTGCTCTATCTCGGCGGCATGGCCTGCGTCGCGGCGGCCTTCGCGGTCGCTCCAGTCGCCACGATCCTGCTCTTCTCGCTCGTGAGCATCTGGCACTTCGGCATCGGCCATCGCGACACGGAACCGGGCAACTGTTGGGCTGTGACGAAGGCGGCTGCGACGAAGGAGGATGGTGGGGCCTGGACGCTGCCGATGGAGGCCGCCCGCGCGATGGCGAGGGCCGGCGTGGTGCTCGGAATGCCGGCGGTGGCATGGCCCGAGCGGACGGCGGCAGTGGCCGATCGTCTCGTCGAACTCCTGCACTCCCGGGCGGCTTCGCACGGTCCGCTCTTCGATCCCTCGAGCGTGAGGAACGCCGGCTGGGCGCTCCTGGCCGCCTCCACGGTCGCGGTCGTCGCCGAATCGGTCGACCGCCGAGGCCGCGGCCCGGGATGGCTCCTGGCCGAGTGTGGCGTCTTCGCTGCGGTCGGCTGGTTCGCAGACCCGCTCTTTTCAGTCGGCCTCTACTACCTCTGCTGGCACGCCTGGCGGCACCTGAGGTCGGTGATGCCCGAGCGTGAAACGCGTTCCCTGGCGGCCTCGGTGTTCCGACTTCATCTCGAGGGACTGCCGCTCCTGCTGCCGACGCTCGCGGCACTCGGCGGGCTCTGGTGGCTCCTTTCGCCCGGGCACTCTCCACGGGATCTCGCCATTTTGTCGATCGGGGTGTACCTGGTCGTGACGCCGTCCCATGATGTGCTCGTTCGGCGGTTTCGAAACCGTCGGGAACGGGACGACTCACGCTGACGGGATCGGTCATCATGGAAGGCGTTGCAGCCGCCCTGCGGCAACTACTCGACATCTTTCTCAACCTCGATGAGCACCTGCATGCCGTGATGGAGTCGTGGGGCCCCTGGACCTACGTGCTTTTGTTCACGATCATCCTCTGCGAGACCGGGCTCGTGGTCACGCCTTTCCTCCCGGGCGACTCTCTGCTCTTCGCGGCAGGCGCGCTTTCCGCGATCTATCCCGACCACCTCGACATCCTCATCCTGCTCGGGCTGCTGTTCGTGGCCGCCGTCCTCGGCGACACGTTGAATTACGCGATCGGTCGCTGGGCCGGGCCACGGGCCTTCCGGATCAACACCTGGTTCCTCAAGCACGAAAACCTCGAGAAGACCCAGGCGTTCTACGAGAAGCACGGCGGCAAGACGATCGTGCTCGCGAGGTTCGTGCCGATCATCCGGACGTTCGCGCCCTTCGTGGCGGGCGTGGGGAGGATGCACTACCCGCAGTTTCTCTGGTTCAACGTCATCGGCGGGCTGCTCTGGGTGGCTGTCTGCACGCTCGCCGGCTACTTCTTCGGCAACGTGCCGGTCGTGAAGGAGAACTTCGAGCTTGTGGTGGTGGGGATCGTGCTCATGTCCCTGCTTCCGCTCGCCTACGAGATGTGGGCGACGCGGCGAGCTCGTTGAACACCGCCTCGAACTCGCGGCGTGTGCGGGCCGTGAGAGAGTGCACGTCGGTCGTGAGCTGTTCGGTGGAGGCGTAGCCGAGCAGGTGGGCAAGCTTTCCCTGCTCCTCGGTCGACTTTGGAAATTCGTGCCGGGCCGCCGCGTCCATGAGCCGCAGCCGCCCCTCGATCGCCCGAAGCACGCGGTAAGCGGTCTCGAGAAATTCGAACCGCCCGTCGCCGATATGCCCGGCATCGTGGAGCGCCTCGAGGCCGCGGAGCGTCTCCGTGACGCGGACCGCGGGATCGCCACCACCGTGCACCAGTTGGAGCGCCTGCACGACGAACTCGATGTCGACGACGCCGCCGGGGCCCCGCTTGAGGTTCGTCACCGCGGCCCCCTCTTCCATCCGATATCGCATCCGTCGGATCGCCTCGAGTTCGTCGGCGGGCCAGTCGCGTTCGTAGGCCGCTCGCGCCACGATCTCCATCGTCCGCGTCGCGGAGGACTGCGAGCCCACGACGACCCTCGCCTTCGTGAGCGCCTGCCGCTCCCAGACCGCGGCCGGCCCGTCGGGGGCGAAGTAGCGGTCGAAGGCGTCGAGCGAGATCGCCGTCGCGCCGCTGCGGCCGCTCGGCCGCAGCCGGGAGTCCATCTCGTAGAGCCTGCCGTGCGGCCCGAAGGCGTTCGAAGCCTTGAGCACGCGGCGGGCGAGCTCGCTGAAGAAGTGGGCGTTCGTCGTGCATTCGGCGGTCTTCCGGCCGCGGCGGGGCTGGAAGGTGATGCCGTCGTGGTCGTAGAGGAACACGAGATCGACGTCGCTGTGGTAGTTCATCTCGCGGCCGCCGAACTTGCCCATCGCGAGCACCACCGGCTCCACCCGCATCCCGACGCTCGATCCCTCCCCCGCCGTCGGCTCGCCGAGACGCTCGACGAGCCTCGCCTCCTCGCGGGCCACGAGCTTCCGGAGGATCGTCTCCGCGACGTCGGAGAGGGCGGCGGTGGTCTGCGTGACGTCCTGCTTGCCGAGGATGTCGCGAACGCCGATGCGGAGTTGCTGCGAGGCCTTGAATGCGTGGAGGATCGGCTCGATGTCGACCGCGCCGCGGCAGAGCTCGTCGAGACCCTTCTCGAGCTCCGCCCTCGTGGGCAGCCGGCCGATCATGAGGCAGTCGAGCAACTCGTCGATCATGCCGGGGTTGCCGACGAGGATCCCGGAGAGGAACGGGCTCGACGCGCAGACGCTCACGTAGAGCTCCAGCGAGGGTGGATGGAAGCTGAAGAGCTCCCAAAGCACGCCCTTGCCGCCGAGCGAATCGCTGACCGTCGCGAGATTCACGAGCGTGGCGTCGGGGTCGGGCGTCTTTCCGATCGCCGCGAGCAGCCGCGGCGCGATGGCGGCGAGGAAGTGGCGGCAGCGGCGGGTCGAGAGAAACCGGATCTTCTCCTCTGCCAGCGACTGGAGGTGCCGGTAGGCGGCGGCCGGATCTCGGAAGCCGTGCCGGCCGAGCAATTCGCGGACGGTCGCAGGATCGGGATCGGGATCGAGCACGAGATCGACCTCCGGTTCGGGATCGGGCTCGTCGGGAAATGCGTCGTGGAGGAGATGGTCGAGGATCTGGCGGTCGAGCGAGGTCGCCTCGGCGATCGCAAGATCGAAGGCCGCGAGCCCCTCGGGCCCCTTCGCGTGTCCCATCCGCACGGCCAGCCTGCCGCGTTCGTCATCCGATTCCGGCAGCGAGTGGGTCCGCAGGTCGCAGAGGATCTGAAGACGGTGCTCGACGGAACGCAGGAGCGTGTAGTTCGCCTCGAGGATGCCCCGCTCCTGGTCGGTGAGCGCGCCCGCCTCCGCGAGGCGGCGGATCGCGTCGAACGTGTTGGGAGTGCGCACCTGTGGCGAGTCGCCGCCGTTGAGCAGCTGGAGGAACTGGATCGCGAATTCGATGTCGCGGATGCCGCCGCGGCCGATCTTCACATCCCTCGCCTCGGCCCCCTCCGTCCTCGCGCTGTGCTCGATCTTCCGCTTGAGCGCCTTGATGCCGCTGATGTCGGCACGCGAGAGCCAGCGGTGGAAGATCCACGGCTCGAGCTGCTCGACGAGCCGGCGGCCGAGCGTCTCGTCGCCCGCGGCGGGCCTCGCCTTGAGCCACGCCTGCCGCTGCCAGGTGCGGCCATGCTCGTCGAAGTGCTGGAGCGTCGCGTCGAACGACATCGCCGCGGGCCCCTTCTCCCCGAGCGGCCGCAGCCTCAGGTCGACGCGGTAGGCGATTCCGAGCTCGTTCGTCCCGCCGACGAGCCGCACCACCTCCCGGACCACCCGCTCGAAGAACTCGTGGTTCGTCGAGCTTCTCGGCCCCTCGACCCTGCCGTCGGCGGAGTAGACGAAGACGAGGTCGATGTCACTCGAGTAGTTGAGCTCCCTTCCGCCGAGCTTGCCGAGCGCCATCACCGCGAGAGTCGCCGGCCTTCCGGAGGGCTCCCGAGGCGTACCCCACTGGGCCGAAACCCGCCGCAGTGACGCATCGACGGCCACGGCGAGCACCGCGTCGGCCACGTGGGAGAGCTGCGACGTGACTGTCTCGAGCCGCTGTCCGGCGACCACGTCGCCGTAGGCGATCCGCAGGAGCTCCCGCCGCTTGAACCGGCGGATCGACTGCATCACAGCGTCGCCGTCGCCGAGCATCGACGTGAGGGCCCTGGCCTCGGCGACGAGCGACTCGCGCGACTCCGGCCTCCCTTCTCCGAGTCGCACCTGCTCCCATGCCTCGGGGTCGTCCACGACGACCGACGAGAGAAAGGGGCCCGTCGAGAAAATCCTCATGAGGATCGCGAGGCTCGCGGGATCGCGGTCGAAGAGGGCGACCGCCGACAGGGGGTTTCTGGCCGCGGCGACGTAGCGGGCGAGCTCCCGCAGGCATCGGTCGGGCTCCGACGTGTCGGGCAGGATCGAGAGCAGCCTCGCGGCGAGCGAGCCGAGCAGGTCGAGCGTGACACCCCCTTCGGCCATCGCGAGGAGAACCCGCTGGGCGGTCGCGGGATCGGCGAGTCCGGCGCGACGACCCCAGTCGGTCGCGACCCGGGCATCGTCGAGCAGCCGACGCATCCCGTCGATCGTGATCGACGCCGCAGATGGGTCAGCATGCGGCATGGTCAAACTACGGCGTGGTCGGGGTGCGGAAGCACCCCCGAAAGCGTCCAGGAGCCGGCGGCGATGACGTCGACGTCGAGGATTCTGCCGATGAGTCTCTCGGGGCCGTCGAAGACGACGATCCGGTCGCACATCGTGCGGCCGGCGAGCTGGCGGACCCGGTCGGCCTGCCGGTCGGGATCGGTTGTGACGTGCGCGGCGGCATCTTCCTCCCGCCGCGAAGCCTTCTCCTCGCGAGGGCTCAATCCCTCGACGAGCACCTTTTGCCGCGTGGCCACGAACCCCGCGTTGCCGGCGAGGCTCGCCTCGGCCTGCGCCTCGAGAAGCACGCGGTTCCGCTCCCGCTTCACCTCCTCGGGAACGTCGTCCGGCAGACGTTCGAACGCCTTCGTGCCGGGCCGCGGACTGTACTTGAAGATGAAGCTGTTCTTGAACTGCAGCTGCCGCACGAGATCGACCGTGGCCTCGAATTCCTCGTCGGTCTCGCCGCAGTAGCCCACGATGAAGTCGCTCGTCACGGCCGCGTGGGGGATCGCCTCGCGGACACGGGCATGCATCTCGAGGTATTCGCCGATCGTGTAGCCCCGCTTCATCCGCTTGAGCACCGCGTCGGAGCCGTGCTGGGCCGGCACGTGGAGGTAGTGGCAGACCTTCGGCAGATCGCGGACCGCCTGGATGAGGTCGTCGGTCATGTCCCGCGGATAGTTCGTCACGAACCGGATCCGGTCGAGCCCGTCGATCGCGTCGAGGCCCGAGAGCAGGTCGGAGAGCCGGGTCGTGCGGCCGCCGTCTTTCCAGGAGTAGCTGTTGACCGTCTGGCCGATGAGCGTGATCTCGCGGCAGCCCTCGGCCACGAGCTTCCTCGCCTCCGCGAAGATCGCCTCCGGCGGCCTCGCCTGCTCCGGCCCCCGGACCTTCGGCACAACGCAGAACGCGCAGAACTTGTCGCAGCCGGTCTGCGTGCGTACGAATGCCTGGAACGGCGTCGGCCGCATCGTGGGATCGCGGTCGGGGTCGTAGCTCTCGAAGCTTCGGGCGACCGCGTCGCGGCTGCCGGCGGTGCGGTCGAGGCTCACTTCGATCCTCGGGCCGCTGCCGGCGAGCACGTCGTCGACCAGCGCGGGCACCCGGTGCAGCTGCCCCGGCCCCACGACGAGGTCGACCCAGGGCGCCCGCGTGCGGATGAGATCCTGGTCCTTCTGCGCCATGCAGCCGAGCACACCGACGACGAGGTCGGGCCGCTTCGCCTTCTCGAGCCGCACCCTGCCGAGCGCGGAGTAGACCTTGTCCTCCGCATGCTGCCTGACCGAGCAGGTGTTGTAGAAGACGGCGTCGGCCTCGGCGGGGGACGCGGCGGGCTCCCAGCCGCGTCGGCGGAGGGCCGCGACGACGAGCTCGCTGTCGAGCACGTTCATCTGGCAGCCGACGGTTTCGATCCAGAGCCGCTTCGTCATGCGGCCGATTTTAGCAGGCTTCGCGTGAAAAAACGGCGGGGACCGGCCGCCTTGCCGGTCCCCGCCGTGACGCATCTTGGGGGCCCTTGGGGACTATCGGCCGGGCGTGGCTTCCGCCATCGACGCCAATCGCTGGCCCGGAACGACCCGCGTTCCCCGCAGGAACTCCGCCGCCGTCATGGCTTTCCTGCCTTCCGGCACCAGCCGCGTGATGGCGAGGGCCGTGCCTCCCCCGCAGGCGACCCGGATGCCGCCCTCGTCGGCCGACAGGACCGTGCCCGGAGGCGAGGCCGGCGATCCCGTCCGGTCGGGTGAAGCTGCGTCGAGCGAGACGTCCTCGAGCACCAGTCGCAGCGGGGCGTGGCCGTCGCGAAGCAGATACGTCGTCGTCCTCGGCCAGGGCTCCATCGCGCGGCGTCGTCGGTCGATCTCGATCGCATGCCACGACCAGTCGACGGCCGAATCGGCCTTCGACAGCCTGGGGGCGCGGGTGACGGTCGACGGGTCCTGCGGCACGCCGATCGCCTGCGGATCGGCGGCGGCCGCGAGACGATCGATCGCCTCCAGGACGAGCGGGGCACCGAGTTCCGCGAGCCGCGGCTCGAGCTCGGCCGACGTTTCGCGGGGACCGATCGGCGTCTCGCTCGACGCGAGCACGCGGCCGGCGTCGAGGGCGGGCGTCATGTGGATCACGCAGGCACCCGTGACCGCGTCGCCGGAAAGGATCGCCCATTGCACCGGCGCCGCGCCACGATGTCGTGGCAGGAGCGATCCGTGGAGGTTGATCCCGCCGAGCCGCGGGATCGCGAGCAACTCCGACGAGAGGATCTGTCCGTAATCGCAGACGACGTACAGGTCTGCGGCGAGGCCCCGGAGCGTCGTCACCGACTCTCCCGCGTTCACGTCGGCAGGATCGATCACGGGAATGCCCGCGGCCTCCGCGGTCTCCCGGACCGGGTTCGGCGGGGGCCTGCGGCCGGGAGCCGCGCGGGCCGGTCGCGTGACGACCGCGACGACACGGTGCTGTGAGGCCAGGAGCCGGCGGAGCATCGGCACGGCGAAGGGACCCGTGCCCATCACCACGAGATCGAGCGCGGCGGGCCGCCCCGGCGCATCGGCGACCACGGACGTTCCGCCGACTTTCGCAGGGCCGTCCGACGGGCTCACGCGAGGCACCGGGCTTGTTCGAGCGCGTCGAGCCGGGCGTTGATCGCGTCGTCGTCTGGAAGTTCGCCCCGCGCCTGCCTGCCGTCGAAGAGCACCCGCAGCTCGTCGAGCGCGCGTCGTGCCTCGATCGCGGCGGCGTCGGGGAGGCGGTCGGTGAACAGCCGCCCCTCGAGGTGATCGAACTCGTGCTGCACCACGCGGGCGAGGAAACCGTCGAGGTCGAACCGCACCTGCTCTCCGTCGATGGTCCAGGCGTCGACCATCACCTTTTCCGGCCGGCGGACGTCCATCCGCAGGCCAGGCAGGCTCAGGCAGCCTTCCTCCTGCACGGCCGTGCCCCGCGGCCGGCTCAGCGACGGGTTGATGAAGATCAACTCTTCTCCCTCGTCGGGCCGTCCGGCCGTGTTTACGACGAACAGCCGGTAGGGAAGCGCCACCTGGTTTGCCGCGAGGCCGACGCCGCCGGACGCGTACATGATCGCGAACATCTGCTCCACCGCGTCCACGACCGCGTCGTCGATCCTTGTCAGGGGACGGGATTTCCGAAACAGCGCCGGATGCGGATACTCGACGAGCGAGAGGCGTCCGATGTCGGTGGCTGGAGAGCCGGTGTTATCCATGACGATATTCTACGCAACTTCCCGTGATTCTTCCCGGGGCACCGAGCATCATGGCTGAATCCCGCGAGGAATGGACCACGCCGAGCGTCGTGGCCGCCACCTGCCTGTGGATCGGACGGATTCCGTTCGCGCCGGGCACCTGGGGCGCCGCCGCGGGCGTCGGCGTCTCGCTGGTAACGGGCGGGGCGGCGGCATGGATCGCCGGACGGTTTTCCTGCGCCGGCGCCGAGACCGTGATCGAGGCGGTGATCCTCGTCGCGGCGAACCTCGTCGGCATCCCGATCTGCTCGGCCGCCGCACGGCGGCTCGGCCGCGGGAGCGACCCGGGGTCGATCGTGCTCGACGAGGCGTTGAGCCTGCCCCTGGGCATGCTCGTCGTTCCGTTCGCCGGCCGCACGCTGCCGGTGCTCCTCGCGGGGTGGATTCTTCACCGGGTTTTCGACATCTCGAAGCCATTTCCCTGCCGCCGGCTCGAGCACCTGCCGGGGGGGCTCGGGGTCATGGCCGACGACTGGGCCGCGGCCGCATGGATGGCCGCCGCAATGGTTGCGTGGCGGGCAGTGGTGGGGTGAGGCGGCGGGGTGGTCTCTTGCGTGGGGGCTCGCGCAGCGGGTGTAATCTCCCGGATGCGGGTCCTTCTGATCGACCACGGCTGTCGCGGGGTGAGTGGGGCGTGTGCTCATCCCGACGCCGATCGCCTCGCGATGCACGGGGTGGTGGTCATCCTTGCCGAGGCCTCGAACGTCTTTCCGCAGGATGCCGTGCGGCTTTCGGACGAGCAGCTTGCCGTCGCCCGCGAGGAGGCGAGGCAGGCGGTCTACCGGGCGGTGGACGAGGGAAGCCCCGACGTGATCCTCGTGCTCCACGCCGGAGCGATCGCAGATCTCGCCGTTGAGACGGGCGTGCCGCTCGTGATGCACGCGGCCCTCGCCGATCTCGAGGCCGCCGGCGAGGGCATCGTCCGCGAGCTGGTCGCCTCGTCGCTCGGAGCGGCGGACGTCGTCGTGGCGGACGACGCGAAGACCGCGAGGGCGCTCCGTCGCGACGAGTGGGTGTCGGACGACGTGGAGGTGGAGATCGTGCCTCGGGCCGACGCGGCGAAGCTCGTCGCTGCGTGCCGTCGGGCGAGCGACCGTCGCAGGGGGTGAGTGGTCAGCGCTTCGGCGGCTCTTCGGCCAGAAGCCGGTCGATGTCCCCCGAGGCGAGTGCGTGCTCGAATTCGCGGCGGTCGCGGTAGACCGCGTCGCTCGTGATCTGCACGACCCAGTTGTGCGTGAGCGGGGTTATCGTGACGACCTTCCGGCCGTGCTGCCTCGCCTCCCACATCTCGATCGCCGTTCCCATCGAAGCTTCGGGCACGTAGGCGACCACGAGGTCGAACTCCCGGCACATCTCGATATGGCGGTGGAAGACCTCCTTCGCCCGCCGCATGTCGTATCCGAGGGAAGTGGCGTGGTTGGCAAACGGGTCGTAGACTTCCGCGTCGGGCCAATGGGCCTGAAGGACCTCGCGAAACGAGCCGCGGTAGGACTGGTCGTGGACCAGCGCCGCGACGTGCGAGCCCTGCATGATGCCAGCGAGGAATATCCGCATGAGTCGATCCCTGTCGAGGAAGGCTAAACCATCCGCCCGGGCCGCGAAAGCGGCCGACGCATCCACGCTCCCCGAGCCCAACCTCGCGGCCGCGAGGAAACGGGTGATGGAGCTGATGGCGATCCGAGGCGGCTCGGGGGACGAGCGGGCCGTTGCCGAGCGGGTGATCGCGACGCTCGTGGCAGCGGGCTGCCCGAAGGACGCGATCTCGATCGACGCGGCGAACACGAAGACGCCGCTCAAGGGGAACGTCGGCAACGTGATCGTGAAGCTGCCGGGCGGCGGCTCGCCCGCGATGGCTGCCGCGCCGAGGCGGCTCCTCATGGCCCACATGGACACCGTGCCGGTCTGCCTCGGCTCGCAGCCGAAGCTCGTGAAGGTGAAGGGACGGGAGATGGTGCGGTCGGCCGATCCGACGACCGGCCTCGGTGCCGACGACCGCTCCGGCGTCGCGGTCGTGCTCTCGACGGCCGTGGAGATCCTCTCACGGAAGCTGCCCCACCCGCCGCTCACGTTCCTCTTCGCGATCCAGGAGGAGGTGGGGCTCTATGGCGCGCGGTTCGTGACCGCGAGCGGGCTCGGCAGGCCGAAGCTCGCCTTCAACTTCGACGGTGGAGCGGTGGAGAAGATCACGGTCGGGGCGACGGGCGGCCATCGGCTCGATATCAAGGTCGAGGGAATCCCGAGCCATGCGGGCGTGGCGCCCGAGAAGGGGGTCTCGGCGATCGCGATCGCGTCACTCGCCATCGCAAGCCTCGTGCGGGATGGCTGGCACGGCCTCGTCGAGAAGGCGGGCAAGCGGGGCACGAGCAACGTCGGCGTCGTCGAGGCGGGATGCGCGACGAACGTCGTCGCGGAGCGGGCCGCGATCAAGGCGGAGGCGAGGGGGCACGACGCGGCCTTCCGCGAGCGGATCGTGAAGGCGATCCTCGCGGCGTTCGAGACCGCCGCCAAGGAGGTGAGGTCCTCCGACGGCCGCTGCGGCAAGGTGACGTTCCAGGGGCGGCTCGACTACGAGGCCTTCCGGCTGGGTGAGGACGAGCCCTGCGTCGTGGCCGCCGCGGAGGCGGTGAGGGGCCTCGGCCTCTCGCCGCGGTTCGAGGTGAGCAACGGGGGCCTCGACGCCAACTGGATGGCGGCCCACGGCATCCCGACCGTCACGCTCGGCTGCGGCCAGAAGGAGATCCACACGACCGAAGAGATGCTCGATCTGGCGGCGTTCGACGCGGCCTGCCGTGCGGCCCTGCGGCTCGCGACCGGCGGCTAGAGCGGGAAGTCGATTATCGGCCGTCAATCCTCGGGAAGCGGGCGGCCCTTCGTCTCGGGCGCGAACGGGAGCACGGCGAGGCCCAGCAGGAACACGCCGCACATGAGGATACCCGCCGGCCGCATCGGCTCGGGCGATCCGGAGAACACGGTGCTCGAGAGTTGGCCGAGCAGGAACGGACCGCTCGCCGCGACGAACCGTCCGACGTTGTAGCAGAAGCTCGTGCCGGTGCTCCGCAGCCTCGTGGGGAAGAGTTCGGGGAAGTAGATCGCGTAGCCCGCGAAGAGCGACAGCTGGAAGAAGCCCATCATCGGCAGCATCCAGTAGAAGTCGGTCTTGTCGTCGAGATAGCGGAAGACCATCGCTGTGGAGAGCATCGCGGCGGTGAAGAAGATCGCGAAAAAGGCCCGTCGACCGAGCCACTGGCAGATCCTCGCCGCGAGCATCATGCCGGCGAAGGCGCCCACCTGGATCATCATCGAGGCGATGCCCGACCAGAGCGTCAACTGTCCGGCGAGTTCCCGGCCCGTGAGGCCCTGAGCCTCGAACGTCTTCTTGAGCACGCTCCGCTGCAGGTCGATCGCGAAGAAGCCGATGCCCCAGAGCCCGATCACCCCGGCACAGGCAAGCAGCATGCCGACGATCGCGTTTCGCCGCCACCTCGGATCGGCGAAGAGCGCGGAATAGCCACCGAGCTTCTCACCCGTGGCCGCGGCCTTGGCCTTCATCTCCTGCCATCGCTGCGGCTCCTTCAGCCCCGCACGGATGACGAGGGCGAGCACCGCCGGCAGCGCGCCGATCACGAACTTCCACCGCCACGGCTCCCAGCCCGAGATGAGGCCTCCCTCGGCGAGCATCTGCATGCGGCCGAGGCCGATCCCGATGAGTGCGGCGCCGAAGTTGCCGACCGCCGAGAGCGCCTGGAGGAGGCCGAGCGCGTAGGGCCGCGCCCGCTCGGGCATCACTTCCGCCACGAGCGCGACTCCCACGGCGAACTCGCCGCCGACGCCAAGCCCGGTGATGAAGCGGTAGAAGGCGAAGTCCCAGAAGCCCCGCGAGAGCGCGGAGAGGCCCGTGCAGAGCGAGTAGATGAGGATCGTGATCATCATCGTCTTCGCGCGGCCGATCCGATCGCCGATCACGCCGAAGATGAGACCGCCCGTCGCCCAGCCGGCGAGGAAGATGCAGGTGGAGAGGCCGCCGTAAAAGTCGACCGCCTTCGGGTCGGCCGCCGCATCCGCAGTCGCGAGCAGCGTCTCCATCGCGGGCTTTCTCGCGAGATTGAAGAGCTGCTGATCGAGGCAGTCGAAAAGCCATCCGAGCGCCGCCACCACGAGCACGAACCAGTGATAGCGGGAGAGCCCCTTCCACCACGGCCGGCCGTCGTCGACCGCCGGGGAGGACGAGGATCCGAAGGAAGGGAGGTCGGCCATGACGTCGCTCGCTGAAGGAAGGGAAAAAGACCGCAGGAATGTAACAGAGCCGCGAGGGCGTCGGGAGAGACTGCCCGCTGGCATCGGCGGGCCGCGGGGGCTTCCTCGCATCCTCGCGGCTGGTAGGATACGGCGGCCCTCTGATGCCCGAGTGGCGGAATTGGCAGACGCGCAAGATTCAGGTTCTTGTCCAGGTAACTGGGTGGAGGTTCAAGTCCTCTCTCGGGCACTTCTCTCGCGACGGCGGGCGGCTGTTGCTCCCGCTGAAGGCGCCGGT
>JBBAVU010000008.1:0-29238 GCA_040397565.1 Pirellulales bacterium | reverse complement strand
ATCGTTCCCCTGCCGGCCGCCCGGCGGCACCGGCCGAGGCGGCGCGGCCGCGTCGAGCTCGAACGTGAACCACTCGGTCCTGGCCGCGTTGGGCGACGGGGATTTGGAGTCGACGGCAACCGCCCGATAGTGGAGACGGTCGCCCGCCCGGCCTCCCACCGACGTCGGCTTGAAGACCGTCTGGCCGCGAAAGGGCCCGGAGAACTCCCGCTCGAGGATCGGCTGCGGCGGCCGCGGCATCCGCTCGCCGTCGCGTTCGAGCTCGAGTTCGATCGCGACGCTCCGGAGGGCGAAGTCGGGGTCGACCGCCTCGACGCCCACGGCGACCGGCTTCTCCGGCGGCACCTTCACGACGGGCTTGCCGGGATCGACGATCCGAACCTCGGGCATGGTGTCGGCGACGACGTTGATGCGGTGCTCGATGCCCCGCACCCTTCCGTCCTCCTCGGCCCCGCCGCGCGGTCGAAAGACGAGCTGGTAGTCGCGTTCCCAGGGGCCGGATCGATCGGCCGAGAGCCGCAGTTCGAACGAACCGCTCGCCCGTGCGAGGTCGCGGGGATCGATCTTCAGCTTCACGAGACCCTGGCCGTCGCAGCCGAAGTCGATCGACGCCATCTCGAGCGGATCCTTGCTCTCGGCGAGCAGCGTCACCTTCGTCCCCTCGAGGCCGCTCACGTCCCCCTGCCACTCGAGGATCTCGGGCTCGCGGCGGGTGTACGCCGGCGGCACGAGCTTGAGCTGCTTCACGAGCAGCGACGGCGCGTCGACGACGACGATCCTCACCGGCTCGCTTCTCGCATCGCCCGCCGTCACCGACACGACGAGGTCGTTCGACAGCCCGTGGCCGCCTCCCGGGAGCGTCGCCTCGAAGCCGCCGCTCCCGCCCGACGCGGCCGCCGGCTCCATCCTGCTTCGCCAGCCCGCGACACGATTGATCGAGCCATCCTCGGCGATCCCCGCAGCCTCCACCTCCGGCTGCTCGCCGGCCGTCATGCCCTGAATACGGTTGCGGACGACGAGCTGCCTGTTGCGGATGATCGTCGCTCGCCCGTCCTTCACAGGAATGGCATGGAAGGCATCGCCGCCCCCGCGTTCTCCGGCCGGCAGCCTCCAGCCGAGTTCCAACTCCCCGAGCTGAACCCGGGTCGGCGGAGCGACCCGCGACCAGGGAGCCACGAGCCTCGCGAGGCTCACGCCGAGGCTCTTCGGCGAAAAGACCGCGTAGAGGCAGGCGACCGCGACGAGGATCGCAAGCGCCACGGCGAGCCGCAGCGCCGGCCCGCGATCGGCGACGATGTCGGCGGGAAGTTTCGAGAGCCGCTTCGCCGTGCGGCGCTCGAGCGACGTCACGACCATCGCCGGAATCCGATCCGGACGAGCCCGCACGAGCACGGTGTTGACGACGTCGTTGCGAAGCTCTGGATTGGCCCGCTCGATCGAACGCGCGGCGTAAACGAGGTTCACCCGGTACCGCACGAGCGGCACCACCCACTTCACCGCCGCCGCGAGAACCGCCGCCGCGGCCACTGCGAGCCACGCGATGCGGAGGGTGCGGTCGAGTCCACCGGGCACGACCCAGTGGTCGGCGACGACACCCGCGCCGATCCAGAGCACGAGCCCGATGGCGGCCGCGAGGAGGAAGGTGGTGATCGCGACGCTTCGGTAGTCGGCCCCGACCGCCCTCAGGCGGGCCGCGAGGTAGCGATCGACCTTCTCGTCGACCGCCTGCGACGGCGCCCATTCCGGCACGGCAAGGTCGGCTGACTTCTCCGCAACGGTCGCCATCGCCTCGCTCCCACGACAACGGGCCGGCAGGACGTGCTGCCACGACCGAACGCCGACTCCAGAAGTATATCGGCAGCGACGTTGACGGCGTTCGAAAGCCGCTTCTATCCTCGGCATTCCCCTCCCCGTTCACGCCCGCCACGTGCCCGCGGGCCGTCGCCTCACGGCCCCGACTCCCCATGAACCTGCTCCCCGACGCCGAGGCCTACCGACGACTCGTGCAGGGCGTCGATCGCGGCCCGGTCGCCGCGGCGGCCCGCGGGGCGCTCGCCGTCGCCTCCATTCCCTATGCCGCCGCGGTCGCGGTCCGCTCGGCGGCCTACGACGCCGGGGTGTTGCCGGTCGCGAGGGCGGCGATCCCGGTCGTTTCCATCGGCAACCTCACGCTCGGCGGCACCGGAAAGACCCCCTTGGTCGCCTGGGTCGCGAGGCACTACAGGGCCATGGGCATCGACGTGGCGATCGTGAGCCGTGGCTACGCCGCGAGGGCCGGCGAGAAGAGCGACGAGGCGAAGGAACTCGCGATCCTCGTCCCGGACGTCGCGCACGAGGCCGATCGCAACCGGGCCGCTGCCGTCCGTCGGGCCGTCGCGCGGCACGGCGCCGAAATCGCGATCCTCGACGACGGCTTCCAGCATCGGCGGCTCGCCCGATCGCTCGACATCGTGACGATCGACGCCACCGACCCGTTCGGCGGGGGCCGCCTGTTCCCGCGAGGCTTGCTGCGGGAGCCGGTGGCGGCCCTCTCGCGGGCCGACGCCGTCGTGGTGACGCGATGCGATCTCGTCGATTCCGGAACGGTCGCATCGATCATCGAGACGGTCCGATCCCGCTGCGGCAGCCGGACACCGGCGGTCTGGGCCGAGTCGCGTCACGGTCCGACCCGGCTGCGGTTCGCCTCCGGTGACACGGCCCCGCTCGAACACCTCGCGGGCCGGCGGGTCGTCGCGGTCTGCGGCATCGGCAACCCGGCGCCGTTCCGCGCGACGCTCGAGCGGCTCGGCGCGACGCCCGTCGCCCATCTCACGTTTCCCGACCACCACGACTACGACGACGGCGACCTCGCGACGATCGTCGACGCCGCGAAACGGTCCGGTGCCGAATCGGTGGTGACGACGCTCAAGGATCTCGTGAAACTCCGCCGCGACCGGCTCGACGGCCTGCCGCTGGCCGCGGTCGAGATCGAGCTTGCGATCACTTCCGGCAGGGAACCGCTCGAACGACTGCTCTCGAAGGTGCCATGCGCCGTTTCATCCTGATCGATCCCTGCCTCTGCGACCTCGGCTCGCATCCCTACCAGTACTGCCGCGACATCCTCGACGCGGCGGAGCGGGCGGGCTTCGCCTGCGAGGCGGTCGCGCATCGCGGCTTCCGGCCGGAACGCGGCGAGTGGCCTGCGACCCACCGGCTCGAGACGTCCCTCTCGACGCTCGGCCACTCGAAGTACACGGCGTTCGGCGAGCTCGACCGCCTCGGGAACGACGGCCGGGAACGGCTGCGGATCGCCTGGCCGTGGGCCGCGGGCCATGCCGAGCGACGCCGACGGGAACGCATCGACGCGTTCGCCCGCGAGATCGCACCGATCGTCCGCGGCGTGCGGCAGGGCGACGTCGTGTTCGTCGCGACCGCCTCGGAGCTCGACCTCGCGGGGCTCTCGCGGGCGATCCGCGAGCATCGCCCCCCCCGCGGCGTCGCGTGGCACGTGCAGTTCCACTACCCGCTCTACCGCGGCTTTCTCGACGACTTCCCCCGACAGGAAGGCCGGCTCGACCGCGTCCGAAGGATCACCCGCCGGGCGATCGAAGACGCGGCCCCCCACGAGATCCGACTCCACGTGACCACCGACGAGCTCGCCTCGCAGCACCGCCGGCTCGGCGCGGGTGACGTCGGGGTCCTCGCCTACCCCGTCCGCGCCGAGGCGATCGCGGCGGCCGCCAGGAGGAGGTCGCGGGGCGACCGCTTCCGGATCACCGCCCTCGGCGACGCGCGGCCGGAGAAGCAGTCGCACCTGCTCGCCGACGTTGCGGAGCGGATCGCGGCCGACCCCGGTCTGTCGCCGCTCGCCACGCTCGCCGTGCAGTCGAACCTCGGCTTTCCCGCCGACTCTCGATCCCCCGCCCATCGCGCGGTGGTCGCATCGCTCGCGCGGCTCTCGGCGATGCCGCGAGATCGGGTCGATCTGCTCGGTGGCCCGCTGCTCGACGGCGGCTACGTGCGGGAGCTCGCCGCGGCCGACGCGATCCTCCTCGCGTATGACCAGGCTCGCTACCGCTGCCGCTGCTCGGGCGTGACGCTCGAAGCGATCGCGAGCGGCGGCCTGCCGATCGTCACGGGGGGCGGATCGATGGCGAGGCTCCTCGTCGAACCGATTGCGGAGCACACGGCCGCGGTGACGGCCGCTTCCCGGGTATTCGCGGGCGGACGCGCCGATCGCGTGCGGATCCGCGCCGGCCGGCCGCTACGACTTTCGATCGCGATCCCGGCGAACACGAACGCGATCCTCGCGTCCGCCGCCTGGCCCGCGGCCGGCGACGACGCGATCCAGCTTCCGGGCGTCGCGGTCTGCCTCGACATCGAAGGCATGCCGCGAAAGACGTTGTCGCTCCAGCCGGATCGGTCCGGCCGGCCCGCCCGCGGCCTCGCGACGCTCCCCGTGCCGCCGGATCGGGCCGGTGTTTCAGGTCAACGATCGATGCGGGTCGAGGTCGGCCCGCTCGCCGGCGCCGACGCGGTCGACCTCGACTTCGTGGCGATCGATCCGATCGATACGGGATCCGCGCAGCCGTGCTCGGCCGCCGGCGTCGTGGTCGCTCCGGGTGACGGCCTTCTCGACGCGATCCTCGACGCCGTGCGGGAGCTCGTGCGGTTCGAAGACCACTACCGTCGCTCGGCCGCGTCGCTCGCCGCCGCGACGGCGGAGCGTCACGCCGGCGACGCGGTGCTCCGCGCGATCCTCGAAGCGAGCCCGTTCCCGCACGCAGGAGGATCGCGATGACGCCGACGAACCCGGAGGCATCCCTGATCGTCAACACGTTCGAGAAGCCGAGGCACCTCTCGCTCGTGCTCGAGTCGATCGCGCGGCAGGAAGGGGTCGACGGCGCGTTCGAACTCATCGTCACGGACGACGGCTCGACCGACGACACGCGGAAGATCGTCGAGTCGTTCGCCCGCTCCGCCCCCTTTCGCGTCGCCTTCACCACGCTGCCGCACGACGGCTTCCAGCTCGCCCGCAACCGCAACCAGGGGGTGAAGCTCGCACGAGGACGCACGCTCCTGTTTCTCGACGGCGATTGCGTCCTGCCGCGGGACCACGTCGCCGCCCACCTCGCCCGACGCAGGCCCGGCCGCGCGCTGCTCTGCTTCTGCGCGAGGCTCGGCGAGGCCGAGAGCCGCTCGATCGACGCCTCCGATCTCACGCCCGGAACGGTCGCGGGCCTCACCTCGGCGTCCGAGCGGGCGGCGCTTCGATCCCGCCACAGGAAGATCGTCTGGTACTCGCTCATCCGCCATCGGACGAAGCCGCGGCTCGCCGGCGGCAACTTCAGCGTGTGGCGGGCGGACTACGAGCGGGTCAACGGGTTCGACGAGCGGTTCCGGGGGTGGGGGCAGGAGGACGACGACCTCGGCCTGCGGCTGCGGGCCGCGGGCGTGAGGCTCGAATCGATCCTCGACCGCACCTTCACGCTCCACGTCTGGCATCCGACCGACCCCACGGCCACGAAGCGATGGAGGGACGGCGCCAACGTGGCCTACTTCCATCGCCGCGGCAGGCTCACCGTCTGCCGCGAGGGTCTCGTCCACAGGCCGCTCGAGAGTCTTCGCTGGAGGCTGCCCGCCGACCTCGGGGCCACGCAGCTTGGTCGCGCGGTGAAGGACCTGCTCGGCGAGGCGTCACGCCGCGAGCAACCTCTCGACGGCAGGCCCGAGATCGATCTCGTCGTCCGCCCGGGCACGGGCCGATTCGAGGGAGACAGCGAGTGTCGGATGCTCGTGACCGCGGATCCGGCGGCGCGAATCGCCCGACAAGCCGACGTGGTCGTCGATGTCCATTCCGACGTCCAATCCGACGCACGCAGCGGCGATCCCGCCGATGAAAGGCTCCGGACGCGGATCGAAGCCGCCGTCTGACAGGCGGGGAATCTCACCGGCGGGAAATCCGACCGGCGGGCAAAGGGGCCCCTGGTATTCCCGTTTTCGAGCCGCCCCTACTTCCTCTTCTCGAGATGAAGAGTGTGCTTCCGCAGCCGCGGAGAATACTTCTTGACCTTCAGCTTCTCGCCCCCTGTCTTCCGGCGGAGCGTGTAGTTCTGGTCGCCCGTCTCCTCGCAGACGAGCTGGACGACTTCGAGCTTTTTCTTGCCTTTGGCCATGTTCGGGAGCCTTCGCTGAGGGCTTCGTTCGGTGCTGGGAAGGGTTTGTCGGAGGGTGGAGGATCGTAACCCGGGCTGCCCATGACCGCCAGACACCCCCGCCCGCGGCCGGACGAAACGGCCCGGGGCTGCCCGCCCCGACCACAGCATGCCCTCTCGGAAAAGGCCCGCCGCTCCACCACGATCCGGCCTGCCGCGGAAAAACCGGAATAAACCGGTCCGTGCAGTCCGAATAGCCCCGTGGTCGCCGGTTCGGCTTGTTTGCGGCTGGGCGGGCGATCGATACGATTAAGGCAGCGATTGAGGACGCGTTCGAGCAGCACGCCTTTCCGGGAATAGCCATGGCCAGCTCCATCCGAACCGACGCAGCTTCGCAAAAGCCCGCGGCAGCCACTGGCAAGCCTGCGGTGCCCGCCAAGCCTCCTGCTGCACCGTCCAAGCCTCCGGTGACTGCACCTCCGGCGACTGCGACGAAGCCCCCTCCTCCGACCCCGCCGAAGGGCCAGCCGCAGCAGCAGGCGGCCGAAGAGCAGCCCGTCGAGGAAATCGTCGTCGGCAGTTCGGTCGCGAGCCGGCTCGTGCCGCCGTTCGCGATCAGCATGCTCGTCCACATCGTGGCACTTCTGGCCCTCGCACTCATCGTGACGGCGCCGCCGAAGGTCGAGCCGCCGCGGCTGATTACCTCGTCCTCGGAGCTCGAGTCGGAGGACATCGGCGAGGACGTTCCGGAGGAGACGCCGCAGGAGGAGGTCACGGAGGCGACCGAGGCCTCGAGCGACGTCGTGCTTCCCGAGACGTCCGTGTCCGTCGACGTGCAGGTCGCGCCCGCCGCCGAAGCCGTCGAGGCCGCGGCCGTCGACGTCGAGTTCTCCGACTTCAGCACCGAAACCGCACCGACAGGCACCCTCTTGGAGACGGTCGGGGCGGTCGGCGGCCAGGCTGGCGGCATCGGTGCCCGATCGAACGCCGCGGCCCGCAAGCAGCTGGTGGCACGGGGTGGCGGCAACGAGCAGAGCGAGACGGCCGTGGAAGCGGCGCTCAAGTGGTTCGCGCTTCACCAGATGCCCGATGGCGGCTGGTCGTTCGACATGAACGACTGCTGCGGTGGCCAGTGCACGCACGGCGGCACGCTCAAGGCCGACCGCGGCGCCGCGACGGCGATGGCGCTGCTGCCCTTCCTCGGCCGCGGCTACACGCACACGACCGGCCCCTACAAGGAGCAGATCTTCAAGGGCATCAACTTTCTCGCCGCGCTCGTCGTGGCGGGCAACGGCCAGATGAAGGGCTCGGGCATGTATTCCCAGGGCCTCGCGGGCATCTGCCTCTCGGAAAGCTACGCCATGACGCAGGACAACCGGCTGCAGATGCCGGCGCAACTGGCGCTCAACTACATCATGGCGGCGCAGGATCCGGTCGGCGGCGGCTGGCGGTACAGTCCGAAGCAGCCCGGCGACACGTCGGCCGTGGGCTGGCAGCTCATGGCCCTCAAGAGCGGACACATGGCCTACCTCGAGGTCAACCCGCTCGTCATCAAGAAGGCGGTCGAGTTTCTCGACAGCGTCCAGGCGGATTCCGGCGCTTCCTACGGCTACACCAGCCCCGGACAAGGAGCGGCGACGAGCGCGGTCGGCCTCCTCTGCCGGATGTACCTGGGCTGGAAGAAGGATCACGAGGGACTCGACCGGGGCGTGACGAGGCTCGCCAAGATGGGCCCCTCGAAGGATCTCTACTTCGACTACTACGCGACCCAGGTGATCCACCACGTCGAAGGTGAGCGTTGGGTCGCCTGGAACTCGAAGATGCGAGACATGCTCACCAATGCCCAGGTGAAGAGCGGCCACTCCGCCGGCAGCTGGTACGATGGGGTCGAAGGGGGACACGGCGCCCACGTTGCCGGCCGTCTCTACTGCACGTCGCTGGCCACGATGATCCTCGAGGTCTACTACCGTCACCTGCCGATCTACGGCGCCCAGAGCGTGGACGAGGAGTTCAAGGAGTAGCGAGGCTCCGTTTCCGCGATTCGCCCTCCATCGGGCGAAACAGCCTCGCTTGCGTGATCCGCAAAGTCGGGGATCCGTCCGTCCGCGAGGCTTTCCTGGCCCGTGAGTTCGATCGTTCGTGCCCAAGACGGGTGGCCGGCCGACTCGGCGGTGGCCGATGACTCCGGTGATGCATGAGCCCTCTGCCCCGCCGTTTCGAAGGCCGCTCGTCGAGCGGCTCGTTGGAAACCGCTCCGTCTGGAGCGGCTACTGGAGCCTCGTCGCACACCTCGCCATCGGCGTGATCCTGGCGTTGATGGTCTGCGAATCGCGGCCGGAGCGTTCGCGAGCCCGGCCGATCGTGATCGACGGCCGCGGGATGCGGAGCGACGAGACCGCTCGGCAGGATGGCGGCGAATCCGCCATCGTCGTCGCCTCCCCAGCCGCGGCCGCGGCGACCGATCCGGAGCCGGATGGGCCGCCGCAAACGGACGCCCCGCCGCCCGTCGTCGCAAACCCCGGTGACGCGGCGACAATCGAAGTCGAAGAACTGTTTGCAGCCGGATCCGCTCCGACCACGGAGGATTCCCTCGCGATCGATCCGCCGACCGCCGCCGACGCCGGGCCGATCGCGGCGGTCGTCGGCAAGCCCGGGCAGTCGCCGACGGCCGGCTCCGGCGGAAAGCGGTTCGGAAACCGGCGCGGCGATGCCCGGCTTGCGGCCGCCCGTCGCAACGGCGGCACCACCGCGAGCGAGGCGGCCGTGGAGCTCGGTCTCGCCTGGCTCGCCGCGCACCAGGCGATCGACGGCTCGTGGCGATGCGACCTCTCAGGCTGCCGCTGCGACGGCGGCTGCCGCGATGCGGGAACGGTCGCAAGCACGACCGCGTCGACGGCGATCGCCCTCTTGCCGTTTCTCGGCGCGGGCCACACCCACGAGGACGGCACGCACCAGCAGACGGTCTCGCGGGGAATCTACTACCTCGCCAGCCGACTCAAGGAGACGCCCCACGGCGGCGATCTCTGCGAGGGAACGATGTACGGGCAGGGCCTCGCCACGCTCGTCTTCGCCGAGGCGTTCGGCATGACCGGAGACGACCTGCTGAGGAAGCCTCTCGCCGACTGCATCCGCTTCATCGAGACCTCGCAGGACCAGTACAGCGGCGGCTGGAGATACCTGCCGGGCCAGCCGGGCGACCTCACCGTCACCGCCTGGCAGGTCGCCGCGCTCAAGAGCGCGCAGCTTTCCGGTCTCACGGTCCCCTCGCCCGCCATCGACGGCGCGGTGAGGTTTCTCGACCGCGTGCAGTCGATGGGCGGAGCCGCCTACGGCTACCGCTCCCCTTCGGCAAAGCACTCGACCTCGGCGATCGGCCTCCTCTGCCGGATGTACACCGGCTGGAAGCCCGGTGACGAGCCGCTCGACCGCGGCATCGAGCGGCTCGCCTCGCGGCCGCCCGACCCGAATGCGATCTACGAGAACTTCTATCTCGCGCAGGTTCTCCTCCAGGCCGAACACCCCGCCTGGCCCCGGTGGAACGCGAGGCTCCGCGACGCGCTCGTGCGTTCGCAGGCGAGGGTGGGCCACGAGACCGGCAGCTGGACCTTCGACGACCGCGAGACCGCCCCGGGAGGCCGGCTCGCACACACCTCGCTCGCCCTGCTCGTGCTCGAGGTCTATTACCGCCTGCTGCCGATCTACGGCGAGGAGGCGGTCGCTGCCGGCTTCTGATCGATCGGGCCTGAGGCGACGACTCGGCTATACTCCCCGCTTCGCTGGAGCGGATCGGCCCGGAAGCGTCGATGGACATCGCGATCAGAAGGCACGAGGCCGCCGACACGCTGCTGTTGACCGTGTCGGGCCGTCTCGACGCCGAGCATGCCGACGATCTCGCCCGCGCGGTGGACGAGGAACTGCGGCGGGGGCACCACGCGATCGCGATCGACCTCAAGGAGTGTGGTTTTCTCAGCTCGGCTGGGATTCGGGTGCTCTTCGGGATCCACCGTGCCGCCGAGCGGGTCGGTGGCCGCTGCCTGATCCGCGAGGCGAGCGACCCCGTCCGAAAGGTGCTCGAGCTGACGAGGCTGGCGGCCCTGTTGATGGAGCAGCCGGCCGGTGAGGCGAAGCGAATGCCAGCCAGACCGACGCCGGCGAAGGCGGAGGACATCACGCTCGGCAGCGTGCGGTTCATCGGTGTCGAGCGTCCGACCGCGGCCGTTCGGGGGCGTCTCGTGGGGTCGGCCGACATCGCATCGTGCGATCGGGTACTGCCTGACCGGCGTCGACCGCTCACCCGCGACTCGTTCGCCCTGGGGCTGGCGGCCCTCGCGGAGGACGGGCCACTCTCTGCACGGGCCGGCGAAATGCTCTCCGCCTGCGGGATCGCCTTCCACCGTCGGCCGCATCCCTTCTCCGCGGTCGACTACATGGCCACCGCGGGCGACCTCGTGCCCGAAATCGACATCGCCCACGGCCTGATCTGGACCGGCGTGCCTTCGGGCAGGGTCGGCTTCGAGATGGCCGCCGACGAGCCCGTCCCCGTCGACGAGCTCGTGGCGAGGCTCTTCGCGCAGACCGAGGCCGACGTGCTTGCGGTGGTCGTGGCCGGCGAGCTGGCGGGCCTGGTGGGTGCCGAGCTGATCCGTCCGCTCGTCGAGGCGTCGGCCACCGACCGGCCTGGCTCCGACGACCGCGCCATCGCCGCCCGTTGGCTGAGCTTTTCCCGTGAGCCGGTCCATGCCCGGCGAGCGGCCGTGGTGGTAGGGGTGGCGACCCGCGACGCCCCCTCGGCGACGCTTGCCCCGTTCGTGCGGCCGCTCGGGCCTGGTACGGTCCACGGTCACCTGCATGCCGTCGTCTTCCCGCCGCGGCCGCTCGCGCGGGGCGCCGGCGACCTCTCCGCCACCGTGGCGGATCTGGCCGCCTCCGCGCCGCTGGCCCTGATGCACCTGCTTTGCGACCCGGAGCCGGTGCTCGGCAGCGGCAGGTCCATCATGGAACGCGGCCGGTGCTGGTTCGCTCCGCTCGTCGTCGAGGGGGCAAACGCATGATCACGCTGCTCTCGACCTGGACGTTCGGCCTGGCGATGGCGCTGGTGGCGCTGGGAGTGTTCGTGAGCTACCGGCTGTTCTCGTTCCCCGACATCACCACCGACGGCTCGTTCACGCTCGGCGCCGTGGTCACGGCCGTGGCCCTCACCGCCGGCGTCGATCCGATCATCGCGACCCTGGCGGCCCCGGCCGCGGGCGCCGCCGCGGGCTGCATCACGGCCCTGCTCCATGCGTTCTTCGGCGTCGAGCGGCTGCTCGCCGGGATCCTCGTCACGACGGCGCTGGCGAGCGTGAACCTCGTCGTCCTCGGCCGCAGCAACGTTCCACTCTCGTCCACGACGACGCTCCTCGACCGGGCGGAGGCGGCGGTCGGCCCGGCCTTGGAACGGGCGGGGCTCTCCGCGCCGGTCGCCGGCGAGGCGGCGAGGCTGTCGTTCATGGCGGCCCTGGTGGCGGTGGCGATCGTCGCCCTGTGGGGCTTTTTCCGCACGCAGATCGGCACGGCGATGAGGGCCGGCGGCGACACCCCGACGATGGCCCGAGCCCTCGGCCGCGACACCGGGGGGATGACGCTCGCCGGACTGGCGATCGCCAACGCCCTGACGGCTGCGTCCGGGGCATTGGTCGCGCAGTACCAGGGCTTCGCCGACGTGCAGATGGGCATCGGCATGGTGGTCTGGGGCATGGCGAGCGTGTTCCTCGGCGCGGCGCTCGTGGGCCCGGTGCAGTTGGGCGGCGCGCTGGTGGCCAGCGCTGCCGGCAGTGTCACCTTCAGGCTGCTCGTCGCAGCCGCCCTCCGTGCCGGTCTCGATCCCGACTGGCTCAAGGCTGCGACGGCCGTCGTCGTGCTCGCCGCGCTGGTCGCACCCCGCTTTCTCTCGCGGAGGTTCCATGCTCGAGCTGGTTGATGCCGCCGTCTCGTTCTCCTCTCCGGGAGGGCCTGCCGTGCGGGCGGTCGACGGCGTGTCGCTGGTGGTGCCGGCCGGATCGTTCGTCGTCGTCATCGGCACGAACGGCTCGGGCAAGAGCACCCTCCTGGGCGCGATCGCCGGCACGGTTCCGCTCGACGGCGGCACGATGAGGCTGGCGGGCCGCGACGTCACTCGCTGGCGGGAACACGAGCGGGCCAGGCTCGTCGGCCGGGTCTACCAGGATCCGCGGGCGGGCACCGCGTCGAGCCTGACGGTGCTCGAGAACATCGCCGTGGCCGCGTGCCGCGGCCGCCGCGCGGGCCTCCGCTGGGCGACGAGCCGGGAGCTCCGCGACGATGCGGCGCGACGGCTGGCGGCGATCGTGCCGGGACTCGAGCAGCGGCTCGACCAGCCGATCGGCTCGCTCTCCGGAGGCCAGCGGCAGATCGTCACGCTCGTGATGGCCACATGGCGGCGTCCCGAGCTCCTCCTGCTCGACGAGCACACCGCCGCCCTCGATCCCGCGGCGGCAGACCGGGTGATCCAGGCCACGGCACGGATCATCCGCGAGCAGGGGCTCGCATCGCTCATGGTCACGCACTCGCTCGCCCAGGCGGCGGCGCTCGGCGATCGCCTGCTCCTGATCCACCGCGGCCGGATCGCCCTCGATGTCGAGGGGACGGCGAAGCGGCGGCTCACGGCAGACGACCTCGCCGATCGCTTCGACGCCCTGCGGCGGGCCGACCAACTCGACGACTCCGCCGCCCGCACGCTCGCAGGGGCCTACGTATGACCGCCGCCACGCGGACGACTCCGCCATCACTCGCCCTGTTCCTGCGGCGGGCCCTGCCCACGCTCCTCATGCTCGGAGGGGCCTCGGCGCTGCTGCTGTTCACCGACCGCACGGCCGCCACCCGGGACGTGCCTGCCGTGGCCGTGCTCCAGCAGGTGAGCACGACGCTGCTCGACGACGCCGTCGAGGGGATGCTGGAGGGGCTCTCGGAGCGGGGCTACGTCGACGGCAGGACGGTGACGATCCGCCGTTACAACGCCGAGGGGGATCTCGCCCAGGCCAACGCCATCGCAAGGGAAATCGCCGGCGGGCCCTTCGACCTCGCGCTGACCTCGAGCACGCCGTCCCTGCAGGCGCTGGCCACCGCCAACGCCCGAGGGCGGGTCCTCCACGTCTTTTCCGCGGTGGCCGATCCCTTCTCGACGGGCGTCGGCTTCGACCGCTCCGATCCGCTCGTTCATCCGCGGCATCTCGTCGGCTACGGCAGCCTCGCGCCGGTCGACGCCACATTTCGCATGGCACGGGAGATCAACCCGCGACTGGGCCGCGTCGGAGTGGCGCACAATCCCTCGGAGAGCAATTCGCGGCGATTCATGGAACTGGCCCGCGCGAGTTGCCAGGCGAGGGGCATCGAACTTCTGGAGGCGGCGGTGGAGAGTTCGTCCGGAGTGATCGAGGCGATCCAGTCGACGCTCGCGCGCGGCGCCGAGGCGGTGTTCGTGCCGGGCGACACGACCGTATCCAGCGTGATCGATTCGATCATCGTGACGGCCGCCAAGGCTGGCGTTCCGGTGTTCACCGTCGTACCGGGCAAGCCCGAGAGGGGCACGCTTTTCGACGTCGGGTTCGATTTCCGGGAAGTGGGCCTGCTGGCCGGCCGGCTCGCGGGCGACCTGCTCGACGGCAGGGACGCGACGAAGGTTCCCATCGGCGAGACCTCCCGTGAGATCCCGCCGCGTCTGACGATCAACCTCGTGGCGCCCGGCTACGACCGAGAACGGTGGCGGGTGCCCGACGAACTGCTTGGACAGGCGAAGGTGGTGATCGACGGGACGGGCCGGCACGACCAGCCCTCCGCGGTGCTTGCCGGGCCGTTCACCGAGGCCGACGCCGCGGCGAAGTGAAAATGCCGGAATGAACCGCCGGGCTCGGGTGGCCTACAATGAACTGAGGCGCCGACCTCAAACCTCCACCGATGAAGCTCTCCACATACAGCTGGCTGGCGGTCGCCGTCGCGGTGTCGGTCGCGGCCATCGGGTGGCTCGGCCTCGCGGGCTGGATGGCCGTGCTCGTGCTCCTCGCGAGCATCGCGATGCACGTCGCGGGCAACGCGATTGGCACCCGGCTTCGGGACGACACCGACCGGGGGCTCGAGGCCCGGGGCCGCGGCCCCTTCTTCCGTTCGGTCGTGCCGGAGCATGCACCGACGCGGCTCGAGAGGTCGGAGAGCCTCGGACGGCTCGTGCCGGTTTCGGCGGCCATCGGCGGCGTGACCGGGGGAGCGATCGGAGGTGGGGCCCTCGTGCTGGTCGTGAAGAGTTCGATCCCCGGGGCGGTTCTCGGCGGCGTCTCCTCGGCGGTGATCGGCGGCCTCCTCGGGTTCCTGCTCGCCGGCTTCGTGGAAATCATCCGGACGTCGATCGCCGACGCGATCGCCGCGGAGAAGGCCGCCGCGGCTCCCGTGGACGCGGCCAGAATCGCTTCCACGAAGTCGACCGACTTGGTACGGTATCAGACCGGAGATTTCCCTCCGGCCGGAGACCAACGACCATGAGCAAGCCACACCGCAACCTGAAGAAGGCCAACCACGGCGCCCGCCCGGCCAACAGCAAGGCCCGCAAGGCCAAGCGGAAGCACATCAAAACCTGACAGTTGCACAAGAACGACACGAGACCAAGTCACAAGACTTAACCAGTGGCGCCACGCGACTACATCATCCACCCGAGCGAATACGATCTCTCCAAGGTCATCGCCGACATCCACGAGATTCGTCGCTGGAACATGCAGCGATTCGAGATGGAGCAGTTGACGGCGATCGTGCACGAGGACCGGGACCGAGGTCTCTGCGTCGGCTACAAGGACGTCACGCACGACGAGTTTTGGGTTCGCGGGCACTTCCCCGTGATGCCCCTGATGCCGGGTGTGCTCATGTGCGAGGCCGCGGCGCAGCTCTCGAGCTACTTCTCGCAGCGGTACAACCTGCTCGAGGCGAAAGTGGTCGGCTTCGGCGGCATGGAGGAGGTCCGCTTCCGCGAGCCCGTCGTGCCCGGCGACCGTCTGGTCATCGCCGTCGAGCGAGTCCGGGTCCGGCCCAGGGCGATGATCGTCTGCCGCTTCCAGGGGATCGTTCGGGAGAACATCGTGGTGGACGGCATCATCAAGGGCGTTCCACTCCCGGTTGACGCCCTCGTCAAGATCTCCGGTCGCCCAGTCGGCGGAAATCCGGCGGCTGGAAAGTAGCGGCGGCATGGCGAGGAGCCCGCGGAAGCATCCGGTCGCCGATGCCGAGGCGGCTCCCTATCTCCGCCCGCTCGACTCGCTCCCCGACCCGCTCGACCCACGGAGCCTGTTTGCGAACCCCGCCCCGATCGAACTCGAGGTCGGCTGCGGCAAGGGACTTTTCCTGGAGAACGCCGCCGCGTCGTGGCCGGGCTCGAACTGGCTCGGGATCGAGATCTCGACCCCCTACGCCAGGCTCTGCGCCGGCCGGTTGGCGAGGCGACACGCCACCAATGCGGTCGTGATCCCGGGCGATGCCCGACGGCTCGTCGAGGAGATGCTCGTCGACGGCTGCCTTGCCGCCGTGCACGTCTATTTCCCCGATCCGTGGTGGAAGGCGAGGCACCGCAAGCGGCGGGTGCTCGCCGCCGATTTTCTCGCCCATGTCGCGCGGGCGCTCGGCCCCGCGGGCGTCCTGCACGTCTGGACCGACGTCGAGGAGTATTTCCGCGAGACGCTCGCGATCGTCGCGGCGGGGGGCTTCTTCGGCGAGCCGCAAACGGTCGTCGAGCGGCCGGCCGAACACGACCTTGACTACCGGACCCATTTCGAACGGCGGACGAGGCTCGCCGGCGAACCGGTCTGGCGGACCTTCTTCGTCCGCCGCGACGATCCCGTCAACGCACCGCCGCCTCGTAGGTCCGCCGCGGCTCTCCACCGGGGCGTTGCTCCGTCGCAATCTGGTAGAGCCGTTCCCCGGCCGGCGTCGGATAGTCGCCCGTGATGCACGCGCGGCAGAGGCTCGACGGCTCGAGCCCGATCGACCTCGCCACCGATTCGATCGGAAGATAACGGAGCGAGTCGGCCCCCAGCCTGCGGGCCATGTCTTCCTGCGACTCGTCCGTGAGCACACCGTCACGAAGGAAGGGCGGGGCGAACAGCTCGTCGATGGTGGACATGTCGATGCCGTAGAAGCAGGGCGCCACGATCGGCGGGCAGGCGATCCTCACGTGGATCTCCCGGGCGCCGCCGAGCGACCGCATCCGCCCGAGCAGCACCTTCATCGTCGTGCTGCGGACGATCGAGTCCTCCACGAGGATCACCCGCTTCCCCTCGAGCACCTCCCGCAAAGGCGTGTACTTCGACTCCGCCTTCTCGCGGCGGCTCGACGGGCCGTCGATGAACGTGCGGCCGGTGTAGCGGTTGCGGATCAGCCCCTCGAGGCACGGGACGGAGAGCCGGTAGGCCATGGCGTCGGCAGCCGCCTTGCTCGTGTCGGGGACCGGAACGACCACCGTGTCGGAATCGATCGGCAGCGTCTCGAGTCGTGCAAGCTCCTCGCCGAGCTTCTTGCGGGAGAGGTAGACGCTGCGGTCGTCCATGGTGCTCGCGACATTGGCGAAATAGATCCACTCGAAGAAGCAGTGGGCGCGCCTCGGGCTCTCGGCAAACCGCTCGACGCGGACGCTCGCCCCGTCGACGACGAGCGCCGTTCCGGGCTCGAGCGAACGGATCGACTCGGCGGGAAAACCGAGGTTGAGCAGCGGCACGCTCTCGCTGGCCGCGGCGACGAGCCCGCCCTGCCGGGCGTACTCCATCGGCCGGATACCGAGCGGGTCGCGGGCGACGACGAGCCGGCCGCAGGCATCGAGGAGCGCGATATTCCAGGCTCCGTCGAGCCGGCGGGAGACCCTCGCCAGGAGCTCCACCGGATCGATCTCGGCGTCGCCCGAGAGCTCGTTGCCGATGAGGTGCATGAGCACCTCGGTGTCGTTGTCGCGGGCGAGATGGTTGTCGTCGCGGGAGAGGATCTCGTTTCGCAGCTGCGGGTAGTTGGCCAGTTGGCCGTTGAAGCCGAACGCAAACCACTTTCGCTTCTGGATGTGGGGCCGCTCGAGCGGCTGGGCGTAGCCCCTGTCTTCCGCGCCGCAGGTCGCGTACCGCACGTGGCCGATGGCCGCCCTCCCGGTGTGCTGCTCCATGAGGCTCTCGTACTTGCCGCGATGGCTCATCCGAAAGACCTCGCTGACGCTCCCCACCTCCTTGTAGGTCGCGAGCAGCTGGCTGCGACCGGGATTCCAGACCGTCATGCCGGCCGAGAGCTGGCCCCGGTTCTGGATGTCGAGCAGCATCCGAGGCACGAGCCGGGACACCTCGTCCGGCCCCTGGGCGGGGCAAAGCGGCGAGGCCTCCTGCGAGGGCAGGTGGTAGATCGCGGCAAGCCCGCACTCGTGATGGAGGTCGCTCATCGGTCAATGAGTGTACGCCTCCCGCCGAAATGCCTCAACCAGATCCCGCAATCGAGGCCCGCCGTCGCTCGGTGGCCGCCCGACGAAAGGCCAGTGTAAACTGGAGCGACTCCGCCCCGACCCTGATCACGCCCCGTAGCGACCGTTGCCGGCCGGCATGCCGGAACCACCAGCCAGCTCATGACCGACACGACCCGCAAGGACGTCTCCACAACGGCCCGGCTCGTCGTCGTGAAGGTGGGAACGAGGGTCCTCACGCGGCCCGACGGACTCCTCGACGCCGCCCGGATCGAGGCCATCGCTCGGCAGATCGACTCGCTGATCGCGGCCGGACGGCAGGTCGTGCTCGTGAGCTCGGGTGCCGTCGGGGCCGGGATGGGAAGGCTCGGCCTCGCCCGACGGCCCGTGGAGCTAGCCCACCTGCAGGCAGTGGCCGCGGTCGGGCAGAGCTCGCTCATCGAGGCCTACGAACGGGTGTTCCGCGACCGAGGCCGCCACGCCGCGCAGGTTCTGCTCGTGGCGGGCGACCTGCGGGACCGCACCCGCTACCTCCACATCCGCCACGCCCTGCGGGCCATCCTCGAGTTCGGGGCGGTGCCGATCATCAACGAGAACGACACGGTGAGCGTCGAGGAGCTCCGCACCTCCTTCGGCGACAACGACCGCCTCGCGGCGCTCGTCGCCACGCTCGTCGACGCGCAGCTGCTCGTGCTGCTCTCCGACGTCGACGGTCTGTTCGACCGCAGGCCCGACGAGCCGGGCGCGAGGCTCGTCGCGGACGTGCGGCGGATCGACGGCTCGATCGAAGGTCTCGCCAGCGACGTGCGGGGCGGGCTCTCGAAGGGAGGCATGGCCAGCAAGATCGCAGCGGCGAGGATCGTGACGGAGTCGGGGGGGCATTGCATCATCGCCTCCGGCCGCGACGACGCCGTCCTCGAGCGGATCTGCGCGGGCGAGCCGGTCGGCACGCTCTTCCATCCCGCGGGGACCACCATGACGTCGAAGAAACGCTGGCTCGGCTGGAGCGCGGACGTGCAGGGAACCCTCGTCGTCGATCCCGGCGCCCGCGAGGCGGTCGTGAACCGTGGCTCGAGCCTCCTCGCTGCCGGCGTGCGTTCGCTCGACGGCGACTTCGGCTCCGGAGACGTCGTCTCCCTGGCCACCGTCGGCGACGGCGTCTTCGCCAGGGGGCTCGTCAACTACGCGGCCGACGAGCTGCGTCGGATCGTCGGACTGAAGACCGACCGCATCGCGGAGGTGCTCGGCTGCTGCCCCTACGAGGAGGTCGTCCACCGCGACAACCTCGCGGTGATCCGGCGGGACGCCGCGGGCGATCCGGCCAGGAGCCCGGGCAACGACGCATGCTGATCGAATTCGCCATCATCCTCGCGCTCATCCTGGCCAACGGATTCTTCTCCGGCGCCGAGATGGCGATCGTCGCGAGCCGCCGGGGAAGGCTCCAGCAGATGGCCGAGAAGGGCGACCGGTCGGCGGCGACGGCGCTGGCGCTGGCCAACAACCCCGACCGCTTCCTGCCGACCGTGCAGATCGGGATCACGCTCGTCGGCACGCTCGCGGCCGCCTACGGCGGCGACGCGATGGTGAGCGACATCGCCATATGGATCCGCGCGTTCGCTCCGCCGATCGTCGCCGAGTGGGCCCGGTCGATCGCGCTGACGCTCTTCGTGGCGGTGTTCTCCTTCCTGACGCTCGTGCTGGGCGAACTCGTGCCGAAGCGGCTGGCGCTCCGCACGGCCGAGCCGATCGCGAGGGCCGTGGCCCCGATCATGCAGGGGTTCTCGCGGCTCATGACACCGCTGGTCCGCATCATGGGTGCCGCGACCACCGCCGTCCTTTGGCTCCTCGGCGCGCAGCGGCAGACCGGCCCGTCCGTCTCGGTCGACGACATCGAGCACCTGCTCCAGGCGGGGCGGGCCGAAGGGGTGCTCGAGCCGGTCGAGTTGGCCGTGGCCTCGGAGGCGCTGCGGCTCGGCGAGCGGTCGGTCAGAGACATCATGCGGCCACGAATCGACCTCGACGCGCTCGACATCGAGACGCCCCCCGGCGAGGTGCTCGGGGCGATCGCGATGGCGGGCTACTCGCGGCTGCCGGTCTACGAGGGCTCGCTCGACCACATCCTCGGCTACGTGTCCATCAAGGACGTCCTCCGTCAGAACTGGATGGGCTGGCCGATCGACCTGAAGAAGCTCATGCACCGGGCGCTCTTCGTGCCGGAGACGATGCCGCTCGACCGGCTGCTCGAGCTCTTCCAGAAGGAGAAGAACCAGCTGGCGATCGTGCTCGACGAGTACGGCGGCACGGAGGGCATGGTGACGCTCGAGGACGTTCTCGAGGAGCTCGTCGGGGAGATCCACGACGAACACCGTCGCGAGGAGCCCCAGGCGGTCATCGAGCGACCGGACGGCTCGTGGCTCGTCGACGGCGCGATCCCGATCGAGGAGCTCGCCGACCGGCTCGGCGTCCGGCTTGCCGCCGGACAGCGGGACTACACGACGGTCTCGGGTCTCGTGCTCGCCGAGCTCGAGCGAATTCCGATCGTCGGCGACACGGCCCGCTGGAATGGCCTCGAAATCGAGGTCGTCGACATGGACGGCCGACGCATCGACCGCCTGCTCGTCCGCAAGGCCTGACCGACCGGCTCACTCGTCGCCCGGCGGGGCGCGGTCGAGCACGTCCTGCAGGATGAACGGCTGCGGAAACGGCTCGTCAAGCTGGTCGAGCACCTTTCGGTATTTCCTCGCCGCGGCGGCGAGGTCCTCCGCGGTGATATCGTCGTCTCGCAGGATCGGCGAGGCGTCGAGCACCTCCCGCCAGGCCTCGAAGGCCTCCTCGAATGCCTTCTTCGCCGGCTGCAGCCGCGCGTTTTCGTACTCGCGCTCCGCCCGCCAGGTCCGCTCGCGGGCCCGCAGCGCCGGCTCCGTAACCTCGGCCTCGCAGGTCGCCCTCCAGAAGTCGAAGTTCACGATGTCGCGGTAGCGGTCGATGATGTGGGCGGTCTCCCCCGCCTCGACGTATTCCCTCGCGAGCCGCCGTGCCTCGTCGCGGACCGCGGGCGGGGCCTCACTCGCGACCATCGGCCAGGTGACTATCATCGCCGCCTCGGCCTCGCTCGCGAGCTTCGCCTGCGGTTCGGTGCGGTCGGCGGCGGGAATCACGATCGCCTTCCGCTGGTCGTCGGAGAGCGATTCCAGCCTCCGCTTCTTCATCGCCAGCATGCCGCCGGGAAGGAGTTCTTCCAGCCGTTCCACGATCCGCTGCGCCCTCGCCTCCTCGGCCTCCCGCATCCCGAGCCGGATCGGCACGTCCCAACTCGTCGGGATCTCCCGGACGGAAAACCTCCGCATCTCCTCCCCGGCGAGACGCCAGGCGTCGCGGGCGGCCTCGCCGAAGACTCCGTCCTCCTCCAAAGCCCTGGCATGATTGACGGCCGTCATCATCGGCTCGCTGTGGAAGATGAGCGGCGTCGTCTTCAGCATCGCGCCGGAGTCGGCGAGCTGCTGGCCCGCGAGGTACTTCTCCCGGGCGACGAGCCAGTTGTCCCGCTCGGGGAGCGTGCGACCGGGCCGGTCCCGTTCGTGGAAATCGTCGTCGGCCTTGAACAGCCGGCGAAACTGCTTCTTCTCGTCCGACTTGCCGATCTTGTTGCCGATGAACCAGCCCATGCGGCCGAGGAGCCTCGGCTCGTAGGCGTTGAGGGCGATGCCCTGGCGGAGGAACTCGATTCCCTTCATGACCCAGGCGTAGCGGTCGCGGTAGTCGTCGAATTCGACCGAAATGTTGTAGGAGAGGTTGTGGGCCTGGAAGTCCCAGATGGAGTAGAAGTTCGGCTGAAGCTTGACCATCTGCTCGAAGGTCGCGGAGAGGTTCGTCCAATCCTCCACCTTCTTGTAGTGGTTGGCCCGGTCCCACAGGAGCGTCACGGCCACGTTCTTGAGGCCGAGCGTCGCCAGCCGCATCGTCTCGCTCGCGGGGTCGATCTCACCGAGGTTCGCCTGCGACAGACCGAACCGCGTCCGCTCCCGGGCGAGGAATCCGCCGCCACTCGTCGCGTCGGCGGGCTGGCTGAGCGCCGAAAGGGGAACGAGCAGGGCCACGATTCCCAGGAGCGCCACGAGCGTCTCCGGCCTCAAGCCCAGCCACGAGCCGCCCCTGCCGCCGCCGGCCGCCGAACGGCGATCGTTCCCGTTTCGATCGGTCATGACGCCACCTCCCGCGCCTTCAGAAACAGCGCCCCGAGCACGATGCAGGGCAGGACGTATCCGAGCGTCTCGAGCGAGTGCTCCGCGATCAGGTCGAGCGGAATGTCAAATCCGCTGGCGACGAACTCGCCCGTTCCGAGCGACCCGAGCGACGGGAAGACCGCCGCCAGCAGCCTCATCGGCGAGACCAGCAGCGTGTCGACCGCCTTCATCGCGGTCACGGCCGGCGTCTCGTCGAGCTCGACCGTGATGCTCGCCTGCGTGAGGATCCGATAGAGCGACTCGATCGGACCGCCCCCGGGCACGATCTTCGCGTCACCCGTGACGAGGCTCTCGTACCAGCGGGAAACGAATTCGCGGACCTGCCCGACCAACAGCACCGACAGCGTGGCGAGGATCGCGACCGGCCCCGACAGGAACGTGCTGAACGTCACGCCGATCGCGGCCACGAGCAGCATCGAGAACCAGATGCCGAGACAGCTCTTGAGGTAATTGAAGGCGAAGGAGCCGTTGCCGGCGAGCAGGTAGAAGTCGGCCTGGGCCACGCCGAAGTACTGGGACGGCACGAGGCACTGCAGGATCACCTCGATCCGCCCCTTGCCGTCGCCGCCCCCGGCGTCGACCGGCCCACCATTCTCGGGCTTTCTGTCGACGAGCTCGTCGAAAAGGTCGACCTGCCGCGTGCCGCCGCCGGCCGTGGTCACGGCGACCTGCCGGGGAATCAAGAGCGAATCGATCGTGAACTCCTTGGCGGTGAAATAGAACGGGGCGGTCTCGACCTGTGTCCTCGGGTTGCGGACGCGGACGCTTCCGCCGATCCCCTTCTCGATGTCACCCTTGTAGGTGCGGAACACGCGGACGATCATCTCGAGCGGAAGGCCGTCGGGAAATTCCCGCTCGTCGATCCCCTCGAACGTCCAGATCGCGGCGGCGAGCGTGCTTCCTTCGATGTACTCGCGATAGCCCCACTCGGCGCCGACGCTGATGCCCTTCGCGCTCGGCGAGCCGTAGCGGTCGCGAAACGTGAGCCGCCCGCGGAGCGGACGCCTCGCCTCGAGCAGACCCTCGGGCGGCCCCAGCTCGAAAACCCGCTTGCCGTCGGCCGACTCGCGGGCCCGCACGGCGTGGCGATGCCCCTGTGTGACGTCGGTCCTGCCGGAGCCCTCGGGGCCGAGCTCGACCCAGTGACGATGTCCCTGTCGGACGCTCGTCCGCCCCCGGTAGCCGGCGAGCGAACCATCCGCGGCGGTGACGTCCTCGAGGTCCTCCTGCGAGAGGACATGCTCGTGGGCGACGCTGCGGACCACGAACGCCCAGCCCGCGAGGCCCATCACGAGGAGCGACGCCGTGCCGATCGCCGAAAAACCGAGGAACCTTCCGAGCACGATCTCGAACGTGCGGACCGGCTTGGTCGTCACCGTCTGGATCGCCTTCGCCTTGATGTCGGCCGGGAGGCTGAATGCCGCGAGCACGAGCACCACGAGGCATACCAGCAGATTCGTCGCCGTGAGGATGAAGCCGAGGTAGAGGCGGCCGGGGTTGACGCTCGCGGGATCGAGGAACCAGCCGGCAAACAGGAGCACGATGGCGAACAGCCCGAGCGCCACGAGCACGTTCTTGCGGAGCGACTCCTGCACCGCCAGCCGGGTCATGGCCGTCACCCGGCGCCACGACACCCCGCGGAGGTCGCCGACGACCCCGACCGCCCCGCGGTAGACCCGGTCGCCGGCGGCCATGGGCCCGTAGAGCACGGTCTGCACCAGCCAGGCGATGCCGCCCACGAACACCGAGAACACCGCGAGGCCGAGCAGGTACGAGAAAAAGGCCGGCCCAATCCACTCAACGAACCGCGGAATTTCCTTTTCAAGCACCATGGCGGCGGATCGGCTCGGCGGCTGCGGGGAAGACTGCTGGAATCGTGGACACCGTCACGACCGTGGCTGGCTCGCGCGCCGGCCCGGCCTCGCATCGGCGTCGCGGACCACCTCCAGGAACAGATCCTCGAGCGTGATGGTCGGATTGCCGACCTCGACCTCGGTGGCGCCGAGCCTCCGGCACGTTTCGCGGAGCTCCTCCAACGCCGCCGGCGGGAGACCGCGGGCGAGCACCTGTGTCGTGTCGGTCACCCGCAGGAGATCGCCGACCCTGCCCAGTTCCTTCAACTCGCCCTGGTGCAGGACGGCGATGCGGTCGCAGACATCCTCCACGTCGGCCAGCAGGTGCGAGCACATGATCACCGTCTTGCCGCGGGCCTTCAGATCGAGGATCAGATCCTTCATCTCGCGGGTGCCGATCGGGTCGAGCCCGCTGGTCGGCTCGTCGAGCAGGATGAGCTCAGGATCGTTGATGAGCGCCTGCGCGACGCCGATCCGGCGGGTCATCCCCTTCGAGTACTCCTTGAGCTGCCGCTTGCGATCGCGGGTGAGACCGACCATCTCGATGAGCGCCGCGGCCCTTCGCCGGCGCTCCTCCGGGGGCATGTCGAACAGGCGGCCATAGAAGTCGAGCGTCTCCTCGGCATCGAGGAACTTGTAGAGATACGACTCTTCCGGGAGGTAGCCGATCCGCTCGTTCTTCGAGACCTCGGTGGCGTCGCGGCCAAACACGACCGCCTCGCCCGTCGAGGGAAAAATGAGTCCGAGCAGAAGCTTCAAGGTCGTCGTCTTGCCCGAGCCATTCGGCCCGAGAAGCCCGAAGATCTCGCCGCGACGGATCTGGAGGTCGAGCGGCTTGAGGGCGACCTTCTTGCTGCGGCCCCAGAAATCGCGGTAGACCTTCGACAGGTTCCGCGTTTCGACGACGATTTCCGACGCCGCCCCGGCGGCGGTTAATTCCGCGAAGCCGGCCTGTTCCGATAGTGCTGCCACGAAGAAGACCTTCCCGTTCCGCCTTCGGCCCAGCCTTGGCGGGCCGAACCATGCTTTTCTACTTGCCGAACGACGATTGTACCCGTCGCTCCGATTCCGCGAACGCACCCTGATCGAATGCCGGTTTTGCGATGTTTTCAACCGACAACGGGCCTCCGAGTAGCTTGACAGGTCCGAGGCAACTGCTAGACTTCTAGCGTTGAGATTGAGTCTCATTTTCGGAGAGGCAAGCCTCGTGCGACGTTTTTCCAGATTTTCATGTGTGAAAAATGCCGGAAGCCGTCCGCGACCTGCTTTCACGTTGGTGGAACTCTTGGTGGTCATCGCGATTATTGGTGCGCTCGTCGGGCTTCTGCTGCCAGCCGTGCAGGGCGCCCGCGAAGCCGCCCGTCGGACCCAAAGCCTGTCGAATCTGCGGCAGATCGGCCTGGCGCTGCATGGCTACCACGACGCAAAACGCAAGCTCCCCCCCGGATTCCGTTCAACGGCGACGGGCACCACGGGCGTGGGAACGAACGAAGTCGTCACCGAGTCCGGTCCGGGATGGAGTTTCTTCGCATTCCTCCTGCCATACATGGAGGAGACGGCGCTCCATGGCACGATTCGCTTCAATCTCCCGATCACGGACGATCTCAACAAGGCCGCACGGGAGACGAACGTTCCCGTTTTCATCGATCCCGGTGACACGAGCCCGCGGCTCATCGACATCACAGACTCCGGATCGCCGCCAGCCGCCTCGAACACTCCAACGCTGATGACCCAGGCCGCCGTGTGCAGTTACGCGGGCGTCCTCGGCACCTTGAGGTATGAAGAGCAGCCCTTTAACGGCGTCTTCCATCGCAACAGTCAAATTCGGTTCTCCGAAATCACCGACGGCTTGAGCAAGACGATCGGCGTCGGGGAACGGATGAGTCGCCACACCCGGAGCAGCTGGGTCGGCGTCGTGCCCGGGCAGGAGTTGGTCTACGCCCAGGAATCCCCTCAATACAGGGCGAACGAGTTGAGCTTCAATTTTCGGCCGGCCATTACCGCAGTGCTCGTGCACGTCCGATCGAGCGCGCCGAGTATCACAGGCAGCCCGGGCGGCTTTATCGGCCCGTACAAGGCCGGCACCAACTTCCTCAACATGGACGGCTCGTGCAGGCTCATCTCGGATGACACGAGCGTTGACGTTTTCAGGGCGCTTTGTACGCGTGCGGGAAACGAGGCTATTCCGTCGGGCCAGTGACGCTCCGCACCGAGTTCTTCGACCCAACTGCTTGTTTGGCCACTTCAACGACCTGCCTCGCGGCGAGGATTTCCGCCGCTGTGAAGAATGGCTCGTCCTCATCGACGACGTGGTCGATCCGCTCGTTCGCGATCTGCTCCCACGAGAGTCCGCTCGAGAGGTGCCAAGCGGCGGCCTGCGCGACCTGTGAACTGATCTCTCCGCGGCCGAGCGACTCGAGCACGCCCTGGAGCGCCGGGTCGCTCGAGAACGAATCGAACCGGTCGAGGCGGTAGGAATGCCTGGGCTGCGGCTCCGCCTTCCCGTGCTCGAGGCAGACCGTTCGCACCTTGACGATGCGACTCTTTTCAGGCGGGATCGAAAAGGCGGCACCGCCAGCCTGTGCTCCGCCTCCGAAACCACCGCCGCCGGCGCCGGCGCCGAGACCGCCACCGCCCCCGACAGTCTGCGGCTGGGCGCCGATGCCGCCCGCACCGAAACCAGCCCCGGCCTGTTGCGCACCCATCTGGGCGAGCACGGGCACCCCAACGAACGCGGCCGGGAGACGAAGCGTGAGCGGCTTCTTCGTTCTATTGGTCACGACGACCTGGGCGGAGCGGGAATCGTTGGGGATGAAGCGGACGGACACGAGCCCTTCCCGCTCGGCCGCGAGAAGGTCGCCGGCGGAGGCCTGCTCGGACGCCGTTTTCCTTCCATCGCTCGCGGCGGCTTCCGGGCGGATCTCGTTGGCGGATGGTCGGCCGGCTGAAAACGACGCGGCGACGACCAGAAGAAGCCCGCTCGCCACGAACCGCGATGCCATGTTCCAGGGACGATGGCGTGTCAGTCGCATGCTTCGACTCTCCGGGAGATCCACCGACCCGACCAACGCGGGTCCGCGGAATCCAGTATGGCTTCGGCAGACGGCCCCGGAAAACCGGAGCGGGATGGCGGAAGATGCGGCCTGCACCGGTCGGGCAAAAACGGCCGGTTTTTCGACTCGCCGGGCGGCCGCATCGGGAACGGAAATTCCCAGGCACGACCGCTTCCGGACGTTACCGCCTCGAGAACACTACCGCTTCGAGAACTGAGTGCCCCGGCGGGCGCCGCGGAGACCGTACTTCTTGCGTTCCTTCATGCGGCCGTCGCGGGTGAGAAGCCCGCCCTGCCGCAGCGACTCGGCCAGTTCACCGTCGAAGGCCTTGAGCGCCCGGGCGATGCCGAGCCGGCAGGCGCCCGCCTGGCCCGCGGGACCGCCCCCATCGACGGTGATCTTGAGGTCGACGTCGTTTCGCTTGCCGACCGTCTCGAGGGCCCCGGAGACGAGCGAGCGGTCCTTCGTGGCCGGGAAGTAGGCTGCCAGGTCGCGGCCGTTGATGACGATCGTGCCGGAACCCTTGCGGAGCCGCACCCGCGCCACGGCGGTCTTGCGCCGCCCCGTCGCGATCACGTCGAGCCCGCGACGGGCCGACTTCTTCACCGGTTCTGCTGCGATCTGCTCGTCCGACATGCCCTGTTTCCTTCGAGTGTTCCGTTGTGTTTGCTAGTGCGTGTGTTCGCTGGTGCGGGTTCGGCGTCCGATTTCGTTACTTCACTTACTTCTCGCCGGCCTCGAGCGGCTCCGGTTGCTGCGCCGAATGAGGATGGTCCGGGCCGGCGTAGACCTTGAGTTTGTCGAGCATGACGCGTCCGAGGCGGGTCTTGGGGAGCATCCGGCGGACGGCCTCCTCCACGATGAGCGTGGGCCGGCGGTCGCGGCGGTGCTCGGCCGTCTCCGTTTTCAGGCCCTGGTAGCCCGTGTACCAGCGGTAGAGCTTCTGCTGCCACTTCCTGCCGCCAAACTCGACCTTCTCCGCGTTCACGACGACCACGAAGTCGCCGGTATCGACGTGGGGCGTGTAGGTGGGGCGGTGCTTGCCCATGAGAATCATCGAAATGTCGGACGCGAGCCGCCCGACCCGCTTGCCGGAGGCGTCGACGAGCCACCAACGCTGCGCCACCTCGCCCGGCTTCGCCATGAATGTCTTGGTCACTGCTGGATCCTCAAAAAACCGTGCACGGACCGGGACTCGACCCGGAAACGTGCCGTCATCACCCTTGAAAACGATATTTTTTCAAGCAAAATCGTGGCTCGGAAAAATACCAGCGCGGTGTTTCATCCGCAAGCGGCGCGTAAAAACCTCCGGATTCCGAACGTGGAATCCAGGCCCCGGCCCGGATCGAGTCAGCCCCCGGAAAAGAGTCGAGACCCGATGAAAGTCGCCGCCATCAAGGAAACCTGCCCGAACGAGCGTCGAGTGGCCCTTGTCCCCGCGGCGGTCGCCCCCCTGAAAAAGGCCGGCCTCGAGGTGCTCGTCGAGTCGGGGGCCGGCGCGGCCGCCGGCTTCGCCGACGAGGCCTACCGCGAGGCCGGCGCGACGGTCGTCTCCCGAGACGAGGCCTTCGGGGCGGACTGCCTCCTGCAGGTCCGCTCCTGCGGCGCCGCCGGCGATGCCTGGCACGGCGACCGCGACCGGCTTCGGCCCGGTACGATCGTCATCGGCTGCTGCGACCCGCTCTCGCTCCACGAGCAGTGCCGTGAGGCCGCCGAGAAGGGCGTGACCCTCTTCTCGCTCGAACTCGTGCCGCGGATCACGCGGGCCCAGAGCATGGACGTGCTCTCGAGCCAGGCCAACATCGCCGGCTACCGGGCGGTGCTGCTCGCCGCGACGGCCCTGCCGAAGATCCTGCCGATGATGACGACCGCCGCCGGCACGGTCACGCCCGGAAAAGCGCTCATCCTCGGGGCAGGCGTCGCGGGCCTCCAGGCGATCGCGACCGCGAAACGGCTGGGCGCCCAGGTGACCGCCTACGACGTCAGACCGGCCGTGAAGGAGCAGGTGCAGAGCCTCGGCGCGAAGTTCCTCGAACTGCCCCTCGAGACCGGCTCGAGCGAGGCGGCAGGCGGCTATGCCAAGGCGATGGGAGAGGAGTTCTACGCGAAGCAGCGGGAACTGCTCGGCAAGGCGGTGGCCGACAGCGACATCGTCGTGTCGACCGCCATGATCCCGGGCCAGCGGGCCCCCGTGCTGGTGACCCGCGAGATGGTCTCCCGGATGCGTCCCGGCAGCGTGATCGTCGATCTCGCCGCCGAACGGGGGGGCAACTGCGAGGTGACGGTGCCCGGCGACGCGGTGACCGTCGACGGCGTCACGGTGCTCGGGCCGACGAACCTTCCCGCGGAGGTGCCCTTCCACACGAGCCAGCTCTACGCCCGCAACATCACGACCTTCCTGATGCACCTCGTGAAGCTCGGCCTGCCGCAGGTGGCCGTCGACGACGAGATCTGCCGCGACACGCTCGTCGCCCGCGGCGGCCAACTCGTCCA